>CAZNWB010000139.1:0-7619 GCA_964576535.1 uncultured bacterium | reverse complement strand
GACCGGTAGGCCTCGGGCGAGCTGGTGGTCACCTGCGCCACCGGCCGGGCTTCGGCTGCCTCTGCTACGTTCAAACCGCTTCTAACCAAAGTTGCCAAGCTGTCCACCAAAGAAAACATCCGCTCGTTGGAGAATCCGGCCAGCCGATGGGAGCTTAAAATCTTTCCCGATTTAACGTCAATCAAGCGCGAGGTAACGGTCAAGCTCGGTTTATCCTGTAAAACACTTCCCAGAAGCATGGTCTTAACCCCGATCCGCTCGGCAATCCTGGTCGCCAGCGCGGGAGTTATCGACTTGGATTCCGTCTGCCCAAGTTCTTTTTGAATGTCATACAGCCGCTCCCGGCTGATGACTTCCAAGCCGGGATTTTGGGACAAAGATGTGATTAAAAGGTTGGCCAGCATCTCCCCGTTGTGGTCTTTGTCCTCCGGGTCGGGAATGTTTTCGAAATACATCACCGCCAAGGTGTTTTGCGAGGCCTCGGCGGTTTGGTTTCGCGAAACCTCCACTTTGAAAGGATTGAAGATGAAAAAGAGCAAAGCTAAAATAGCCACGGCTGAAGTTGGGATTAAAACTTTAAGGAGGTTCTTCTTCGGCTTGTGAACCGCTTCCGCTTTCGGTTGAGTGGAGGATTTGGCATACTCCAGATTCCTTCTTTCATGCCGCAAGTCCGCCGCCAAATCAGCGATATGCTGATAGCGCTCTTCTCTATCCTTGGCCAAGGCCTTGGAAACTATCCGCTGCAATTCTGCCGTGGCCTTGTCGTTAAACCGCGCCACCGGCTCCGGCTCTTCGTTCAATATGGAGTAGATATACCCGCTCGGATGCTCCCCCCGGAAGGGGAGATGGCTGGTAAGCAGTTCGTAGAGCACGACTCCAAAAGAGAAAATGTCGGCGCGGTGGTCCACTTCCTCCCCGGAGGCCTGCTCCGGCGACATATAGGCCGCCGTCCCCACCGTGGAACCGGCCGCCGTCAGCTTGGCGCCCCCCTTGAACTTGGCCAAACCAAAGTCCATTATCTTAATCTGGTTTTTGGGAGTCAGAATGATGTTGTCCGACTTGATATCCCGATGAACAATCCCCTTCTCCGCCGCCGCCGTCAGCCCCTCGCAAACCTGTATGGCTATCTCCAAAACCTTTTTGATTGGGAGGGTATCCTCTTTGACTAACTGCTTTAAAGTTTTCCCATCCACTAATTCCATCGCGATGAAGATTTGGTCGTAATGCGTGTCAATCTCGTGGATGGTGGTAACGTTGGGATGGTTCAAGGCCGAGGCCGCCTGGGCCTCGTTGAAAAAGCGCTCCTTTTGCCCCGCCTCGGAAGCCAGATAGGAAGGCAGAAACTTCAACGCCACCTCCCGGTTCAGCTTGGTGTCGTGGGCACGGTAGACGATGCCCATTCCCCCTTCGCCTAACTTTTCTAAGATTTTGTAATGGGAGATGGTTTGGCCTATCATCGGGGCTTAAATATAATCTTATTTAACAGAAAACAGTAGGGGCGGGTTTGAAACCCATCCCTACCAAAACCGTTTTTTAAGAAATTCGCTATATTCCCCCCGTGATTGTCGCCCGCTATATTTTGAAGGAGCATATCGGCCCTTTCTTTTTTGCTTTTGCCGTAATCACGCTCGTTTTGGTTATGGATTTCATCCTTGAAGTGATGCAAAGCATCATCACCAAGGGAGTGGGGACTTGGGAGGCTTTGGAAATTTTCGGCTTAAATCTGGCCTGGATGCTGGCCTTATCCGTGCCGATGTCGGCTCTGGTCGCCAGTATTATGGCCTACGGGCGTCTGGCCTCCGATTCCGAAATTCTGGCCTTCAAATCGGGCGGCTGGACCTGGCTAAGACTCGCCTTTCCGGCTTTACTTTGGGGCGCGCTGTTGTCGATGCTTATGTATTTTTTCAATAACGACGTTTTGCCGGAATCCAATTTTCAGGCGCGGGTCAAGTTGTCGGCCTTGGCGCAGAAAAAACCTTTGGTGGTTTTGCAGCCCAATGTTTTTAATAACCAGATACCCGGCTACCAAATTTATTTGAGAGAAATCAACCCGCTCACCAACGCCGTCTCCGACGTGAAAATTTTTGAGCAAACCGAGCAGGGGCTGCCGCGCACGATTTCCGCTCCGCGGGGCTGGATGCATACCCGGCAAACCGGGACGACGCGCACTTCCAGCGGAATTGTTTTCGAACTTTTTGAAGGCGAAATGGCCGAAGCCGATCCGAAAGAGCCCAGCCAGTACCGGCGGGTTTTTTTTCATCGCCAAAAGGTAACCTTGAAAGATATCGACCAGCCTTATTCTTCCAGCGCCGACAACTATCGGGGAGAACGGGAAATGAATATCCAGATGATGAAGGAACGGGTCCAGCCGCTTGTCCAAGGGGCAGCGGGGTATCAAACCAGCATTGAAACCGCCGTTTCGCGCCAAATCAATCAACGCCTTGGCGGGCTGCTTTTCCCGGAGAGTTGGAAAAATGAACCTACAAATTATAGGAACATCCTTGCAAAGGAACAGGGCTTGGCAGCTTCGTTAACGGAATTGGCGGCTGGGTTTTCCTCTCAAAAAAGCCAGATAAGCGCCTATCAGGTTGAAATCCACAAAAAATATGCCCTGGCGGTCGCCTGCTTTGTTTTCGTGCTTATCGGAGCGCCTTTGGGAGCGGCCGTCAAAAAAGCCGGTTTCGGCACGGCCGCCGGGCTCTCGCTGGGCTTTTTCATTTTCTATTGGGCCTGTTTAATCGGCGGTGAGGAACTGGCTGACCGGGGAAAAATCACTCCTTTCTGGGCGATGTGGTTTGCCAATGTCCTTTTAACCTTAATCGGATTTTTTCTTTTCTACCGGATGCAGAAGGAAGGGCGGCTGCGGCTTTGGGACCGTTTCTCCAGCCGCTTGAAATTGTTTTTGGAAAGGCGCCGGAACCGTTGAGTTGATGCTTTTAATTCTCCAGCGTTACTTTATAAAAAAATTTTTAGTCGTGCTGGCCTTCGCCTTGATAGGGTTTTTAACCTTAGTGGTGATTATCGATATGGTGGATAACATAGACAAATTTTTGGACCGGAACGCCACCGGAAGGCAAATATTTCTTTACTATTTTTATTGGGCGCCGACCCAGATGGTACGGGTCGCTCCGGTGGCCATGCTTCTGGCCATTTTGTTCGCCACCTCCTCGCTGGTAAAAAACAACGAACTGATTGCCATCCGTTCCTCGGGATTTGGACTTATGCGCCTCTTTGGCCCGGTTTTTATTTTTTCGCTGCTGCTGGCTGGAACGGTTTTTTTAATGGGAGAATACGTTGTGCCTTTTGCCGCCAGTCAGAGCGACTACATCAAAAAAATCGAAATCGAAAAACAAGCGGCTGCCGACCCGCAGCAGGCTTCCGTCTCTTTGGCCGCTCCCGGCGGCTGGTTTTTCTTTTTCGGCGGTCTGGACCCCAACGCCAAAAAGGCCCACCACCTGTTAACCCAGCGCTTTGAGGGAGGGTATTTGGCCGAAGTGATTGAAGCCGAGGTCTTGGATTTTTCCGGCCCCTTCTGGGTTTTTGAGCGGGGGCGGCACCGGATTTTCTCGGAAAAAGGGAAGGAGAAATTCAGCACTTTTGACCGGTTGGAAAGGCCTGATTTGACTGCCAGCCCGGCCAAGCTTTTGCGCCGCAGGGAAGAGCCGAATCAAATGACTTTTCGGGAGCTGGCTACGGCCGTCGCCGCCAAAAAATATGCCGGCCAGCCGACGGTTAAAGAAGAAGTCGGGTTGCATATGAAACTTTCTCTCCCGCTTTTGAACGCCTTGATAGTTTTTATTGGTGCGCCGATTGCCGTCAAAATCCGTAAATCGGGCACGGCTCTCAATTTCATTATAGCGGTTGCGATTGCCTTCGTAGGTATTGTTTTAGTCCGGCTTTTCCAAACGCTGGGGGAAACCGGCGGCCTGCCGGTGGTGATTGCCGCCTGGGGCATCGACATTCTATTTTTCATCGCTACTGTCGCTCTGCTTTTTTGGGCGCGGAAATAGAGCCCAAAAAAGGTTTCACTTTTCCAAAACTCAAACGTGTTCTTGGCCATAGATAAATTGTTTCACGTGAAACAATTTTTAGGTACCCCAAAAACGCCAACCGATTTGCCATCAAAAACTGCGGCCTATTGGTTTCTCTCTATTATTTTCTTACATTATTTTTTGATGAAATTAGGTTTTTCAGAGAAGGTCGCCGGTTTTCTTCGAAAAAAACGGCTCTTGGTTAGTGGTGAAAAAGTACTTGTGGCTTGTTCCGGCGGGCCGGATTCGGTGGCCTTGCATTTTGCGCTCAAAGAGCTGTCGCGCCGCTTTAGACTAAAGTTAGGCATCGCTCACTTAAACCACCAGCTGCGGTCGGAAGCAGGAAAAGATGCCGAGTTTGTTCAAAAATTGGCGGCGCGGTTAAGATTGCCGTTTTTTTGCTCGGAGGTTGATGTCAAAACCGTAGCTAAAGAGAGTAAATGGTCGCTCGAAGAAGCCGGACGAAACATGCGTTATCAATTTTTTGAGCAAATCGCTCGGGATGAAAAGTTCGATAAAATTGCCACCGCCCATACCGCCGACGATGTAGCCGAAACCGTGCTTCTGCAAATCATCCGCGGCACCGGCGGGCCGGTGGGAATTCCGGCCTCACGGGGGAAAATTACCCGTCCTCTTTTAAGCTGTACCCGGCAGGAGGTTATGGCCTATTTGAAGGAAAAGAAGCTGCGCTATCGAATTGACCCATCCAACACAGATATCAAGTTTCTACGCAATCGCATCCGTCACCAGCTTTTACCTCTTTTGGAAAAAGATTACAACCCGCAAATTCGCTTGGCGTTGATTCGATTGGCTGAAATCTCCGCTGGAGAAAGGGGATTTATCGAAAAAGAGGCTCAAACAATTGCAAAAAAAGCGGCAGCAAAAGATGGAGATGCTTTTGGTCTTAAAACGACGGTGTTGAAAAATGCTCCAAAGGCAGTGCAGCGTGAAGTTCTCCAACTGACTTGCAGTCAGAATTTCGGCTTCAGCCCTGATTTTGAAGCCACCGAGCGGCTTTTGCGCCTCTTTGAAAAACCGGGAAAAATCGAGCTGGCCAAGAATCTGTATGCTCAATCCATCCAAGCTGGAATTCTTTGGTTTTATCGAAAACAAGAAAAGAAAAAACCCCACGGCTTTGTGCTGCCAACCAATGGTATGAAAAGAGTGGACGGTCTAATTTTTTCAGCCAGAACACTTCCCCGGACTAAAATAAGAAGCCTGATTCTACCGAATGACTGGGAAGGTTACTTTGATGCGGATCAATTGCGCCCTCCTTTTGTGCTCCGTCCGGTTGACAATGGCGACCGTTTTATCCCGCTGGGAATGAAGGGTAGCAAAAAAGTGGGAGATTTTCTTACTGATGCCAAAGTTCCGGCTTTTCTAAGACAAAATGTGCTGGTTTTGACTTCCGCGGGGAAAATCTGCTGGCTGGTTGGGCATCGGATTTCCGAAGAGTTTAAAGTGAGATCTAATACTATAACGGTTTTACACCTGAAAGCTTCGCCGGATGGGTGACCAATTAATCCCTTTTATCCGCGCCGGTCGAATTCAAAAAAAAGTCGCCGAACTGGCTCGAAAAATTTCAAGCGACTACAAAAACAAAAGACCGGTTTTGGTGGGGGTTTTAAAAGGGAGTTTCGTCTTTCTTTCCGACCTTTCCCGCCGGCTTTCCATTCCCCACGAACTCGACTTTTTGGAAACCGAAAGCTACGGCGCTTCTACTTTATCTTCCGGCGTAGTGCGGCTTTTGAAAGACTTGCGGGTTGAAATCACCGGCAGGGACGTGATTCTGGTGGAAGACATTGTCGATTCCGGTTTGACCTTGAATTACCTCGAAAAAACGCTTTTCACCAGAAAGCCTAAAAGCCTGGCGGTTGCCACGCTTTTGGAACGGAAAACTAAAAAGCGGGTAAAAGTCAATATTCGCTACCGAGGGTTTTGGATTGGCGATGGGTTTGTGGTGGGTTACGGACTTGACTACAACGAGAAATTCCGGCATCTTCCGCACCTGGCTTTTTTGGCCAAAACTTTAAACAAGCCCGAAAAGTAAGCGTAGAATAGAATAGGAGTGTCGATAAGCATACTGTGAGCAAACTGGACGAAAAAAGAGAAGGGAAAAGCCCGGACGGACGGCGCCGCTTGCCGCCGGTTTTCAAAGAGGAATCGGGATGGAAGAAGGGCGGCAAGGCGGCCGCCTTTTGGGTTGTGCTGTTGCTTTTGGCCATCTTCGCCTGGCGCTTTTTCTCGCCGGAAGGGAAGGAAGATTGGGCCATTTCCTATTCCGAATTCATAGCCGAGCTGGACAAAGGGAACGTCAAAAAAGTTACTTTTTATGACAAAAATCTAAAAGGAGATTTTAAGGGCAAGGTTTCCTCAATCGACCCCCGTTCGGGACGGCCGGTGGTTTACAGCCGTTTCCATATGTATATCCCCTTTGAAGACCCCCAGCTCCTGGAGCTTTTGAGGGGAAAAGGGGCGGAAGTTTACGCCCAATCCCAAAACCTTAACTGGGGCACCATTCTGCTTTCCACCTTACCCTGGGTGCTTCTAATCCTATTTTGGGTTTTTATGTTTCGCCAGATGCAGGGCGGTCCCAAAGGGCTTTTCTCCTTTGGAAAAAGCCGGGCACGATTGGCCAATCAGGAAAAACCGAAGGTGACTTTTGCGGATGTGGCCGGGGCCGACGAAGCCAAAGAGGAACTGCACGAGATTATAGAATTTCTAAGCGAGCCGGGAAAATTTCAGCGCCTGGGAGGGAAAATACCGAAAGGCGCTTTGCTTTTGGGCGCGCCGGGGACGGGGAAAACGCTTTTAGCCCGGGCCGTCGCCGGCGAAGCTGGGGTGCCTTTCTTTTCGATGTCCGGCTCCGACTTTGTGGAGATGTTCGTTGGCGTGGGCGCTTCGCGCGTGCGCGACCTTTTTGAGCAGGGCAAACGCAATGCTCCCTGTATCATTTTCATCGATGAAATCGACGCCGTCGGCCGCCACCGGGGCGCCGGTCTGGGAGGCGGGCACGACGAGCGCGAGCAAACCTTAAATCAACTGCTGGTGGAAATGGACGGCTTTGAGTCCAATGAAGGAGTAATCATAATGGCGGCCACCAACCGGCCGGACGTTTTGGACCCGGCCTTGTTAAGACCTGGACGTTTCGATCGTCAAGTGATTGTTGATTCACCGGACGTGCGCGGGCGGGAAGGGATTTTGAAAGTACACACCCGCCGGATTCCCTTGGCCGAGGACGTTTCTCTTCCGGTTTTAGCCCGCGGCACTCCCGGTCTTTCCGGCGCCGATTTGGCCAATCTGGTCAACGAAGCGGCGCTTTTGGCGGCCCGGCGTAACCGCGACAAAGTGAGTATGCAGGATTTTGAAGACGCCAAAGATAAAGTGATGATGGGAACCGAGCGGAGAAGTTTGGTCATCACCAACGAGGAGAAGCGCATTACCGCCTACCACGAATCGGGACATACCCTCGTGGCCAAGCTGACCCCCAGCTCCGACCCGGTGCACAAAGTAACCATCATTCCCCGTGGCCGCGCGCTGGGTTTAACCCATTATTTACCGATTGACGAGCGCCACACCCACTCCCGT
>CAZNWB010000138.1:0-7627 GCA_964576535.1 uncultured bacterium | reverse complement strand
GGAGCGGGCGGATACTAGCTGTTGGGGTGACATGAGTCAAGTGGATAAGCCTTTGGACGCAAAGGAAGGCCAGTTTTGATGGAAGCAGACCAAGCCCACGTCATGTGCAGGTGCTGGGAGATTCGCGTTTATTTGCGTTCATCGGCGGTTCGTTCCGGGCCCTCCAGGATCACCAGGTTGTCCCGGTGGATCACCTCGTCGTACGGCTTGTGCCCGAGCGCGTCCGCGATCTCGTGCGACTTCAGTCCCTTGATCTTCTCCACCTCGTCCCGGCTGTAGTTGACCAGCCCCCGGGCGAACTCCCGATCCTCGGGGTCCACCAAGCTGACAACGTCGCCCGCGCGGAAGGACCGGCGTGTCGCCCGGATGCCGGAGGGTAGTAGGCTCTTCCCCCCGGACACCAGCGCCTGCCGTGCGCCGTGGTCCACCACGACCCCCCCGCGGGGCTGGCTCGCGAGGGCAAGCCAGCGCTTCCGGCTCTGCAGCCGGCTGCGGGACGGGGCGAAGAAGGTGCCGACGTCCTCGCCCCGCACGATTGAGTCCAGGACTCCCGCCTTCAAGCCGCTCGCCACCACTGTGGGGATGCCGGCCGTCGCAGCGCGGCGCGCCGCCAACACCTTTGAGTTCATGCCGCCGATGCTGGCCGCGCTGCCCGCATCCTCGGCGCAGAAGGACGACACGGCATCCTGGGGCCGCACCAGGGGTATCAACCGGGCCGACGGGTCGCGGCGCGGATCCGCGGTGAAGAGCCCCTCGGTGTCGGTCAGGATTATCAGCAGATCGGCCTCTGCCAGGCTGGCTACCAGGGCCGAGAGCGTGTCGTTGTCGCCGAACTCGATCTCCTGGACGGCGACGGTGTCGTTCTCGTTCACGATGGGAATGATCTGCAACGTGAGGAGCGTGAAGAGCGTGTTCCGGGCGTTGAGGTATCGCCCCCGGTGGCGGAGGTCCTCTTGCGTCAGGAGGATCTGGGCGACGCGCCGCCCGCAGGGCTGGAACGCCTCCTCGTAGGCGCGCATGAGGTGGGCCTGCCCGACGGCCGCCGCGGCCTGCTTGAGCGGAAGGTCTCGGGGTCGCTCCGCGAGTCCCAGCGCCTCCATCCCCGCCAGGATGGCCCCCGAGGAGACCAGGATGACCTCCATCCCCTGCCCCCGCAGGGTGGCGAGGGCCGAGGCCAGCGAGGCGAGCGTCGGCCGGTGCAGGCCGATCCCGCCGCGGGAGAGCACGCCCGAGCCAACCTTCACGACCACCCGCCGCAGCCGTGAGAGGACCGCCCGGCGATCAGCCTGCGGAGACGCTTTGCGCGAGGTCACGGGATGTCCGCTGTGTCGTCCGGAGCAAGGACGCGATCTCCTCAACCAGGCTCGGGACCCCCTCGCCCGTCAGGGCGGAGACGGGCACCAAGCGGATCCCGCGCGCGGCGCACACGGCGCGCAGACGATCGAGGCCCTCGCCGTGGGGGAGATCGATCTTGTTTCCGGCAGCGATGCGGGGCAGTGTGAGCAACGCGGGATTGTACGCGGACAGCTCCTGCTCGACCGTCGTGAGGGCCGACGCAGGATCGCCCCCCGCCTCGGAGACGTCCACCACGTGGACCAGCAGGCGGGTCCGCTCGATGTGCCGGAGGAAGCGGATGCCCAGGCCCGCCCCGGCGGCTGCGCCTTCGATCAGGCCAGGGATGTCGGCCACCACGAACCCGCCGAACGGGGGGACCTCCACCACGCCCAGGTTCGGGGTGAGCGTCGTGAACGGGTAGGCGGCGATCTTCGGTCGGGCGGCCGAGAAGGCGGCCAGGAGGGAGGACTTCCCCGCGTTGGGCAAGCCCACGAGCCCGACGTCCGCGATGAGCTTGAGTTCCAAGAGGAGGGTCCGGACTTCGCCGGGGGTGCCGGGCTCGGCAAACCGGGGGGCCTGCCGGGTCGCGGTGGCGAAGCGGGCGTTGCCGCGGCCACCCTTGCCGCCCCGGGCGACCAGGGCGCGCTGCCCTTCCTCGACGAGGTCCACCAGGGCCCCGCCCGTCTCTGCGTCGCGCACGACGGTGCCGAGGGGCACCTTGATGAGGAGGTCCTGGCCGGTTGCGCCGTGCTGCCCCTTGCCGCGCCCGTGCTCACCCCGGCCGGCGCGGTAGAGCTGCTGGTACTTTTGGTCGATGAGGGTCTGGTAAGATCGGCTGGCTTCGATGGAGATGCTCCCCCCGTCCCCGCCGTCACCGCCGTTGGGCCCGCCGCACGGCACGAACTTTTCGCGGCGGAAGCTCACGCAGCCCCGACCGCCACCCCCGGCCCGGACCCCGATGCGGGCGGTATCAATAAACATTGTCGAATGCGGAATGCCGATTGCGGAGTGCGGAATGTCAATTCCGCATTCCGAATTCCGCATTCCGAATTGGGATTACGGGGTGGGCGTGACCGAGACGAAGCGATTGCCGCCCCGGTGCTCGACGCGGACGGTACCGCTCACCTTGGCGAAGAGGGTATCGTCGCCGCCGATGCCGACATTCTTCCCGGGCTTGAACCGCGTCCCCCGCTGGCGAACGAGAATGCTGCCTCCCGGGACCGCCTGGCCGGCGAAGGCCTTCATGCCTAGCCGGCGACCGGCGCTGTCCCGGCCGTTCCGCGAACTCCCGACACCCTTCTTGTGTGCCATGCGGCCCTCTCTCTCCTGGAAGCGACCGAAGCCTGTGCCCCACGTCGCTAGGCGACGATCTCCGCGATGCGGACCTTCGTCAGTTCCTGCCGGTGGCCGGTCTTGCGCCGGTATTTTTTCCGCCGTTTGAACTTGAAGACGTCGATCTTCTTTCCCCGGGTCTGGGCTACGATCTCCGAGACCACCCGCGCCCCACTGACGACCGGCTTCCCGATCTTCACCGTGGTGCCGTCCGAGACCAGGAGCACTCGGTCGAGCTCCACCCGGGTGCCCACGTCTCCCGGGATGCGCTCCAGCGCCACGACGGTCCCGGGTTCCACCCGGTACTGCTTTCCCCCCGATTCGATGATGGCGTACACCGGAACTCCTTCCCCATGAAAAGCCGTCAGCCATCAGCCGTCAGCTTTCAGCGCCGGGGCTGAGGGCTGTTCGCTGATGGCTTCAAAAAAACGACCCCGCCTCGTGTGGAGACGGGGCGTGTTTAATAACACGCGGGCCCAGCAGTGTCAAGCTTTTCCGCCCCTCGATGGCCGTCACGTGGTCAAGTCGTCAACTGGTTGTGGAGGCCGTCGCCAGTTGACGAGTCGACCAATCGACAAGTTGACAGATTTTACCCCTCCAGCAGAGAGTATTTGCCGGGGGGGAAAGTATCTTCGGCGAGGAGCTCGATGTCACCGCCCAGGCCCTGCTGCAGCCGCTCGATGATCTCGGACTCCTCCGCCTTCATCCAGTCGATCAGGTCCTGGGCCGCCCGGATCTTGACCCGGGGCAGGTGCTTGCGGCCCATCCGCCACTCCAGCTCGCGCAGCGCCTGGTGGGCGATGGAGGCGGTGGAGCGCACCCAGCCCAGGCCGCCGCAGCCAGCGCAGGTCTGGCTCAACGCCTGGTTCAGCCCCTGCCGCACCCGCTTGCGTGTCATTTCCACCAGGCCCAGCTCCGACAGCAGCGAGACGTTGGTGGGGGACCGGTCGGCCTTCAGGGCCTCCTTCAGCTCCGCCTCCACCTTGTCCCGGTTCTCCTGGCGGGCCATATCGATGAAATCGAGGATGATGATCCCGCCCAGATCGCGCAGGCGGACCTGCCGGGCGATCTCCCGTGCCGCCTCCCGATTGGTCTTGAGGATGGTCTCCTCGAAGTCATGCTTGCCCACGTACTTGCCCGTGTTGACGTCCACGGAGACCAGCGCTTCGGTCTGCTCGATGACCAGGTACCCGCCGGACTTGAGCCAGACCTTGCTGCGCAGGGCCTTCTCGATCTCTTTCTCGATGCCAAAGCTCTTGAAGATTGGCTCGTCCTCCGTGTACAGGAAGAGGAGCTGGCGCAGTTCGGGGAACAGGGACTCGGTGTATTCCATGCACCGTTCGTACTCGGCGGCCGAATCCACCACCAGGCGCGCCACCTCCTTCGTAATAAGGTCGCGGAAGACGCGGAAGACCAGGTCCAGGTCCTTCTGCACCAGGGCCGGGGCTTTCAGCGCCTCCGCCTTGGATTTGATCTGGCGCCACGTCGAACGGAGGAACTCAAAATCCGCCTGGATCTCTGTCCTGGATCGTCCCACGCCCGCCGTCCGGACGATGACCCCCTCCCGCGGGACATTGACCTCCTCGATGATCTGCTTGAGGCGGGAGCGCTCGGTCTCGCTTTCGATCTTGCGGGACACGCCGACGTGGGATTCCGTCGGCATGTACACCAGATAGCGGCCCGGCAGGCTGACGTGCGAGGTGATCCGGGCGCCCTTGCTGCCCAGGGGCTCCCGGGCGACCTGGACCAAGACCTCCTGCCCTTCCTGGATCAACTCCTCGATGGAGGCGTGGGAAGGCCTCCGCGGCCGGTTGGCCTGGCGCCGGCTCGGTGGTGGAGCGTCGTTGTCGGGGACATCCCCATCGCCGTCTCCGTCGCCCAGGGTGAGGAGTTGCTCGTAGTCGTCCAGTTCCTCGTAGATGTCCCGCACGTACAGGAAAGCATCGCGGGCCAGACCAATGTCCACGAAGGAGGCCTGCATCCCTGGCAGGATCTTCAGGACCCGCCCCTTGTAGATGTTGCCCGCCAGGCTCTGGGTGTGGGTATTGTCGATGAGGAGTTCGACCAAGGTGCCGTCTTCGATGACAGCCACCCGGGTCTCGACCAGGGAGGAATTGACGATGATCTCGCGTTTCATACGGTAGACCTCGACGTCCCCGCCTCCCGCGCGCGGGAGGCGGGGAACTCGGGAGGCCTACCCCTGGCCCTCGAGGGCGAGGGCCGTCCGCGTGATCCGCAGGGACGAGACCATCCGATCCAGCTCGCCGGGGGGGACCCGCTGTCCCAGAAAGGTCCGCATCACCGCCTGAGGTTTGACGCTGCCCCCCAGGCCCGCCCGGAGGACCAGGTCCCATCCAGGGGTGGGATCGCCGGCACCGGTGCCGACGTCGGCACCGGTGCCATCGCTGGCGCCATCGTCGTCGGCACTATGACGACATGGAGCGGCGGTGAACCCCTGGATGAAGGGGCGCGCGTCGAAGGTCACCTTCTCACCCTTCTTGGTCACCTCGACGGTGATGGGACCCTGCGCCAGGAAATCGGCGCAGGCCCCCGCGGTGCCGATGGCGGCCAGGGTGGATGGCTCCCAGCCGTTCGGCTCTAACCGAATCTGATACACAGCACCTCGTACCCCGGCGGAAAGCGACGGCCCGTGCAGGGGGGCTTCCCAGGTCCGGAGAATCTTGAGCCCGGGCGGCAGTTGCCGATTCCAGCGCGCCAGCAGGTCGTCTGGCTCTACCCGCGAGGTGAACTCCACCTCCCCCAGCTCGCGGAGTCCCTCCACACCCACGGCCAGGGCCTGGGCGACGGAGATCTTCGGCTGGGGGTTGAAGCCCTGTGTGTAGGCCAGCGGCAGGCTGGCGCGCCGTAAGGCGCGATGCAGCACCCGCATCAGTTCCAGGTGAGAGAGATACCGAAGCTCCCCCGCCTTCTGGAATTCGAATCGAATCTTCTGGACCGGCTGCTCCGACGGCACCCCCCCAGGGGGTACCCGGCTCCGCCGAGTCGAATGGTCGATTGGCCGATTGGTCAATTGGTCCGAGCCGATTGAAGGATCGACCTGTTGACCGATCGCCTCTCCTGGCTCAGTGCTCGGCTCTCGGCTCTCGGCCACCCCGCCCGAGGCCGGGGTACCCGGCTCTGCGTCTTCGGCGCTCGGCGCTTGCAGTTCGATCTGGATCAACCCCACATCCTGGGCCCAGGTGCGCCAGTTGGGGACGCACACCTCGCCGCAGTTGCTACAAGGACCCACGTGGCAGTCCGGGGTCCCCTTGACCTGCAGCGCCTTCTTGTACTCCCGCTTCAGGAACTGCTTCGAGACCCCGCAGTCAATGTGATCCCACGGCAGCGGCTCGTCCAGGTCTCGCGCCCGGTTGGCGATGGCGTAGGCATCCACGCCCGCATCCGCCAGCGCCTGCATCCACGTGTCGAACCTGAACTGCTCCGTCCACCCGTCAAAGCGGCATCCCCGCTGCTGGCCCAGGGCGATGGCGGCACCCACCTCCCGGCCACCCAGGGTAAACACCGCCTCCAGGAAGGACGACTCGACATCGTGCCACTTGAAATCGATCCGCGCCTCGCGCAGCCGCGCCTTGAGGTAGGCCTGCTTCGCCTTGAGGACCGGCATCGGCTCCTGCGCGAACCACTGAAAGGGCGTGTGCGGCTTGGGCACGAAGGAGCTGGCGCTGACCGTCAGGCCGAATCCCCGCGGGCTCTCCCGGCGGGCGATCCGCGTCGATTCCTTCGCTACCCGGATGAGTTCATCCAGGTCATCCTGGGTCTCCGTCGGCAGCCCGATCATGAAGTAGAACTTTACCGACTCCCAACCGGCCCGGGCCGCATTCTGGACCGCGGTGAAGATCTGGTCCTCGTCGAAGCCCTCCTTGTTGATCACCCTCCGGAGGCGGGCTGAGCCGGCCTCGGGCGCGATGGTGAAGCCGGTCTTGCGGACCTTCCCGATCTCTTCGGCGATCTCCTTGTTGCGGTTCAGGGCCTCGACCCGCAGGGACGGCAGGCTCAGGGAGGTCTTGTCCGGGATCAGGTCCGCCATGAGCGGCGGTACGAGATCCCGGAGGCACGAGAGGTCGGCGATGGACAGCGAGGCCAGCGACACCTCCTCGTACCCGGTCCCCTTCAGGGCCTGGTCCACCATCGCCCGGATCTTCGGGGCGGAATGTTCCCGGATCGGGCGGTAGATATAGCCGGCCTGGCAGAAGCGGCAGCCCTGGGCGCAGCCCCGCATCACCTCGATGTTGGCCCGGTCGTGAACGATCCCCATGTAGGGCACGGGGAACCGCCCGTAATCCACCACGTCGAGCTTCAGGGCGGTCCGCTTCCGCACGACCTCGCCCGGCTGGTGCAGGGCGGGGACGTACATCCCAGCGATCCCCTTCACCGCGCGGAGCAACTCCTCGCGGGTGCCGCCCGCTCGCCTCCACTCGCGGACGACGCCGCACAGATCCAGCGCCGCCTCCTCGCCGTCGCCGATGAGGAAGGCGTCCATGAAGTCCGCCAGCGGCTCGGGCGCGAAGGCCACGGGACCCCCGGCCACGATCAGTGGATGCCGCTCGTCCCTCTCGGACGAGCGGAGGGGGATGGCGCCAAGGTCCAACATATTGAGAATGGTGGCGAAGGACAGCTCGTACTGCAGGGTGAACCCCACGATGTCGAAGCTCGCCAGTGGAAGGCCCGAATCGTGGCTGCACAGCGGGATGTGGTGCTGGCGGAAGAGGGCCTCGGCGTCCAGCCAGGGGGCGAACACCCGCTCGGCCAGGATCTCCGGCCGGGCATTCAGGAGCTGGTACAAAATCTTGAGCCCCATGTGCGACATCCCGATTTCGTAGGCATCGGGAAACGCCAGGGCCACCCGGACCTCGGCCGTGGCCGGGTCCTTCGCCACAGCGTTCCATTCCCCTGCGAGGTACCGGGAAGGCTTGGTGACGAAGGGCAGGATGTGTTCGGC
>CAZNWB010000137.1:0-8004 GCA_964576535.1 uncultured bacterium | reverse complement strand
TTGACATCCGCGGTCGCGAGTGGATATGGTGAGCACACTATTGACGGACGTTCCGCGCATCGGTCGGCCACCCGAGGGCGTGTCCATCCGTCAGCACGGATCGAGGGAGAAGAAATTAGACAGGCCGGGAAAGATACCAGGACTGGCTGATCCCCGATGGCAGACACGAAGAAGTCGCAGGGGAAACCTGACGCTGAGCCAGCAGACTACACCGGCCCGGAGCGGCGATCCGGCCTGGACCGGCGCCAAGGCCACGATCTGAAGCCTCCAGTCGGGCAGGTCGAGCGGCGGCGGTGGGTCCGCCGCAAAGCGGATCGCCTCGCCATCGAGCAGGCGACCCGTGTTGGCGGCGCTGGAGCCGGGGGGCGATTGTACCAGCGGGTCCGCATCCAGATCCCGGTCGTCTATCGCCCCCTGCGGGGGTCGGCCGCGCCAGGCGGTGGATCCCAACGCGGAGCGACCTACAACCTCGCGCCGGGCGGACTGGGGCTGCTGCTGGACGAAGAGTTTCCCGTGGGAACGATCATAGAGGTGCTGGTCCGGTTCGAGCAGGGTCTGCTTGCGGCGGATGTTCAGGTGGTCAGCGTCATTCCCCAGGGAAACCTGTTCCTGCACAACTGCCGCTTCACGCGCCTGGGCGCGGCCGACCGGGACTGGTTGACCGAATACCTGCACATCCGCGACCGGCCGCACCCCTGAATGCCCGATTCCCTCTTTCTTCCCCGGAACACGATGCACACCCTGGAAGGGCCACGGATAATCCGGGCTACCCCCCTCCGTTCCCGCCGTTCTCCAGGTGATTGTTCACGACGCTGCTCAGAGTCGCCATGAACTGATTCACTTCACCGCGCGGCATGTGGCCGGTGATCTCGACCACGATCTTGACGCCCAGCTTCTCTTTCTTGCTCTGCTGTGGCTTCGCCATGCTCCATCCTCCTTGGCGTTGCAGAACGGGATCTCGTCCCCTCCCTGAGCGGCAGGTCCGCTCCGCCCCCGTCCAGAGAAACGTCTCCGCCCCCACCGGTCTTCTCCGAGGGGGGACCTCGCGGCCTCGGCAGCCAGGTGACGGCGCCCTGTCCATGGCGCCCTCCCCTGTCCTTTCTCCCACTCCGCACGGCAGTCCGTCCGGCGCGACCACATATCCCCTTTCTCCCATCTTGTCAAGCGGAAGGCGGCGATGCACCTCCTGGGTTTTTGACTGTTGACCCTGACCCGACATTCCCAACTGCCAATCCCGCCCCAGGCGGGACAAGAGCATCATGCGGGGCAATCAGGCAGTCTGGCAACTTGGCAATCAGGGGTTCCTAGTTGCCAGATTGCCCAGTTGCCTGGTTGCCAGGAAACCCTGGCACCCTTGGTGCCGGCGGTTCAAGGGTTTCTTGGATCGGGGTTGACAGGCCCCGGGCCCCTGGATAATGTGAGGCCCGAGTGGCGGGCGACCGGCGAACGGGCGGGTCGAGCGGCAAGGGTTGCGACATCCACGCGGTGACGCAACACGGCGGTGGGACGGAAAGGCAGGTGATCCGATGCCCGGACCGAGGCATGGCGCAGTGGGACGAATCGGCCTCCGGAGAAGCCTGCTGCCGCTCTGCATGGCGTGCGCCGTGACCCTGGTGGCACGGACAGAGCCGGCGCTGGCGGGCGAGGGTACCTTCGTCCACCGGCTCATCAGCGACCCCGTCTCTCTGGACCCAGCCAAGAGCAACCGCATCCAGGATGACCAGGTGATGTGGTTGCTGTACGATGCCCTCACCCAGCTCTCGACGGACGGCACCAAGATGGAGCCGGCGCTGGCCGAACGATGGGAGCAGGGCGCCGACGGGCTCACGTATACCTTCACCCTTCGGAAAAACGTCCGGTTCCATGACGGCTCCCTCCTGGACGCCGAGGCGGTGAAGGTCAGCTACGAGCGGCAGTACCTTCCCGCGTCCCGCGTCTACTCCGCCTCGCCGCCCAACGCCTATGGAGGAGTCCTGTCCGGCCTCGTCAAAGCCATCCAGGTCCTGGACCCCCACACGGTCGCCATCAGCCTTCACTATCCCCGACCTTCGCAGTTTGCCCTGGTGAAGATCGTCAGCCCGCAGGCCCTGATCGCCCACGGCCTGCACCTGACGCGGACGCCGGTGGGGACCGGGCCTTTCCGTCTGGATCGGTGGGAGAGCGATCGGATCGTCCTGGCGCCCTTCGCCGATTCGTGGCGGGGGAGGCCCCGCCTGGGCGGGGTGACCTTCGCCATCGTCCCCGACGTCCAGACGGCCATCGATCGCCTGGAGGCGGGCGACTTCGACCTGGTGCCCGACGTCCCGCCCTACACGTTCGAGCGACTGGCGGCCAATCCG
The DNA here is from genome assembly GCA_964576535.1 of uncultured bacterium. Taxonomy (GTDB): domain Bacteria; phylum Methylomirabilota; class Methylomirabilia; order Methylomirabilales; family 2-02-FULL-66-22; genus 2-02-FULL-66-22. The sequence continues at coordinate 5,665 of CAZNWB010000137.1, read as the reverse complement.
CTCGTCCGCCTGGCGAAGGTGGGTGGACTCAACGTCCGGTTCTTGGGCATTCAGGTGGATCGCCCCTCCCTGAAGGACCGGCGGGTGCGTGAGGCCATCGCCCGGGCGCTGGACCGCGAGCGACTGGCCACCTACCTGGGCCGGGGAGCCATGGTGGTTGCGCGGGGCCCCCTGCCGCCGGCGAGCCTCGGCTACGATCCACAGCTTCGCCAGCCGGTCTATGATCCGCGGCGCGCGCGCACCCTCCTCAACGAGACGGGCGCGGAATCTGGACTCACGCTGCGTCTGCTGTATAATGCCTCCTTGGAGCCGTGGTCGGAGACGGCCCAGGCCATCCGGTCGGACCTGCGCAAGGTGGGTATAGAGGTCGAACTCCTCGGGACGCCGGACTGGAAAACGTTCCATGCGGAGCGACAGAAAGGGGACCACGACCTGTACCTGTACGGCTGGTCGGTCAGCACCCCGGATCCCGAGCGCATCCTCTTCCCCTTGTTCCATTCGAAGTCATCGGACAACTTCGGGCACTATTCCAATCCACGGATGGATGAACTCCTGGATCAGGCCCGCCAGCCCATGGATGAGGCGCGACGGCTGCGCATGTACCGAGAGGCCACCCGGGTGCTCCTGGCCGATGTGCCCGCGGTCTTTCTCTACCACCAGGTCACCTTCGCGGCCCATCATGTTCGGGTTGCCGGGCTGACCCTCAACCTCTACGGGCTGCCCCAGGACAAGCTCACGACCGTGGAGATCCGCTGAGGCGGAAGCGGCATGAATCGAGTCGGTTCCCTGCGGGAGCGTTATCGACGCCTGTCCCTCCAGGCGCGCTTTGCCCTCCACGTGATCCTGCTGGTCAGCGTCCTCTTCACCCTGCTCATCCCCGCCGTCCTCCTGATCCAGGAGCGGGCCATTCTGGGCACCGCTCGGGAGAACGGGCTGCGCCTGGTGACCATCTTCGCCTTCAGCAGCGTCCCGGCCCTGGTGGCGGACGATTTCCTCGGCCTGCGGCAGTTGGTCACCAGCCTCGCGCGGGAGCCCGACATCCGGTATGCCATGATCCTGGATCTGGATGGCCGGGTCCTGATCCACACGCGGCTGGCCGAGACCGGGGCCATATACCAGGACCCCCTGACCCGGCGGGCGCTGACGGCCGCCGAGCCGATGTTCCAAGAGACCCGCTCCCGCCAGGGGGAGACGCTCTACGACTTCGCGGCCCCGGTGCTGGTCCTGGCCCAGCGCCGGGCCACCGCGCGCATCGGGATCTCCATCGGCGATGAGCAAGCGCTGATCGGTCGGACCCGGAATGCCATTCTGGCCCTGGGCGTGTTCACCCTGACGGCGGGCTTGGTGTGGGCCCACCTCCAGACGCGGCGGCTCACCCGGCCGATCCAGGCCCTGGCCCAGGGGGCCCGGGCCATCGCCAAGGGGAACCTCGCCCACCGCATCCAGCCTCAGCGCCAGGATGAACTGGGGGATCTGGGAGACGCGTTCAACCGCATGGCCGAGTCGCTCAAGGTCCGCTTCGATGCGGACCGGGAACTCTCCTCGACCCTGAACTTCCACAGGGTGCTGGAGGCCCTGGTGCGGCACGCGCAGGCCCTGTGCAGGGCCGACGTGGCCTTCCTGGCCTACCGGGAGCGCGACGCCAGTCATGCGGCGGTCGCCGCCTGCGCTGGTGCCGTCGGATTGACGATCCATGACTGGCACATCCAGCCTGGGCTCGGACAGGCCGGCTGGGTCCTCCAATCGGGTCGCCCCCTCGCCCCCGGCGAACCCGCATCGGTTGAGGCCGAGGACCCCGAGGAAACCCAGGTCCTGACCGAGGAAGGCCTGGTGGCGCTGATCCTGGTACCCATCCGGCTGCAGCAGGCAAGCGTTGGCGTGCTGGGGGTGGGCCGCCGGCAGGCCAGCGTGTTTGCTGAGGGCACAGAGGAGGCGCTCTCGCGATTGGCGGACCAGGCCGCCGTGGCGCTGGCCAATGCCCTGGCCTACCGCGAGATCGAGCTCCTCAACCTGGGGCTGGAGGTGAAGGTGGCCGAGCGGACCCGCGAGCTTTCCGAGGCGAACGTCGCCCTGGAGACCTCGCACCGGAAGCTCAAGAAGCTCGACCACCTGAAGTCCGACTTCGTCTCCAACGTCTCCCACGAGCTCCGCACGCCCCTCACCTCCATCCGGATGGCGGTGGACAACCTCCTGGACGGCGTGGCAGGCGAGATTACCCCGACCTTCCAACGGTATCTCGCGCGGGTAAAGAACAACACGGACCGCCTGGTCCGCCTGATCACCGATCTCCTGGATCTCTCCCGGATCGAGGCCGGGCGGATCGAATTCCATCCCAGCGTGGTGTCCGTCGGCGACCTCCTCCAGGAGATCATCGAGGGTCTGCGACCGATGGCCGCCGGCAAGGGATTGGAGCTTACCGTGGCCTCGGAAGGATCGCCGGTCCTGGCCTTCGCCGACCGGGACAAGCTGCAGCAGATCTTGATCAACTTGGCGGAGAATGCGGTCAAGTTCACCCCCGCCGGGGGCCGCGTCACGGTCTCGGTGAAAACGGTCGAGTGGTCAACTCGTCAAGGGGTCGATTCGTCAAGACCAATCGACCAATTGACGACTCAACCAATTGACGCGGGGGAGTGGGTGGAGGTCACTGTCGAAGATGCGGGTCCCGGGGTCCCGCCGGAGGAGTTGGAGGCGATCTTCGAGAAATTTCACCAGGTCCGCCGGGACGGAGACGGCAAGGCCCAGGGCACGGGCCTCGGTCTGGCCATCGCGAAAAGTCTCATCGAGCTGCACGGGGGACGCATCGGCGTGGAGAGCGAGGTGGGGCGGGGCAGCCGTTTTCGCTTCACCGTGCCTGCCGCTTCCACATCAGCCGCGAGTGCCGAACTGCCAGGAGAGGCCGGGACACACACATGACCAGACCACGCAGCCGGATCCTCGTCGTGGATGATGACCCCGACATCCGGGAGCTCCTGTCCGATCGCCTCCAGCTCATGAAACTGGAGGCCACCTGCGCCGCCGACGGCCAGGAGGCGCTGGATCTGCTCCGGCAGGACGCGGCGCCCCTCACCCTCCTCGACCTGCAGCTGCCCCGGGTGAGCGGCATGGAGGTCCTGGAGACTATTCGCCGCGAGGGCCTGGAGACGACGGTGATCGTCATCACCGCCTCGGGAACCGTCGAGCGCGCCGTGGAGGCCATGCGCGCCGGGGCCTACGATTTCATCCCCAAGCCGCTGGACCCGGCCCACCTGGAGGTGGTGATCAACAAGGCGCTGGAGCGAGACTCCCTGCGGGAAGAGAACCGGCTGCTCCACAGTGAGCTGGATCGGTTGGACCGTCCCCTCGTCGGCCAGAGCCCGGCCATGCAGGCGCTGGCGCGCACCGCGCAGCGGGTCGCCGCCAGCAACGCCACCATCCTCCTCCGGGGCGAAAGCGGGACCGGAAAGGAAATCCTGGCCCGTGCCATCCACCGGTGGAGTCCACGGCGCGATCGCCCCTTCGTGACCGTCAACTGCGTGGCCCTCTCGGAGGAACTCCTGGAGAGCGAGCTGTTCGGTCACGAGAAGGGCGCCTTCACGGGGGCCCACCAGCGCAAGCTGGGCAAGGTCGAGCTGGCGCATGCTGGAACGCTCTTCCTGGACGAGATCGGGGACATCCGTCAGGCCCTGCAGGCGAAGCTCCTCCGGCTGCTTCAGGAACAGGAGTTCGAGCGGGTGGGCGGCACGCGGCCCATCCGCGTGGACGTGCGCTTCGTGGCCGCGACCAACACCGACCTGGAACGGGCCATGAAGCAGGGAGCCTTTCGCCAGGACCTGTACTACCGGCTCAACGTCGTGAGTCTCCGCCTCCCGCCGCTGCGCGAGCGGACGGAAGATCTGGAACCCCTGGCCTGCCACTTCGTGGAGAAATACAGCGCCGAGCTCAAACGCCCACCCAAGCCGATCTCGCCCGCGGCCCTGGCCCTCCTCACGGAATACGACTGGCCGGGAAACGTGCGCGAGCTGGAGAACGCCATCGAACGCGCCGTGGTCCTGGCCACCGGGCCGGACATCGGCCCCCGCGACCTGCCGATCGTCCCGGCCGCGCCGGACGAGGCGGCTTCCCCGGAATCTGCCCACTACCACGAGGCGGTGCTGCGGTTCAAGCGGGAGTTCTTGCGCGCGACCTTGGACCGGGTGAGCGGCAACCAGACCCGCGCGGCCGAGATGCTGGGACTGCAGCGGACGTACCTGTCGCGGCTGCTCAAGGAGCTGGGCGTTCGCCACCCCTGAGGCCTAGTGCCCCGCCTTGGGGGACATCTCCAGACCTTCTCATTCCTCCCCTTGACCTGCGGGTCCGCCTTTGGATATCCTCACGCCCGATGGGTCGCCGCCTGCCTGGGCCCAGCCCCGCGCGGCCGTCGGCAGACGATTCGGAACGTTCCAGGGCGTTAAGGAAAGGAGAAGGGAGATGCCACATTACATTGCACTCGTCTCGTTCACGGATCAGGGCGTTCGGGACGCCAGGAACTCTATCAAGCGGGCCGACCGGGTGAGGAAGATCGCCGCCAAGCACAAGGTAAAGATCCGCGACATCCACTGGACCATGGGCCGGTACGATATCGTCGTGACCTTTGATGCGCCCAGCGACGCGGCCCTGAGCGCCTTCACCCTGGAGAACGCCTCCCTGGGGAACGTCCGCACCGAGACCTTCCGCGCCTACACCCGCGACGAGTTCGCCAATATCCTCAAGGCCCTGTAACGTACCGCCGCCCTTCTCCCTCCGCTCGCGGCGCTCCCCGCCCGGGGAGCGCCGTCACTTTTCGCGCATCGGCGTTGGCGTTCCCTTGCTGATCTCCTAAAAGCAAATAACCAAGGCCTGACCCCATACGAGTCGGGGGTCAGGCCTTGCCAATCTGCTATCGGAGATCGGACCGGGAGCGGCTACTCCCGAGATCGGCGGCGGGGCCAGAGAGCGGAGACGCCAAAGTAGGCGAACGCATCCTTCAGGTTGGAAAAGATCCGCTTGGGCAGGGCCATCTCCTGGTCCGTCACGTACTCCATCGTCAGGACCACCCGCTCCTCCCCCGGTCCCAGGGGCGTGACGGCATGCCAGAGCTTGTTGCCGTTGAAGATGACCAGGTCCCCTGGCCCGTATGCGAGGGCAAGCTCTGTGGTTTCGCGGGCGGGATCGTTCTTGTACAACTGGGCAACCAACCGGCAGCTCTCGGACCGCTGCACCAGGCCGAGCAGCACCGTGTACCGGGCACCCCGGTAGTACGAGGTGTCGTAGTGAAACCCGATGTGGTCCCCGGGCTCGGTGTAGTAGTACAGGGCACACGCATGCGGATCGCTGTCCGGGCACAGCAGGAGGCGCGTCTTCACCACCCGGCTCAGGAAATCCATGAAGGCGGGTGAGGTATAGAGCCTGAGGAAGACGGGCGCCTTCTGGCCAAGGGTGAAGGCGCTGATGCTCCCCCCTTTCTTGTGACCGGGGATGTAGTTCCGGTGCACCTCGGGGCGAAGTCGTTCGACGTGCGGGATAAGGTCGCGCTCCACCACCTCCGGGGCAAGGAACCGTTCGATGAAGACGCACTCGTTCTGCTCCCAGAAGTCCCGCCGGACCCTTTCGCAGTCGAGCGCCGATACCGCCCGCTGGAGCGCCTCCACCAGGCCATCCGTTGCCGCCG
>CAZNWB010000136.1:2401-8046 GCA_964576535.1 uncultured bacterium | reverse complement strand
AATGGGATTTTCATCCGTTGTGGTGACCGTGAGCGGTCATGACCACTTGGTGGTTAATTTTTCTTCTTTTCCGCGGCGCGGCGGGCCTGCTCGATCCTGTACGCCTCCTCCTGAAGGGCATTGAAACAGGCATAGCAGATGGGGCCCTTCTCGGTCACCATCTTCTGGTGCTCCAGCATCGGCCCCAGATCGCGGCTACATCGCCAGCACTGCGCCATGGAGGCCTCCTTTCCTTGCCCAGTCTCCCGACTCCGAAGGCTCAGGAGGTTTGCTGACGATCCTCCAGGCCACTTATGGAGATGAGTCGCCCCAGAACGGCCGCAAGGGCGACCTGCTGGTCGGGCGTGAGATCTACGAACCTGAGGCCGCTCTGGTACCGCACAAGCGAATCCCCCTCCGCCCTCCCTTCGCTGCCGACGACGGTGCTGTGGACGACTCGGACCAGGAGGACCAGGGACCCGAGTGTGGGCGGGAATTGGAAGGAGCAGACGGAGCCGGCACGCAAGGGGGTATCGTGTTCGATGCGGGCGCCGGACAGGCTCAGGTCAACCAGACGAACCTCCTGGGTGGCGCTGGCCCGGCCGCCCAGCCGGTCAGCCACCAGGAACCGGCGCGCTCCTCGCTGCGTGGGATACTGGCTCATGGGATCAGCCGTCTTTTCGCCCGCACACGTGCCGCGCCGCCGCCATTATCCTGCGTTCCATCCCACTCCCATCGATCCGGAAGGCCGCCATGGATATTATCCTGATTGCCGGATCGGTATCGCCACGGGACGGCCGGATGGCAGGGTGGGCCGGCTCTCCTGTTGCCGCGGTGTCAGGTGATGCAGGGTCTGTGGTTTGGATTTCGCGAGGATCCCGCTTTCGGGATCAGGTGTCCCTCACCCACTTGTGTTCTGGGTCATCATGCAGGATGTAGTTCCGCGGCTCGCCGGCCAGGACCCAGAGGTAGTACAGGGAGTAGCCGGGCGCCGCGACCGTGGGATGGTAGCCGAACGGCAGCTTGGTCAGTGTGTTGTCCCGGATGACGAAGGCCTCGTCTAGCTTCCGTTCCGGGCTGTAGACGCGCTGAAAACCGAAGCCCTGGGGCGGCTGAACCTTGAAGAAGTACACCTCCTCCATGCGGGTCTCTTCGGGGGGTGCCAGCCGGTCGTGCTTGTGGGGAGGATAGCTGGACCACTTGCCGGGCATGTTGAAGGTCTCGCCGACCAGCAGGCGCTTCGACGGGAAATTGTAATCGATGATGTCGTGGACCTGCCGCTCGAAGGTGTCCTTGCCCCGGACGTTGACCTTGACCTTTTCGGGACCGATGAGGCGCGGCTCGCCGGGGAGGTCGCTGGGGACCCGGGCGATGGCCGCCTCCAGGGCTCCGACGGCCTCGACCTTGAACTTCAGGCCCGGCGGGATGTGAACGGCCGTGGCCCGGCCGGCAAAAACATTGGCCCGGCCGCCGATGGAGTGAAAATCGGCCTCGCCGACGGTCACGTTGGCCAGGCCACCCAGGAGGATCAGGCAGACCTCGCTCCCATCCGTGCTGCCGCGGTACTTCCCGCCAGGGGGAAGCCGCAGGATTCCCATTTCGATGAATTCAATGCCGTCCTTCTCCGGCTTCACCAGGGCCGTGTAACCGTCCTTGGCGGTGTACTGCTTGAACAGGTTCATGGACGAACTTCCTCCTCATTGGACCGATGCGAGTTGGGATATCACGGATGGAAACGTATCACTGGCCCCGGTGGGTGTCAACCCAGGCGGACGGGAGCATCCAGCCTCAGGCGGGCCACCCACCCCCGACTTGCCTCGATCGGTGAGTTCCCCCCTGCGCTCGCATTGTCTCAAAAGCTGAACACACGGTCGCGGATAGTGGTAGCCTGGACTTGAATCGGGTATACTGCCGGCGCGATTTGCCCCGGCGGCGGACTTATTCTTCACGCGGAGGAGTGCGATGGCAAAGCCTGGCAAGACCCTGGCGCAGGAGCAGGTAGAGCAGATCGTGGCAAGTAACCAGCCGGAGCGGCTGTCGGATCCGGCAAAGCGCCCGATCCTGGGGGATCACGCGGCCCACGTGGTCCAGCTTGCGCTGTGGGGCCATCCGACCCTGGCGGCGGATCACCTGCTGTTTCCGGAGCTCACCGGATCCCTGCCCGCGGTGGTTGCCGGGGTGATCCGGCAGCTCAACATCCGGTTCGCCCAGTCCCGCCTCAGGGCGGGAGAGCCTGAGGCAGCGCTCGTCTGCAAGGTTCGGGACCGCCAGTTCAGCTATGAGACGCTGCTGGAGATGGCGATCAACTTCACCGGGCTGGAGAGCCGGTGGCTGGATGCCGAGGAGCGGCGCGAGGCCAGCCGCAGCATCCAGGCTGCCCTGGCGGAGTGGGAGGCGCGGGAGGCGGCCGAGGGCAAGGTCTCCGTGGCGGCCGCGGTGGTGCGGCGATGGCTGGCGCGAATGAAGCTGGTCCAGAAGGGGGCCAGCATGGTCGCCCGGACTGCCATCCGCATCGAGGAGGCCCTGGACTTCGGCAAGCCGGTGGTCCTGGAATTCCTGCGGAAGGCGCAGGCGGAGATCGAGGGGAATATCTACACCCGCATGGTCCGCGAGGGGCGCTGCCGCTTCGGCAACGACTATGCCCTGGGCCTTCGCTGGCTGCGCCATCTCGGGTTCGAGCAGGTCTCCACCAACCCGGTGCTGGCCGCCCTGGCCTACCAGGACGACCCCACCCTCGGCCGGGCCTTTCAGGCCGACGTGAAGTCCTTCCGGAAGTTCGCCCAGTGGAAGGCCCAGCCGGAGAAACACGGCGACGAGATCGCCCTGTACGCCACCCTCCTGGCCCTCTGGGACAACCTGCACGTGTACCGGCCGATCTTCTTCAACCTGGCCGGCTCCTCCGGCGGCGGCGTGGTCTCGTTCCAGCTGAATCCCAACATCGCCCACCTGGTGGGGGAGAGCGTCCGGGACGTCTTTGCCGCCTTTGCCGAGGCGACCGAGGACCTGCGGGTCTACGACGACCACCTGCTGGCGGGCTATCCCGCCACGCGCGAGCGTGCGCGGCCCAACATGGTGATCAAGGTGGCCGCCAGCTCCCCCGCGGCGCGTCAGATCGCTCGAAGCATCAACACCTTTGGCTTCGGCTCCAACATCACGGTCATCTACAGCGTGGGCCAGGAAGTGACCATGATCCTGGAGGAGATGGCCGGGATGGCCGGGGCCATCCAGAAAGGGATCGTGCCGACCCAGCTGTACATGACCAACATGGGTGGGCGGTTCGAGAGCCACCTCCGGGAGGTAAAACTGGAGGGGCTCTTCGCCGAGCTCAAGCGGAAGCTGGGCGAGGCCGAGGCCCTCGCGCGGGTGAACCAGCTCGCGACCGCCAACGGCACGCAGCCCAAGGTGGACGCGGCCAGGGGGTACGAGGCCAAGGTCGTGGCCGCCACCCGGTTCGGGAGTCAACGGACCATTGATGCCAACGTGACCGCGGCCCTGAAGGGCGTGGCGTCCGAGGAGGATCTGAAAGGCTGGGAAGACGTCATCGGCAAGTCGGGGACGCTTGTGGCGCGGCGGGTCTGGGGCATCTTCTTCTCGGGGGCGAACCGGGGAAAGTGGCTGGACTACCTGTGCCGGAAATACCAGGTCAGCCAAGCACAGGCGCGGGTGATCCTGGAGCGGGTCTGCTACCTGCCGGCATCCAAGCGCAAGCCCCTGGACACGTACTGGACGCTCACCGGGACGAACATGGTCCACACCGAGTTCCCGAATCACCAGGAGAATGTCCGCAAGACGGCCGAGGCCGAGGGCTTCCAGCTCGCCGACTACGTCGAGTCCATCCAGGGGGAGTTCCCGCCCGACGTCGTGAAAACGCTCAACACGATCCCGGACTTCCGCAAGGGCTACGAGCTGAACGCGGAACTCACCCGCGTCCTCCGCGAGGTGGGGATCGCCGGGGACTTCGGCATGGGCGGCCACACGCCCGAACAGTGGCCCGACTTCGGCCCCGTCCAGAAGACCTCGGCCGAGTTCAAGGCCGCCTACGACAAGTTCCGCGACGACATGCTGGGCCTCTTCAAGACGGTGGCCAAGCCCGCCCGCACCGCGAAGCCAAAGGCGAAGGCAGCCGCCAGGAAGCGCTCGGGTCGAAGGTAGAGCCGAGAGCCGAGAGGCGAGAGCCGTGAGGAATCTGCGAGAATCTGCGTAATCTGCGGATTACGAGAAGTTCGGATACGAAGAAAGAACCCCTTCGGGACTCTCCCCGAGGGGGCTTCGCTTTTGTGGAGACGCAGAACCGTGGAAGAGCTTTGCGGACCGCCTGACTGGGGTTGCGGATGCGCAGCCCGGTGGAATGGATCCTTCTACCTGGGAGCTTTCAGGATGGTAGCAAAGGCTCTCGGGGAGATGATCGGGATTCCCTGGAAGCGTTCCAGGGCCAGCAGATCCTGATCCCCTGTGACCAAGTGGTCTGCGTGGGCTTCGATAGCGCAGGCCAAAATATGGTCGTCGTCGGGATCACGCGCGGTTCGAGGGATCGTCAAGGTTCCCGGGACGACGACGGCACGGGCTTTGAGGAGCCGAATCGCGTCAGTCACATCCTGGCCGGTGATGGCGTAACGTCGGGCGATCTTGGGGAGAGTCAGGACCCGCTCCACCTCCCTGAGGATTTCCGGAGAGATGATTACGTTCCACCGGCGATCTCGCCAGGCTGTTAGGACCTCGGAGGGAGCACCCGCGCCGGAAATAATCCCGCTGACGATGACATTAGTGTCAAGGACCGCGCTAAGCACGCTTTCTGGTCTTTGCGCGGCGGGCGGCCCGGACCTCTGCGACGGCGGCCGCGACGTCCTTCTGGATCCCCTCGGGGTCCTTATCCCGATTCTTGTCCCGGATCCGGTCGATGACGGCGAACGGTTTATCCCAGGCCATCATGAGTCGTTCATACCGATCCATGTCGATGACGGCGACCATCGGCTTGCCCTGCTTCTCGACGATGACCGTGTCCTTCCCGTAATGGACCTGACCCAGGATCTCGGCGAATCGGTCCCGGGCTTCTTTAGCGGACATCCTTTTGACCACGCCGCACCTCCTTGGGGCCAGACCCAGCCTATGCCACAATGTACATTCTGTCAATTAGTGAATAAAAGGACAGAAGGTTCTTCAGGGACGGTCCCGCCCCCTGTTTCTCCTTGACACCGCGGGATACCCTGTCTCATCCTCGGAACACACACGCGAAACCCACCCGTAACCACGCAGGCATTACCTGAACGGGGAAAGACGATGATGCTCTCCAAGTACAGCATGGGAATCGGTGACCGGTTTGCCCGCCAGGGCGAGGCGCAGCTCGCGGCGTTCCTTCAGGCCAAGGCCATGGGCGTGGACATCACGCCCGTCTGGAACAAGTCGAACCGGGAGCATCTGATCGTCCACACCCATCCCGACAGCGTCCGCGCCGAAGCGGACGCGGCGGTGAGAGCGCTCGGCTGGAAGGGGCCGCATCACGTGGATGCGGACCACATCGGTCTCAAGAATGTGGATGCGTTCATCCCCGCCAGCGATTTCTTCACGCTGGACGTGGCCGATTTCGTGGGCCAGGCGGCGCCGGAAGCGGACATCCAGGGTTTCGTGACGCGACACCGCCGGTATGCGACGGCACTGAACATCCCGGG
>CAZNWB010000136.1:0-2301 GCA_964576535.1 uncultured bacterium | reverse complement strand
TTCAACAAGGGGGTGGATTACGTCGGCGATGTCGCCCAGTTCGAAAAGGAGTTCAACGAAGATCTTGCGGTGATCGCCTTCGCGATCCGGGAATTCGGTCTGCCCGCCAATCTCAAGCTCAGTGTGCATTCCGGCAGCGACAAGTTCTCGATCTACGGCCCGATCGCCCACGCCATGCGGACGCACGACGCCGGGTTGCACCTCAAGACCGCCGGCACGACTTGGCTGGAGGAAGTCGCCGGTCTGGCGCTGGCAGGTGGCGACGCGCTGAGGCTGGCGCAGGAGATCTACGAAAAGGCGTCCGGCCGGTTGGAAGACCTGTGCAAGCCATATGCTGCCGTGATTGACATTGACCGCGGTCTGCTGCCGGAGCCGAAGACGGTCCGGGGATGGTCTGGTTCGGATTTTGCCGCGGCGCTGCGCCACGACCAGAAATGCCGGGCCTACAACCGCCACTTCCGCCAACTGCTCCACGTAGGGTTCAAGGTCGCGGCGGAAATGGGTCCGACATACCTGCAGGCGCTGGAGGCAAACGCCGAGGTGATCGGCCGGCTGGTGACGGAGAACCTGCTGGAGAAGCACATCAAGCCGGTGTTCCTGTAACCGTCATTATGTTGGCTAGGCTCTGACGGTAGCGTCAATTAGAACACCTCAGAAGCGCGATGGAGGTTCTCCGTTCAATCGGCAATCTAAAACTTGTACTGAGCTAAGTCGAAGTATCGAAAATCTAAAATAGGGGGGGATATGAAACGCATCATCGGACTACTTGTAATCTTTGTGACTCTGGCGGCTTGTGGGGTTGTGGCACAGGCGCAGCAGCCAACAAAAATCCGCCGGATAGGATTCCTAGGTGTTGCCTCCCTATCCGCCACGTCGGCCCGCATCGAGGCATTCCGGCACGGGCTGCGCGAGCTTGGGAACGTGGAGGGGAAGAACATTGTCATTGAGTATCGGTGGGCCGAGGGGAAAATAGAGCGGCTTCCTGACCTTGCGGCCGAGCTAGTGCGTCTCAAGGTAGACGTCATCGTCACCAGTAGTGCGGCACCAACCCGTGCCGCCAAGGAAGCAACGACTACGATTCCCATTGTCATGGCGAACGATAACGATCCTGTTGGAAGCGGGCACGTCGCCAGCCTCGCGCGACCTGGCGGGAACATCACTGGAGTGTCAACCCTTGCCCCGGAGATAAGCGGAAAACAACTGGAGCTTCTGAAAGAGATCGTTCCTAAGCTCTCGCGCGTGGCCTTCCTCGGGACTTCAACCAATTCGGGCTACGCACAAGTGTTAAGAGAGGTGGAACTCGCCGCAGGGGCGTTCGGAGTGAAGGTTCAAAACCTAGACGTTCTAGATCCCAAGGATATTGAGACTGCATTCCGAGCCGCAAGCAAGGAGCGTGCTGGCGCAGTAGTCCTGATGGCGAGCCCCGTCTTCCTCCCTCAGCGAACACAGATTGCAGAACTCGCGGTAAAGAACCAGCTCCCGGCGATTTTCCCTCAGAGCGAGTTTGTCGAGGCCGGCGGCCTCATGTACTACGGCACTAACACTGCCGACTTGTTCCGGAGCGCCGCTACGTATGTGGACAAGATCCTCAAAGGAGCCAAGCCGGCTGACCTACCTGTCGAGCAGCCGATAAAGTTCGAGTTCATCATCAATCTGAAGGCTGCTAAGCAGATCGGTCTGACAATTCCGCCGAACGTGCTCGCGCGGGCGGACAAAGTCATAAAATGACATTTTCGATTGCCTATTTTCGATTGGAGGAAAAGAGCATTCGATCATCTCGGGCTCCCCACCGCAGCACCCAGCCTCCGCGCCCCGCCCGACCAGCCCGACGGCCGCGTGGCCGCCCACTCCCGGGACTGGTCCTACGAACCGTTCTTGGACGACCTTCCTATCCCCGATCCTGCGACGGCGTAACCGGAGGGCGGACGACTTGGTCTCTCCCAGTCGGGGTCCCCGTCCCCCAGGCTTCACGAGATTCCGTTTGAATTCCGCTTGACAGCCCCACCCGCCGTTGGTAACGTCCCCGCCGACGTTGGTTTCCCCCGGTTCTTGTCCCCGGCTCGCCCATCGCCCCGGTCGCCCGCCTCGCTTGGTGACCAGGTGGTGGCGCGCCCCGTTTCCAGTTTCCTATCGGGTTTGTCACCTCGGGAGTCGCGCAACTCACCCTCGAAGGAGAGGCGATCATGGCACGATGGAAGTCCGCAAGAGTGACCCTGCTCGGAGCCACTGCCATAGTGCTCCTGGCCGGCTGCACGTCGCTGGGAACATCGACCGATGGGGCCCCCGATCGAATTCTCGGTT
>CAZNWB010000135.1:7153-8118 GCA_964576535.1 uncultured bacterium | reverse complement strand
AAAAAACGCCGCTCAGCCTCGCGGCTGAACGGCGTTGGAGTAGCGATCTGAAGGAGCTAGGCAGTCGATTCGATCTCGGCCTCCGACCGGGCCAACGCCTTCTTTAGGTCGTCCGCCAGGCGGAACGGGGCGATGCCGGGGAGGAGCCACCGTTCCCACATCTGGTCGATCTTCGTCTGGAAGTACTCGATGTCCTCCTCGATGAAGTGGGCGAACCGCCCCTGCCGCAGGAGATACTCCCGAACCGGCTTCCGCTTGCGACCCTGGGCGATGGCCTTCGACTTTCCGTAGAATCTCAGGATGCCGTCCTCCACCTCGAAGAGGGGCCAAACCCCGGTCTCCACCGCCAGCTCGCCCAGCTCGTGGGACTGCATCGGGTCATAATCCCACCCCTTGGGGCACGGATCCAGCGAGTGGATGAACGTGGGCCCGCCGATGGACAGGGCCTTCCGCACCCGGTTCATCATCTCCAGGGGGTACGAGGCATCCACCGTGGCCACGAACCGGCACTCGGGGTGGCCCGCCGCCAGCATCCCCGCCACGTTCTTCTTCCACCGCTTATGCAGGAGCCGCCGGGCCTTGCCGGGAGGGGAGAAGGTGGTGTTGGCCCCGTAGGGGGTCATGCCGGAGAGCTGGATGTCGGTGTTGGCGTAGGATTCGTTGTCGTACATCAGGATCAGGAAGTTGTACTCAGGGTACGTCAGGGCCGCGGAGATGGAGCTGAGCCCCATGTCGGCTCCCCCGCCGTCACCGCAGAAGGCGATGACGTTGATCGGCTCCTGCTTGATCCGCCCCTTCCGCATGAGGGCCTTCAGGCCGGCCGCGGTTCCCACGGCGGCCGAACCCGAAGCCCCAAGCTGCGTATGCATCCAGGGCACCACCCAGGAGGTGGAATAGTAGGTGGTGTTGGCCACGTACATGCAGCCGGTGGACCCCAGGATGATGGTCCGTGGGCCGGCGGCCTT
>CAZNWB010000135.1:3389-7143 GCA_964576535.1 uncultured bacterium | reverse complement strand
GGGCTTCATGAGCAACGTTATCGCACAGGCATCGGCGTCGTACGGCCGCATCTCAGAAGTACTGGCATCGAATGAACGTCCGGAGACGGGGACCGCGAAGGCGGACCTGCGCGGCGACATCGAGCGCGCTGGTCCCTACGGAGCCGGTGGACCCCAGGATGATGGTCCGTGGGCCGGCGGCCTTGGCCATCAGTTTCATTACCAGAGCCGACTCGCAGCCCTGACAGGTCCGGTGCCCCGACGTGAAGTACTCCTCGATCGTGACCTTCTTGACCCCCTTGAAGGGGGCCAGGATCTGGGTCGGTAGCATGCTCAACTCTGTCGCCATGGTTGTTACCCCCTCACCCCAATCCAGTAATTGGGCTGATCCATCCGACCTGTTTTCGCCGTCTTGAGCAGGATCTCGCTCATTTCGGTCACGCTGTCCAGGGTGACCTCGCGGCCGCCCAGGCCACAGATGAAGCTGATCACGTGGGGCCGCTGCGGGAGGTCATATAGGGCGGAACGGACCTCGTTGTAGAGCACCGCTCCGTAGTTGGGCGAGCCGAAGGAGTAGTCCCGGTCAATGACCCCCACCGCCTTGGCCCCGCGGAGGGCGTCCTGCACCTCCGGGGTTGGGAAGGGCCGGAACCACTTCAGGCGGACGAAGCCAACCTTGTGCCCCTGCTCCCGGAGCTTCCGGACCCCCACCTTCACCGGCATGGAGAGAGTACCCTGACCGAAGAGGATGACGTCGGCATCATCGGCCATGTACTCCTCGACAAACGGGTTGCCCCCTTGGCGGCCGAAGATCCGGTGGAAATCCGCATAAGCCTCCTGGATGACCCCCGGGGTCCGACGCATGGCCCCGTCGTTCTGCTTCCGGATCTCCATCACCCAGTCTTCGTTGACCTGGGGCGCCACGGTGATGGGGTTATCCGGGTGAAGAAGCTTGTCCCCGCGATCGTACTTGGGCAGGAACTGGTCCACCTTCTCCTGGCTGGGGATCCTCACCAGGGTCTCGGAGTGGGTCAGGAACGCCCCGTCCGCGGCGATGGCGCAGGGTAAGAAGATCCGCGGGTCCTCCGCCACGCGGTAGGCGATCAGGGCGGTGTCCAGGGCCTCCTGGGCGGTGTCCACCCAGGTGAGCATCCAGCCCAGGTCCCGGACGGAGAGGGCGTCGTTGTGCTCGCACCCGAAGGCGCCTGGATCATCCAGCGCCCGGTTCCCCACCAGGGCCAGCATGGGCAGCCGCAGTGCGGGGGTCACGGCGATCGCCTCCATGGCATACATCCAGCCCACGCCGCTGGATCCGCAGAAGACCCGGGCCCCCACGGCCGAGGCGTGCTTGACGATCTCGAACTGATCGTGCTCGCTGCAAGCTACGATGTATTCGGCGTCCAGCTCCCCGTTGGAAATGAGCTTGGCCACCGCCTGCATCACGGTGTCATAGGGTCGAATGGGATAGGCGGTGACCACGTCGATGCTGGCCAGGCGCAGGGCCTGGGCGATGGCCGCGCACCCGCTGATCAGCATCTCCTTGTCGGCCGTAGGAACAGGTTGTGTCGCGAGACTCATGTCATTCCCTCCGTCACTCCGCCAGGGTCACTGGGCAACCTTGGCCTTCCGCAGCGCCTGGGCCCGCTGGGCCGCCTCGGCCAATGCCGCCGCGGGGCCCTCCTCGCCGGCCGTGCCCCCGACGATACCGGCGGTTGCCAGGTCCGCGATCTCTTCCTCGTACTGCCCCCGGTACCGGAACCCGTGGGCCCGATAGGTCGTCACCTTGTCCTGGATCTTCTCCGTGAGCCAGGTCTTGTATGTCGCCGGGTCTTTCTGGTGCATCTCGAACTGGCTGGCGTTGTCCTCGAAGGCCTGCTCGTTGACCATGGTGATGCAGTCCGTCACCGGGCAAACCGCCTCGCACACGCCGCAGCCGCAGCAGGCCTCCATGTTGGCGTCGTAGTGCCCGGTCGGGGTGACGTCGAAGCAGGAATCGGGGCACTGCATCCAGCAGATGGTGCACTTGGTGCAGGTCTCGAAGTCCACCACCGGCCGCATGGTGCGGGTGGTGAATTTCTTGAAGGTAGGATTCCGGCCCGGGCGGTACCCGCCGTCCCAGCCCTCCACCTCCTGCCGCACGGGGATGGCGGGGATCACCAGGCCTTCCTTCATCTCCCACCATTTGGGAAGCTGGAATTCGAAGGGCTTCTCCGGATTCCCCTCACCCGATGCCACCGCCCGGAGGGCCACCCGTTCATACGCCTTTCGGGCCGAGGCGACCTTCAGCTCGTCCCCGTACTCCGCCCGGACGACCGCCTCCACCGATTCGATCTTGACCACGTGGGGCGCGACCTTGGCGATCGCCCCCAGGACCCGGACGTCGGTGTGGTCATCCTTGTACACCCACAGCCCCGAGAAGCTGGCGATGCCTTTGACGATGGCCAGGTTCCATTCCGCTTCCTTCCGGTGGCAATCCTTCAACAGCTCCTCAGGACTTTGCATGGACGTCACCAGGACCGTCCCCCCCGCCCGCGTCAGCTTGTTGATGGGCTGGAGCCCGTACCAGGCCCAGGACTCCACCCCCTTGCAGAGCGTGTCGTCCACGGCCACCGTCACGTCGTTATTACTGGGCTCGTACCGGGACAGGTAGGCCTGCAGTTCCTCCTCGCTGTCCGCCACCACGGCAAAGCTCTTGGCCGGAATGCCGTTCCGCTCCGGCGAATCGCCGTACCGGCCGAAGGAGATCCCCACCTTCCCCTCCTTCCAGGCCGCCAGCACGATTCCCCGGGTGATCCGCTGTCCGAGGTGCTTCTGAAAAATTCCCCGATACACCACTTCGACCGAGCCGGTCATGCCCCAACCTCCCTCTTGTTTCCCCGGGTCATCCCGCCCGCGACAACCGCCCCGGGCTCTTTCGGCCTTTCCCTTTCCGTTCCTTGGACCGCAACCGCAGGAGGTTGCGCTCGATGGCCTCGAGGTGCTCCAGCATGGCCTTTCGGGCCTTGCCCGGGTCCCCCGCCCGGATCGCCTTCAGGATCTTCCGGTGCCCCGCCAGCGAACGGGCCGGCCGGCCATCGGTCTGCAGGGACCGCTCCCGTGTCTCGCGAAGGCTCTGGACCATGGCGTCGTCGAGTCGGAGAAAGACCTTGTTCTTTGCCGCCCGGGCCAGGGCGGAGTGGAAAGCAGAGTCCGCCTCCACCCCGGTCTCTCCCCTGGCAATCTGCCGGGCCTGTTCTTCCAGGACCACCTCGAGTCGTCGGACCTCTGGCGGACTGGCCCGATCGGCCGCCAGGGCCGCGATCTCAGGCTCCAGGATCTTCCGGGCCTCGAAGATCTCCCGGAGGCTATCCCTATGCTCTTGGATGGCAAAGGCCAGCGGGGAGAGGAAGGATTCGACCGTCGAGGCGACGTAGGTTCCTTCCCCGGACCGGATCTCAACAAAGCCCATGGACTCCAGGGCCCGGAGGGCCTCCCGGACCGAGGCCCGGCTGACCTGGAATAGCTCGGAAAGCTCCCGCTCCGAGGGGAGTTGATGGCCGGGCTTCAGCCGGCCGTCGGCGAGCAATCCCTGGATCTGCCCGACGATGTCCTGGTAGAGTCTCTTCTGCTTGACGGCTCTCAACATGGAAGCGTAGGATGCCCCGGGGTGTTGGTCTGGTGGTCAGACCGAATTTTCACCAAGGCCCCCCTCGTTGTCAAGAGAAATCACAGAGAAAAAATCCCGTATGCCTTCTGGACCGGGGCAAGTGCACAATTTTCAAAGGAAGAATTCACC
>CAZNWB010000135.1:0-3289 GCA_964576535.1 uncultured bacterium | reverse complement strand
GTGCAGAAGGGTTTCATCCGGAGGCGGGGCACCACCCAGGTCATCGGGCGCTGGCGGGCCGATCTCCACTCCATCACGATCGAGACCGACGATCCAGAGCTGAGACGAGTGAGCGACGAGGTCCTGGGGACACCGCAGAGCATCCCCGTCCATGCGCCGGAGCTGCTTCCCGGTCTGAGCCAGGCCGAGCCGGTGGTCGAGGCTCCCGCCAGGATCAAGTATCTCGCCCTCTTCGCCCTGGAACTCGAGCAACGAGGCTTCGAGGTGGTGCCAGAGGATGACTAGGGAGTGAGGCCCGCCGTCCCGTCAGAACACCAATCCCGCTTATGGCGAATGGCGTATGGCGTATGGTTCAAAACGGACCAAGAGGGTTCGACCATACGCCATTGGCTATACGCCATACGCGTCAGGTCCTAGACCACGGGCTGCAGCACCGTCACCCCACAGTCCACGAGGATCGTCTGCGCCGTGATCCCCGTGGCATCGCAGGCCAGGAACAGGGCCGCGTTGGCGATATCGTCCACGGTGGGGATGCGGCCCATGGGGCTCCCCTTGACGTTTTTCTCCAGGACCTCGGGGGGCCAGTCCACGAAGCCGGTGTCCACAAAGCCGGGCGCGATGGAGTTCACGCGGATGTTGTCCTTGGCATAGGCGCGCGCCACTGACTTTGTGATGGCCCCCAGGGCCGCCTTGGACGCGCAGTAGATGATCGAACTTCCCGCGCCCTGGAAGGCCGCGATGGAGGTGATGTTGACGATGGCGCCCCCGCCCGCCTTCAGCATGTGGGGAATGGCGGCCCGGATGCAATACAGCGGTCCCTTCACATTCACCGCCCAGGTCCGTTCCAGAATCTCCTCTGTCAGCCCCTCGGGTTCGCGGTGGTTGACTCGGCGGGTCCAGCCCGCGCTGTTCACGAGAATGTCCAAGCGCCCGAGCTTCCCCACGGTCTGCTCGATCAGCCGGCGCGCCTCCCGATCCTGGGAGACATCCGCCTGGATGGCGATGGCTGGCGCCCCCAGTTGCCGGGCGGCCCCCGCGACCTCCTCCGCCTGCTTCTGCGACTTGGAGTAGTTGACGGCGACACTGGCGCCTTCCGAGGCGAACTTCAGGCACATCGCTCGACCCATCCCGGTCCCGCCGCCTGTTACCAGCGCAACTTTCCCTTTCAGCTTCATGTCCGGCTCCTGTAATCCTCACCTCCCTGGCTCGGAAGGGCCAGGGCCCGTTTCACCCGGGCGTCACACATCTCCACCGCGAAGGAGTGCCTGCCGTCCCGGCCGGGAAAATCCGTCACGATGAACTCCACGTTCCCCTGCTGCCAGCGGTGCTCGACAAAGGCAACCTCAGATTCTCCCCGATGCCCTCGCCGGAGCGTCGGCGGGCCGTAGCGCGCGATGGATGAGGCCAGCGGATCGGTGGTGGCATTCTCCCAGATCACGGAGAACAGGGACTCCTCGGTAAAACAGTATGTCACCGTCTCAAAAAGGGATGTGGTCCGGTCCAGCCGCTGGCGGATACACGTCACCCTACCGGGGAAGGGAAACTCGTCGAACAGGACATCGCCTAGGCAGGAGAGGACCCGCTCCAGCGCCATTCCGAGGTGGATTTCACCCGCCTGACTCGGCAGCGGCTCCATCCCGTCATCCACCCGGACTCTTCATTCCCATGGGGCGTTCAGAGGTTTCGTTCGATTCCCACCAGAAGATGGGCTTCGTCTTGGCGTGCTTGTCCCGCCCCTGGCGGGATTGGCGGTTAATAATTTCGGACTAGCAGAAATCCACCAGGGCGGCCTCGGGGTGCCGCAGGAGGAATCCACCCTGGGGCCCTTCGTCCCAGTCGAGCACCGCCCCCTGCAAGGTGTCCCGGCTCTGGGCATCCAGGTAGATCCGCACGCCGTCCACTTCCTCCAGGGCCTGGAAGTCATGCGGATCATCCGTGAAGGTGACGCGGAATCCGGCCCCGCCGCAGCCATACAGGAAGCTGACCTGGATTCCCAGCTCCGGCTTCCCCTGCCTGCGCCGCTCCTCCTCGAACATGACCCGGGCCTGCGGGCTGATCGTGATCACAAGATTAACCTCCTCGGGGTGCTGGGACTATAGCATGAGTCCTGAGACGATACCACGGAAACATCGGTTCCCAATTTGCTCGCATCAGGGCCCCTTCGCCTCGCCAGGCGTCCACCGTCAGGACATGCCGACCCCGCGGGGTGGCGCCGGTTTTCTCCTTCCGATCCGTCGGCTCCCCGAGAGTCAGAACCGAATTGCAGGTTGACAGATACCCACATATATGTATACTTGCTCTGGTCACCAAGATAGGGGTCCCGGATGCGAGAAGATAAAGTCAAGGCACACCTGATCCTCCCCAGGAAACTCCTGCTGGAAATGGAGAAGCACGTGAGCCCCAGGAAGCGCAGCGAGTTCATTGCCGACGCCGCCTGGGAAAAGTTGCAGCGCTTGCGTCTCGAGCGGGCCCTGGAAAAGGCTGCGGGAGCGTGGACCGACAAGAATCACCCTGATCTGACATCCCCCGCAGCGGTAAAGCGATATCTTCGGGGGCTGCGCTCCCAGTTCACCCAGCGCTTGGCAAGGAAACCACGTGGCTGAATACCTCCTCGACTCCGATGTGCTCATCTGGATCCTGCGTGGCAAATTGGAGGCTCTGTCCGCCGTCCGCGATCTGCGATCACGGGGAACGGTGGGATGCTCCGCGTTGTCGGTGTTCGAGGTCGAACTGGGGATGAAGCGTGGCGAGGAGGATCGGACGCGTGAACTCTTCCGCAGCCTCACGTCTTATGATGTCAATGCACCGGCGGCCAGCCAGGCGGCCAACTGGTTCAGGGAGTATCGGAGCAAGGGAAGGACACTGGACTTCATAGACCTCCTGATTGCTGCCACCAGCCTGCAGTGGAACCTGACCCTCGTGACCTACAATCCGAAGGACTTCCCCATCCATGAGCTGGCGATCCTACCCCTCCGGTAAGAAAACTCACCACCCTGTCCGCAGGCAATCGAGTAGCCGGGGTGTGCCGGTCCTCGCCTCACGGCCCACGCTCCTTGTCTGTGAGGGTCGCACTCCAAAAACGCGCCCGCTTTCCCTTCAAAGTCCCGTGGAATGGCCAGGAGAAAGAGTCACGGCCCGGGGAAGGTGTCCCCGGGCCGTTTGGCTGCGCCCGTCGCCTGGCGGCGGCAACCGGACCAGAGCGGCGGGGTAAGGCCGGTCCGCCCCGGAGGGTCTAGGCGGGCCGGCGGATGGACCTAGAACCGGTATCCCAACGTCAAGCCCACGATGT
>CAZNWB010000134.1:0-8134 GCA_964576535.1 uncultured bacterium | reverse complement strand
TCGGGAATCACCGCATCGCCGGATTCACTTTGCAACCACCCCGTGCACCGGCAATCCGGCAATCAGGCGACTTGGCAATCAGGTGTTTCGAGGTTGCCAGAATGCCGGGTACCCTCTGGGTGCAACCAGTTGCCCCATTGAGGATTGGCGATTCGGCAAGATTGCAATCCGGAGGTCCAAGTTGCCTAGTTGCCGGATTGCCAAGTTGCCAGGGATTAGGGCCGAAGCAGGCCCAAATCCCGGAGGGCAGCGCGAACCTTCTCCCGTTGCCCCTCATCCATGGGGGCAAGAGGCGGACGCGCCGGGCCGACCGGCATCCCCGCGAGGGCCATGGCCTCCTTGAGCGGATACGGATGGTTCCTGGTGTAGATGGCCAGGATGAGGGGCATCATCTGGTGGTGCAACTCCACGGCCTTGGCGACCTCGCCCCGCTGTACCAGGTGAAAGATGTCCAGGAACAGTCCGGGCAGGATGTTGCCTCCGGTGAGGATGGCGCCCGTGCCCCCCAGGACAAAGGTGGCGAGGGCCAGGTCATCCTCGCCGGAGAGGACGGCGAATCCGGGCCGGGCCCGGCGGATCTGCTCCGAGACGATGGCCATCTCGCGTCGGCACTCCTTGACGCCGACGACCCGGGGGAGGGCGGCCAACTCCTCCTGGAGGGCGAGATCCATGTCAATTCCCGTCCGCCCGGGATTGTTGTAGAGCAGGATGGGAAGGGATGTGGCGTCGTGGACAGTCCGGAAGTGGGTGATGATGCCGGCCGGCGCGGGCAGATTATGAAACGGTGTGAGGAGCAGAAGGGCCTGGACGCCCAGCGCCTCGAAGTCCTTGGCCGCGCCCACGGCCTGGCGGGTGTTCGGCTCGAGGATGCCGGCGATCACAGGAACCCGGCCGCCCACCGCCCCGACGGTGGCCCGGACTACCTGCCGGCGCTCCTCGGGCGAGAGGTTCACGTACTCGCCGCTGACTCCGCCGACCAGCAGGCCGTGGATGCCCTGATCGAGCTGCCAGGCGATTCGCGTCCGCAAGATCTGAATATCCAGGGCGGCGTCGGGATGGAACGGGGTGAGGAGGGCGGTGATGATCCCGCGCGGGATCCAGGGCATGGGTGACCCTCGTCGGGAGGACTAACCCGGTTTATTCATGAACGGGCCATGAATAACCCGCCCTAGCGGGCTTCGACTCCGGCCCTTCGGGCCTTCGCTCAGGGTTAGCCCGGGTTAGTCTTGAGCGAGGTGCACAAGCACCGTGTCGAAACCGGCGAGAGCGCAACACGCGCTCTCGCAGGCGGGTATGAGCGAAGACGCGGTCTTCGCGAATAATCCGGGCTAATGTTTCAGCTGCAGCTCAAGCGCCTTGTCGACCTCGCTCCGCTTCACGATGAGCTTCAAGCGGGAGCCGGGCGTCAAGACGGCGTTGTCCGGGAGGCCGTTCAGAGTGGCCATTTCGAAGCGGCGGCCCTCGTCCCCCATCTCCCCCCGGGCGATGCTGGCCAGGGTATCACCGGGCTTCACCATGTACATCTTCATGCGCAGCTGGTCCTTTGCCTCACCATACCGAAGCCGGTCGAGCTGAGCCTTGTACTGGTCGGCCCTGATCTCCAGGGCACCTCCTTCGGCGATCAGGAGGTTCGACATGGTGTCCGCCTTGGCGATCCGGATGGCGGTATCCGGGTGGGAGGCCTCGAAGCCGTGATAGAGGGCCTGGCCGCGAAGGATCTCCATCCGGCGCAGCTGCTTGAGAAACACCACGAGGCGCCGTGGGTCATAGCCGGCCCGGTAGGAGTAGCGGAGGCCGACCTCGTCCGCCTCCAGCTCGAACTCGCGGCCGTAGCCCAACAGCATGTAGTTCGTGATGTGGTTCGAGATCATGACGACGCCGCTGGCCGCCGCCCCGGACCCGCTCGCCGCGGCCGCCCCCACGCCGATCAGGGTGGCCAGTTGGGCGCCCAGGGCCTTGGTGAGCAGCTTGGCCCCGTGGCGGGAATTGACGTGCGTGATCTCGTGACCGAGGATGCCGGCCAGTTGCGCCTCGTCGTTCAGCTCCGCCAGCATTCCCCGGGACACGTAGATGAAGCCGCCCGGCAAGGCCATGGCGTTGACGTAGCTCTGGTCCACGACCTTGAACTCGAAGTTGAACCGGGCATCGGCCCTGGATACCACCCGCTGGCCGACCTGGGCCACGTAGTTCTGGAGGTCGGGGCCGTCGTAGTAGCCGAATTGCTTCAGGATCACAGGGTCGGCCTCGCGACCCATCTTGACGTCGCTGGTCTCGTCCATGATGGTCTGGGGGCTGGCGAGACTCGGGGCGAGGCCAACGGCCAGACACGCCTGCCCCAGCGCCCGGAGGAACTCGCGGCGGCCCCATCCGCCGGACCCACCCCCGCATGACACACACCAGTGCATGATATTCACCTGCCCTCGTCGGTAGAAGTTACGGCCGCAGCCTGGCCTCGACCGCCTTGATGTTCTGCTTTGCCTTGCCGGCCAGCTCCCCGCTGGGGCTATGCTTCAGGTACAGCTTGTACTCGGCCAGGGCCTTCCGGTACAGGGTCTTATCGTCCGTCCCCAGCTTGGCCTTGGTGTGGTAGGAGAGCGCCAGGTTGAAATGGGCCTCGGCGTACTCCGGCTTGAGTTTGACGGCCTGTTCGTATTCCGCAATCGCCTGGTCCAGGGATTCGAACACCCGTTCATGGTACATGACGCCGATTTCGTAGTGGGCCTCGGCCTGCATCTGCTTGTCCGGGGCCTTGGCCCCGTCCGGGCCCGGCGTGCCGGGCTTTCCCTTCTCCTGGGCCGCGGGAGAGCCGAGAAGCACCAGCAAGATCGCCAGCCCGATGACTCCGGGAAACGCCGTGCGCCAACCGCTCACCGCGCGTCCTCCTCTGCTGCAATGACTGGAGCCGGCGGGGGGACTTGAACCCTCGACCTGCTGATTACGAATCAGCTGCTCTGCCAACTGAGCTACGCCGGCACGAGGGTTAGTCTAGTCAACTCACCGGGGGATGGCAAGCCATTTCAGGGATTCGCGCCTGAGGCGTCTGGAGGGTAGCCACACAGGACAGGCAATTCCCTTTTTCGAATCGGGGTGTAGCCTCCTGTCTGGGTGTGCGGCCCGGGGGAGCATACACCCGTTGTTTTCCGGGACCCGAGGGAAGTTGCACAACGAAGGGTACAATGCCACCCAATTGGCCCAATTTCTCCTTGCTTTTCCCTACGGCCTCAGGATATATACTCCCGCGTCCCGCTCAGCCCAGTACCGGACCGGCCTCGAGGAGTCATTCCATGATTCGCCCCGCGCAGGTGCAGGAGGCCCCTGCAAGACACTTTCCTCCATGATCCCGCGGAGGATCGGCGGGGCGTGGACGCGCGGGACGGGGGATTCAAAACCCGGAAGCGGCCGCTTCGGTGGCGGCACGGCAAGGAACCGGCGGTGCGGGGCGCGGCCCTTCACCCCACACGATAGGAGGATGGGCGATGCGACGCGTACTGGTCAGTGTGATCGTGTGTGCAATGGTGGTGGGGCTGGCGGCCATGGCCCAAGCCGGCGAGGAGAAGAAAGGCGTGAAGGTGGGCACGCTCAAGTGCAACGAGGCGGGGGGCTGGGGGCTCGTCTTCGGCTCGAGCCGCGACCTCAAGTGCGTGTTCACCCCGGCCGGCAAGGGGGAGCCGACCCGCTACACCGGCAAGATCAAGAAGTACGGCGTGGACATCGGCTACCAGCAGGACGCCGTGATCTACTGGGGCGTGATGTCGACGTCCGAGAAAATCGTGCCGGGGGAGTTCGCGGGCACCTACGTAGGGGCCACGGCCCAAGCCGCGTGGGCCGCGGGGCTGGGCGCCAACGTGCTCGTCGGCGGCTCCAAGAAGGGCTTCGCGCTGCAGCCGGTCAGCGTCGCGGGGCTCACCGGCGCCAATGTGGCCGCCGGGCTGACCGAGGTCGAACTCACGGCCGTCAAGAAGTAACGGCGAGCAGACAAAACCCGCAACGGACCATAAATCCGAAATCCGAAGCACGAAATCCGAAGCAATTTCGAATGGGGGAAAATTCGAAATCCGAAACCCGAAATTCGAAGCAAATCCGAATGGCCGAAAGGGGAAATTCGAAATGTTTCGGATTTCGATATTCGGGTTTCGAGTTTGGGGCGACGGTGCCGTGTTTCGAACATTGTCTCTTTCGAGCTTCGGATTTGTTTCGGATTTCGAGTTTCGAGCTTCGAATTTGAGCAGGATTTCGGATTTGTTTCGGATTTCGATATTCGGATTTCGGATTTGAAGGAAACGTATGTGTAGGTTCCTGGGACCAACGGTAGGCAGCCTTGCAGTAGGCCTTGTCATCGGGTCCTTCTTCCCCTCCGGTCCTTTGCCTACACGCCCGCTGTCGCCGTCCAGCCTGGTTTCGCAGATCATTGAATCCGATCCCAAGCCACCCACCGAGCAGAAGCCCATGCGACCCCTCGAGCAGATGCCCACACCACGCATCGAGCAGAACCCCACCCCGCTCATCGAGCAGAACCCTACACCACCGACTGAGCAGACCCCCATGCGACCTCTCGAGCAGATGCCCACCCCGCCCATCGAGAAGAAACCCACCGAATAGGTTCCCGCGCCGCCGATCGAGGAGCCTCCTACGCCGCCCGTCGAGAATCGGCGCTTGCGGCGTTAGCGTGAACCCGGACAATGCAATTGAACCGCAAATGTTTGGGGTCTAGCCGTTCGAGGAGAAGCAGGACCGTCGGGCGAGGGGCAGGCGGTGCAGCGAAGAATTCCCAGGCGCTGGGCGGTCAGATGAGTTCGATCCGTGCGCTGTGTCCGGCGGCCGAGGCCAGCGCGGCATCGCGGGTAAGGAGGGGAGCGGCGAGAGCTTCGGCGAGCGCAAGATAGACCGCGTCGTACGCGGTAACGTTGTGCCGGAGTTCCCAGATTCTGGGCAAGAAGAAGTCGTGCGGATAGCGAGTGAGCGGGAGATTGGCGAGGTCTTCAAGAGCCTCCAGGCCACGTGCGGGTTCGAGTTCCCCGGAAACTGCGTAGCGCCGAAGGACTTGGGCTATTTCAATGTCTAGAAGATGAGGCGCATGAAGCGTTTCTCCGGCCGCGAAGAGGCGTTCAGCGACCCGGCCTCCGGCAGGCGTATTGAGGAGCACCTCGACCGCCGCGGAGGCGTCAACGACGATCACCGGCGCTCTCGCTCGGCCCTTACGGCTTTCGCAGGCGGGACCCGCGTGATGACCGGGGTGCGCCCGGCGAGGCGGGCTCTCAGCTCAGCCACTGTTGGACGCTCCGCTGTGCGGCGAACCTCTTGGAGCAGGTAGTCGGAAAGTGAGAGACCTGCCAGGGCCGCTCGGGCTTTGAGCTTTCGGTGCAGGTCATCAGGGACGTGGCGGAGTTGGATCATCTTTGGCATGTCCAAAACATATCTGCATGTGACTCACATGTCAAGCGGAAGTGCGCCGAGGGAAACCGGCGCCAGCAAGGAGTGGTGGGGGACATCGAGGAGCATGGTATGCGAAGGCATCACGCGCGCGCGGATTCGTTGTCATGACGTCGCCAAAGCGGAGAAGCCTCGGCAGGGGAATCGAGGTTGTCCGGTGGGAGGATCTGGCGGCGGGCAGGGCCGAACTCGCCTGAATCGTACCCTCGTACTCTCGTACGCCTTCCGTATTTGAGTCCATTCCGCATTCGGTTTCCCTGTCGCTATCCCCGCCTGCTGCGGCTCGGCTCGGGGCCCTGAGCGTGTCGAAGGGCTGTCCCTGTCGGCACTTATTGATATAGGACTAAAGTCCAACTTGTTTACCTCCGGCGTCAGGGCGTAGACTCCCGAGCCTCGCTTGGACCTGTGCCGGAGGGACCTCGAGGAGTCATGCCATGATTCGCCACCCGCAGGTGCTCCTCAGCGTTGCCGCCTTCGTCGGCCTCTCGCTGCTAGGCGCCTGCAGCGCTCTCAACCCCGTGTCCATCAAGGTTGTTCCTCTCGGCGGGGCGCCGCCGTATCCCCCTACCGAGCCGGGCATTGTCGCGATCCTGCACCAGGAGCCCTCCCGCCCGCACGCGCCGATCGCCGAGATCTACGCCGAGCCTCAGGGCTCTCCGAAGGCGTCGGCGATCGAAGAGAAACTCCAGGAGGCGGGCGCGAAGCTCGGAGCCGACGCCGTGGTGATCGTGGCGGATCGGCAGTTGATCATGGGGGCCATCGTGACGACGACGTGGGCGCAGAAGCACATCTTGGCGGCCCCTGACCACGTCATCGTGGGCGTCGCCATCCGGTATCTCACGGGGATTGGCCAACCCTGACCGGGCCATCACACCGCTTGGCTGGGCGCCGCCTGGGGCTGAATGGAGGTGATGAGGGAACGGACGGCATCGGGATTGGCGGAAGCACCTGACGCACCGGGCGATCCACACACATACACACAAGACGAACAGGGGAGGTAAGACGCCCATGAAGACATTTCGAGTGGCACTACTCACAGTCCTTCTGGTCGCGGGGCTCACAGCCTGTGCGACTGAGCCGAAGCCGGGAGTCATGGTCGTGGACGTGGTCGAGTGGTCGGGAACCGTCACGGCCGTGGATTACGCCAAGCGCACCGTGACGCTCCGGGAGCCGGGCGGCAAGAGCGTGACGCTCAACGCGAAAAACGCCAGGAACCTGGACCAGGTGAAGGTCGGGGACAGGGTGAAGGCGGAGTACATCGAGGAGGTGGCGATCTTCGTCCGGAAGGCGGACGCCCCCCCGAGCGCAACGGAGACGCAGATGATCGAGTTGGCGCCGAAGGGGCAGAAGCCCGCAGGCCTCGTGGCCGACACGGTCCAGATCACGGCCAACGTGGAGGCGATTGATTACCAGAAGCGTACCATCGCGCTGAAGGGGCCGCAGGGCAACGTCAGGACTTTCAAGGTGGGCGACGCGGTGCAGAATTTCCAGGAGATCAAGAAGGGGGACCAGGTGGTCCTGCGATTCACGGAGGCCTTTGCGATCGCGGTCACCAAACCCTAGCGGGACACCGTCTGCCACGTAACTTACTCGAGTTGCGAACCCCCGTTGAACACGGGATGACGAGAGAGGGGGAGGCCATGCGAAACGGGGGTTGGCCAACCCTGACCGGGCCATCACACCCTGAGGCTGAAGCCCCCAAGAGATGGGGGAGGTGATGAGGGACCGGACGGCATCGGGATCGGCGGAATCGGGTCACGCAATGGGCCATCCACACACACGACGAACGAGGGAGGTCAGACGCTCATGAAGACATTCCGAGTGGCACTGCTCACGGTCCTGGTGGTTGCGGGGCTCACATCTCTGGCGATGGCGCAGCAGACAGGCAGCGCTCCGCAGGGGGCAAAGCCAGGAGCCCTGGTTGTCGAGACGGTCACGTGGTCGGGGAAGGTGACGGCGGTGGATACCGCCAAGCGCACCGTGACGTTGAAGGGGGCGGGCGGCAAGGCCGTGACGCTCAACGCGAAGAACGCCAGGAACCTGGACCAGGTGAAGGTCGGGGACACGGTGAAGGCGGAGTACATCGAAGAGGTGGCGATCTTCGTCCGGAAGGCGGACTCCCCCCCGAGCGCAACGGAGGTGCAGGCGGTCGAGTTGGCGCCAAAGGGGCAGAAGCCCGCCGGCCTCATGGCCGACACGGTCCAGATCACGGCCAACGTGGAAGCGATTAATTACAAGAAGCGCACCATCGCGCTGAAGGGGCCGCAGGGCAACGTCAGGACTTTCAAGGTGAGCGACGCCGTGCAGAATTTCCAGCAGATCAAGAAGGGGGACCAGGTGGTCCTGCGATTCATGGAGGCCTTTGCGCTGGCCGTCGTGAAGCCGTAAGTGTGGCGGGGGGTTCCGGGGCGCTCACCCGTCGCGGGGGAGCGCTCCTTCCGCTCCGAAACACTTGCAGAAGCGACCGCCGGGCTGACTGAGGTCGATCTCACGGCCGTCAAGAAGTAACGCCGGACAAGAACCCATAACGGACCGGAAATCCGAAATCCGAAGCACGAAATCCGAAACAAATCCGAAGGTTCAAAAGGAAAAAATTCGAAACGGTGGGATCGTGAAATGGGTGTATGGGTGTGTTTCGAATTTCGAGATCGGAATTTCGGATCGGGGTCAAGAGGCGGAGTCCCCGCGGATCCCCTCCGGGTTG
>CAZNWB010000133.1:0-8149 GCA_964576535.1 uncultured bacterium | reverse complement strand
AAGCACGGCGGCCACCCCGAGACCCAGGAGGAAAAGGCGTCGAGTGCCCTGAAGCGATTCTCGTTCCTCCGGCGTCAGCAGCCATTCCGGGCCGCTGGCCGAGGCAATTTCGACGATGTCGCTGCTCATGGGAAGGGTGCACTCCGAAGCTTCCGAACCGGGAACGGCGCCTCACGATTCAACTTTCGCGAGACAGCAGGACTAAAGGAAATTTATCACTTCACCAATGTGGGGGTCAAGACGCCCTGCCCTGGCCCCGCGCTTCGGGGGGCTTCCACAAGAGGTAGAGCCAGTACAACCCGCCGAAGCCCAGGGGGATCTCCCGGAGCACCTGCAGGGAGGTGCCGGCCAGGAGCCGGTGGAAATTCCGGTTCACGGCCGTCACGTATCCGCCGAGGAGGGCGTTCGCCAAGCGGAGGGGGAGAGGAGGCGGCTCGGACCGGTTCCAGAATTTGTCCAGGACGACCAGGAGACCATTCGGCTTGGTCACCCGCTCGGCCTCCTGAAGGGTGCGGACCGGGTCCGGCACGACGGCTACGATGAGGTGAAGGACCATCTTGTCGAATGAGTTGTCGGGGAGGCGGAGATCCATGGCATCCATCTCCAGAAGGCGAATGCGGCGATCTCCGACCTTGGCGGCCGCCCGGCGGAGCATGGCGGGGGTGAGGTCAACGGCGGTCACCTCCACATCCACCGGAAGGAATTCGAAGTCCGCGCCCGTGCCGCAGCCCACGATGAGGAGCGAATCTCCTTTCTCCAGGTCCAGCAGCGCCAGGGAACGACGCCGGCTGCCGCGGAGAAACCGCACCACGGCATCATAGAAGATCGCCCACACGGTATAGGCGCGGCGGAGCCCTTCGTTCGTCGCCACGATTTCTCTTTCCTCTCAGCCCTCCCACCAATGCACTTGACTCCGCCCGATACCAGCCTACAATCGGCCCCACTCATAAGGAACGCAGGCTGTCAGGGCTCGGCTCTCAGCCCCAGGCAGATCGGTGAAAGATGACCGCTGATGGCCACTCATTCAGGAGGACCGCATGGCTTCTGAGTCGTTGGCTGAACTGCTCGCCGGACGGAAGGTGTTCGATCTGGGCGTGGAATTATACCACGGCATGCCGCACCACCCGATGCACTCGCCGTTCATGTACCAGATGCTGCGAACGCACGGCGATCTGATGTACGGGGACGGCGTCACGGCCGCGGTGGACATCTTCGGGATGAGCTGCCACACGGGGACCCACCTGGACGGGTTGGGTCACTTTGCCAAGAACCTGTGCCTGCGCGGCGGCGTCCCGGTGGACCAGGGGCAGAGCAAGACCGAAGGCATCAAGGCCCTGGGCATCCAGCAGGTGGAGCCCATTCTCCGGCGGGGGATTCTCCTGGATGTAGCGGCGACCCAGGGAGCAGATCTGCTCGGGGGCAACCAGATCATCGGTCCGGCCGAGCTGGAGGCGGCCGCCCGCGCCGCCAAGGTCCAGGTGCAGCCCGGCGACGTCGTCCTGATCAGGACCGGATGGATCCGACACTGGCCCGACCAGCGGAAGTACTACAGTGTGCAGTCCGGACAGCCTGGGATCAACGCCGAGGGCGCCCGCTGGGCCACCGAGCAGGGCGCCTTCTGCCTGGGCAGCGACAATTTCGCCGTCGAGGTCGTGCCCTCACCGGGCAACACGATGCCCGTACACATCCACTGCCTGGTGGAGAAGGGGGTGCACCTGCTCGAGGTGGTGAACCTGGAGGAACTCAGCCGGACCCGGACCTACGAGTTCCTGCTGGTCATAGTCCCGTTGAAGATCCGGGGAGGCACCGCCAGCCCGGTGCGGCCGCTCGCGCTGGTCTAAGAGCGTTCGGTCGTTCGAGCGTTCGGGAGTTCGGTTGTTCCGGGAACGCCCGAACCATCGAACTACCGAACCACCGAACGCTTATGTTTCCAGCTCCACGTTCCAGTAGAGATAGTCCCGCCAGGAATCCGGGGCGTTCTGCATGTTGATGGTGATGGCCACGCCCGGGAGTCGGTCAGGCTTGACGGGACGCTGGACCAACCGCAGTCCGACCACCTCGGGCGTGTGCCCGCCCTTCTGGACGTTGCAGGGAATACAGCAGGTCACGATGTTTTCCCACGTGGTCTTGCCGCCCAGCGCGCGCGGGATCACGTGGTCCAGGTTGAGGTCCTGGCTGCTGACCCGCGCCCTGCAGTACTGGCACCGGAAGTTGTCCCGCAGGTAGATGTTCTGTCGCGAGAACTTGATGGGCTGCCGCCGCGGCCGGATGAGGCGGAGCAGCCGGATGACGGACGGCAGGCGGATCACGAAGCTGACGCTGCGGATCTCCCGGTCCGTCTCCTCGATCACCTCGACCTTTCCGAGAGTGAGCAGGCGGATGGCCCGCTGCCAGGTGATGACCCGCAGGGGCTCGTACGTTGCGTTGAGCAAGAGCACGTGCGTCATAGTCAGTTACCAGGAGCCGGTGCGCAGGGAACGTTCACCTGTCGGCCCGACCTTCATCCGGTCCTCGACCGGCGAGCCGATCCAGGTACTCCGCGTACGCCTCGATCGGACCGTTGCGCGGGAGGTGCCCATCCAGGACCGCCTGCTCCAGTCGGTCTTTGACCCGGCCGACCTCTGGGCCGGCCTCGATCCCGAGGCGCGCCATGATCTCCCGCCCGAGCCCCTTCGGCAGAAGCGGCCCCTCGCCCTCGATCCGGATCAGCTCGGCGGCGCGGGTCTGCAACTCGGCCAGCCGTGTCAGCACGGCCTCCCGCACGCCGGGGCGATGGGACGTGACATCGGCCCGGCTCAGATCCAGGAGGTCCGCCAGGGCCTCGCCCGCGTCGCGGATGAGTCGCCGGACGGCGGCGTCGGTCCACGTGCCGTCGTACAAGGCCGGCCGCTGGTGCATCACCACCAGGGTGCGGACCCGGTGCCACAGGGCCCGGTCGAACCGGAATCGCCGCGCGACGTCGTCCACCAGAACCGCCCCGGCGGTTTCGTGCCCCAGGAAGTGGACCTCACCCGCACCGTCCACCGATCGGGTCGTGACCTTGCCGGCATCGTGAAGCAGTGCCGCCCAGCGGACGGCGACCCGGGGCGGGGCCTGGCCGACCACGGCGACCGTGTGGGGCCAGAGCACCTTGTGGTGGTACCGGCCCTGGCTGGCCTGGAACTCCACCATGGCCTGGGCCTCGGGCAGCAGGTGGGCGAGCAGCCCGGTATCCGCCAGAAACCCGAGGGCAGCCTCCACCCCCGAGCCCACCAGGAGGCGATTCATTTCCAGGAGCCAGCGCTCGCGGCTGACCGACAGGATCTCGGGGGCCAGCTCGCGCACGGCCTCGACCACCTCGGGCTCGGGGCGCACCCCCAGGGTGGAGATGAAGCGGGCGGCACGGAGCGTCCGCAGGGGATCCTCCCGGAAGATCGTCCGGGGGTCGCCGACCGTTCGCAGGATTTTCTGCTCGAGGTCCAGCCTGCCGCCGTAGGGGTCCAGGAGGCGACGGTCGGCCGTCATCGCCATGGCGTTGATGGAGAAGTCCCGGCGGGCCAGGTCCGCCTGGAGGTCCGTGCCGAAGGTCACCCGGGGCTTCCGGCTGCCGTTGACATAGACTTCCCCCCGGAAGGTCGTCACCTGGACCTCCCGCCGCCGCCCGCCGCCCAGGATAGTCCCGACCGTGCCGAACCGGCTGCCCACCGTGAAGACCGGGAGGCCCCCTTCCCGGAGGATCCGGGCGCTCTCGCCCGGGGGCGCGCTGGTGGCGAAGTCCAGGTCGGGCAGATCCTCCAGCGCGACACCGCGTAGGTGATCGCGCACCGCGCCGCCCACCAGGTACAGCTCCTGGCCGGCCCCCCGGAACAGCTCGAACAGCCGGAACATCCCGTCGCTACCTTCCACGTCGCTCCACCCTAACAAAAAGCCCCAAGACCGGGTGGTCCCAGGGCTTCCACGCATCCAGTACCCGAGACCCAAGGACGCCGAAAACCTTCTCCTCGCACCCAGGTGGTGGCACTCCGAACGGAATCCCCGGGCGACGGGGAAGGCCATGGCCGCGCCTGCCGCCGCCGCTGGTCCCGGAACGGTAGCATGGCGGGGGAAGCGCGGCAAGGCGAAAACGCATGCGGGGTCTTGAATGATACGGCTCGGAAGCCCGGAAGCTGGCAGGCGTGAAGGGGAAGAGGCCGGGCGCGTTACAGTTAAGTTAGAGTGTGGAGTCGCCCCCCCCCTGCTTCAGCAGGCGGTCGATGTAGGCGGACATCAGCTCGGCCGCGCCCCTCTCCACCCCCACGAATTCCATTCCCGTTCGGTACACGATCCGCCGCTCGCCTGTGGCTCCGGTGACGCGATGGCTGGCGAAGGCGCGGATGGCGCGCGCCAGGACCTGGACCTCCTGACCCTCCACGGGGAAGCAGAGGCGGTAGATCTCGCCCGGGTTCACGGGTTCCGTGTGCTCCACCAGGGCGCCCGAGAGGCTGATGTCCAGGAGCTTCACGTCCTTGAGCTGGAGTGTCGCCGGGAAATCCTCCTGCAAGCGGACACGGGCCGAGCGACGCCGATCCTTGCCCGGGTCGGGGGGTGGCAATGCCGGTCGGCTGGCCAGTCGCGCCTTGCCCAGGACGCGGCTGACGCAGAGGGTAAGCTCGTCGAGGTCCACGGGCTTCCGGAAGAAGTCGTCCGCGCCCTCCCGCAGGGCGATGATCGCGTGGTCGATGTTCCCTGAGGCCGTGAGCATGATGACTGGGACGGAGGGCCGCTGGTACTTCAGCCGCCGCAGGATCTCCAGACCGTCCATCCCGGGCATGATGATGTCCAGGAGGACGAGATCCACCTGCTCCTTTTCGAGCAGCGACAGCGCCGTCGTTCCATCCTGGGCCATCAGGGGGCGCATGCCCAGGCGTTGCGTGACGAAGTCTGAGAGAATCGTCAGGAAGAACCGCTCGTCATCCACCACCAGGGCCGTGTCCATGTCCGGCTCCTCCATCTTCCAGACGTCCTCGCCCCCGGAGGTTCCAACCTCCCGAGGCGTGTCAAGCATCTCTCAGTGTTTCCGAGGTGTCGAAAAAGCTCCCACGACCGCGACGACGGAACCATCCGCGCCAGGAAGGCGCCCACGCGAAAGCTCCCGGGCATCCGCCTGGTGGAGACGTGGGTGAGGAATTCCCAGGCGTCCCGATTCCATAAAGAAACGTGTCTGCGGGATTCCTCGGCCACACTCCTAGCAGACGGGTCTGTCGGCGTCAAGGAACGGCGACGGGCGAAGCGGGGGAACGCCTGGAGCTAGGCCGGCAGGCTCCAGGTCTCGCCGATATTGTGAAGGGCGATCCGGCTGGCCGATCCGTTGACGGCCGTGGAGAGGCGCTCGAACGGCTCGAATGGGCGCTCGCGGGACATGCGGAAGGTACGCCAGTGCATGGGGATCAGGTAGCGGGCCCGCATCTCGTGGTAGAGATCCCAGGCCTGCTCCGGGCTGGCATGATTGGCAATGTACGGGTCATAGCCCCCGATGGGCAGGATCGCGACGTCCAGCGGGTGCCCGTTCATGGCGGCGGGTAACCGCTCGGTGTAGGCGGTGTCCCCGCCGAAGAGGAGGCGGCGCTTGTGCTTCGTGAGCAGGAAGCCGTCATAGCCCCGGTCATGGTCCCACGGGTACCGCCGGCCCCAGTGCTTTGCGGGAACGGCCTCGATCCGGACGCCCTCCACCTCCGCTGTCTGTCCCCAGTCCAGCTCCTGCAGTTGGCTGAACCCGATCCCGTCCACAAACTCGGTGGTGTCCCGGGCCAGGATCGTCGGGAGTCCCCGCGGCAGCTTTCGGAGCGACGGGATGTCATAGTGATCCATGTGGGCATGGGACACGAGGATCAGATCGATCGGGGGCAGCTCCCGGATCGAGAGGGCGGGGGGCACGAACCGCTCGAGGCCTACCGTCTTGAGTCCCAGGAAGCTGATTCCGACCTTGTCACTGAAGACCGGGTCGGTCAGGATCATCGTCCCTTCCAGGTTGATCAGGAAGGTGGAATGGCCGATCCAGGTGATCGTGATGCCGCCATCCGGCCAGTCCCGGGGGGTGGGCCTCACCGTGGAGACGAAGCGGGCCGTGTCCTTGGCCTCCTCGTCCCCCGCATCCGGCTCGCGGGTGGATCGCTCCCACCAGAGGCGGAGGGAGCGCATGGTCCGGCCGAACTTGCCCGGATCCAGTTCCTGCGCCCAGGCCCTCCGGGACAAGCAGGCCCACGTCCCCGCCATGACGGCCAGGGTGAGCAGCCGGCGCCGGACGCGGTCCGGGCGCGTCGAAGGCGTTACAGGATCAATCCATTGGAACATAGCCATTCGACCTCGGCAAGGAAGCGACACGCAAAGTATGCCGGACGAACGGGAGGGGCGCAACGGGAAAAAGCGTCGGTGGTGCGGCCAGGACCCCTTGCGCCGGGGGCATCTCTGAGATCCCTCGGGCCAGGTGCGGGTCCGGGTTCGCCGCGACGCCATCCGCCCCTCACCCGGCCTGCATCCCCGCTGCCCCGGCCGGGCGCACCCAGGCAGCTTTTGGCTTGACACCCCCCGGTCGGCCAGCCAGGCTCCCGTCGGCTTAGAGGGGATTGCACGCGATGAAACTCTTCGGCGCCACCGCTGACTACGACCGGAGCGAGATTCTGCGCAGAGCGGAGAAGTTTCGCTCGCGGGGCAGGGTCAGGAAAGCCATCCGGGAATACGAAAAGGTCCTGGTGGTGGACCCGCAGGACGTCGAGGTTCACACGAAGCTCGCCCCGCTCTACATCCGGGCGGGCCGCACGGACCAGGCGAAGGCGTCCCTCAAGCGGGTCATCGCATGGTACGACAAGCAGGGCTTCGTCGACAAGGCGATCGCCATGCTCCGGTTGGCTCTGACGCTCGATCGCCGGGACCTGCCCGTCCACCTGCGCCTGGCGGACCTCTACCTGGGCAAGACGCTCACCGGGGATGCGCTGAGGCTCCTCGAAGGGGCTCGCCGAACGTTCCGGCGCAAGCGGTTCCTCAAGGAAGCCATTGCCGTCGAGGAGAAGATCCTGAGCTTCGCACCCGACAGTTTCCGCGCCCAGGTCTCCCTCGTCCGGAAACTGTGGAAGGCTGGAAGGCGGCGCGAGGCGGGGGAGCGGCTCTGGCAGATGGAGTCGCAATGGGCCCTCAGGCGGAACAAGAAATACTGGAGGAAGACCCGCCGGCTCCTGTGCCTGCACGCCCCTTCCCTTTCGTCCTACTGGGGCCACCTCATCTCCCTGTTCATCTCGCCCGTTCCGTACAGAGCCGAGCAGAGACATCGCTTCGCAGCGTGACAGCCTGATCGCCTCTCCCGCTGAGCGCTTGCCCACGTTCCTGCCGGGATGGCCGGGGGAAACAGCCGTCGCCGTGTGAAATGCGGCCCCCCACCCCCTGAACTTCAGGACAGCCTCGTCAGACCTTTGCCACCGCAGCGATGTCCTGTTGCATCGAGCGGGGCTCTTGCCCTACTCTCCATCCTCCCCAGCTCGTGGGACCCGCGATTCGTCCGCGCGCCGGGCAGGGAAGCGGGTTGGGGCACGCGAACCACCTCCACCTGCTCCTCCAGGCCCCTCAGCGGGAGGCCCTCAGTCGCCCGCTCCGCTGGTTCATGACCGAGACCGCCCGGGCCTTCCACAAGGCCCGGAGGCGGCAAAGAACTCCTCCCGTGCCCCCACAAATTCAACGACTTGGAGGCTGAAAGGTGTCCGGTCCCTACATGGTGGTTTCCCTGTCGCTATCCCTGTCGCTGTCGGCATCATTTCGTATAGGACCAAGGTCCAACTTGTGACCGGTTGGCTCACAGTGTACTTTTCGCGAGGGAGGGGGTGTCTCTCGGAACAAGCTACCTACTGTTTCCGCGATACATTGACAGCCATTCGTCCCCCCAGTCAGAGGGCAGGAGGGGGGTGTATGGACGGGAACGTAGCAGCAATGGTGGTCAGAGCTGAATGAAGCCCAAGGCAGCCTTGGGGTCACGGGAGGGTAGGGATGACAAGAACTCTTGGAACAGGAGGTTTCACCATGAAGGCTTTGAGGATCTCAGGTGTTGTGGCGGTTGCGCTGCTGGCCATGCTGGCCCTGGCGCCTCCGGCCTCTGCCCAGCAGAAGCAACCCAACATCGTCGTGATCATGGGCGATGACATCGGCA
>CAZNWB010000132.1:0-8176 GCA_964576535.1 uncultured bacterium | reverse complement strand
CCTTTGATCCGGAACTCCATTCCGGTCTGGCTGCCTGGCGGGATCTTGAGGACGGCCCGTCCGGAGATCGTGGGGATCTCGATCTGGGCCCCCAAGGCCGCCTGGGTGAAACTGATGGGGATCTCACAGTACAACTCATCACCCTGGCGGGTGAAAATCGGATGCTCCTGCACCGTGATGACGACGTACAGGTCCCCCGGGGGTCCGCCACGCACCCCGGACTCTCCCTCGCCCACCAGCTTGAGCCGTGTCCCCGTCTCCACGCCCGGGGGGATCTTGACCGTGAGGGTCCGCTCGGCCTTGACCTGCCCCAGGCCACGGCAGGTCGAGCACGGATGCTCGACGACCCGGCCCTCCCCTCGACACTGGCCGCAGGTCTGGCTGACCGTGAGAAACCCCTGGGAGTAGCGAACCTGACCCGTGCCCCGGCACGCGCGGCACACCGCCGCCTGCGACCCCGGTTTGGCGCCGCTCCCTCGGCAAGGGGCACAGGTCTCCAGCCGCGGGATGACGATCTCCCGCTCGGTGCCCGCGGCGGCTTCCTCGAACCGGACCTCCAGATTGTAGCGAAGGTCCGCTCCCCGCTGGGCCCCCCGGGTGGTCCGCCCGGTCCGGCCCGTGAAAAAGCCCTCGAAGATGTCCTCGAAGATGCTCCCGAATCCCGCCTCGAAGCCGCCGAACCCTTCGACGTCCCGGCCGGTACCTGTCAAGCCGAAGCGATCGTAGGCCCGCCGCTTCTCGGAGTTCCCCAGGACCTCGTAGGCCTCGCTGATCTCCTTGAAGCGCTCCTCGGCCGATCGGTTGCCCGAATTCTTGTCGGGATGGTGCTGGTGGGCCAGCTTGCGGTAGGCCTTCTTGATCTCTTCTGGGCTGGCGTCGGAGGCCACCCCCAGGATGTCGTAGAAATCGCGCTTCGGATTCACGCCTGGGGGCTCCCATCGTCCCGCCCGTCCCCCGCCACAGGCGGGGTGATGCGCGAGACCTTGACCATGGCCGGGCGGAGGACCCGACCCTCGATGAGATAGCCTCTCTGGACTTCTCCCACCACGACGCTCACATCACCGTGGGAGGATTCGACCTGCTCGACTGCCTGATGGTAGGCGGGGTCAAAGGGCTGCCCCACGACCTCCATCGGCTTCACCCCGGCCTTCCCCAGCACGGCTCGGAAGAGGCGCGCGATCATTTCGATCCCTTCGAGGAGCGGCGTCGAGCCGGCCTCGGCCCGAGCCGAGGCGATGGCCCGCTCGAGGTTATCCAGGATCGGAAGGAATTCCAGGACCAGCGCCTCGTGGGCATACTTCAGGTACTCCGTCTTCTCGCGGGCCATCCGTTTCTTGAAATTCTCGAATTCCGCCTGCAAACGCACCAGGCGGTCCTGCAACCGCTCCACCTCCCGGGATGTGGCGGCCACCGCTTCTCGCAGGGCCTCGGGGGATTCGGCGGCCGTCCCCTCGCCCAGGGTTTCGCCCGCTTCGGTAACGGTCGGATTGGAATCGTCCCGTGGCTCTTGCATGGCTCCTGACAGACAGAGCGGGAGGGCTACGCAAGCCCTCCCGCCCGGTGAAGAACCGCAGCTCCTACGAAGCCTGTCGCGTGAGGGCGCGACTGAGCACTTTGGCGGTTGTTTCGACCAAGGCCAGGGCCCGCCCGTAGTCCATCCGGGTGGGCCCCAGGACGCCAAGGACGCCGAGGGCGCGATCCTCCCGATGGTACGGGGCGGCGATCACGCTGAGTCCCTGGATGTCGCCTACGGAGATCTCGCTGCCGATGAAGATCTTGAAGTCTTCACCCGTCAGGCAGTCGTTCAAAATCTTGACGAGCTTCGACTTTTCCTCGAAGGCGGCGAACAGGGTCTTCATCTTCCCGACGTCGGCAAACTCGGGCTGATCGGCGATGTGGGCGGCGCCGGCCACATACACGTCCGCCTCCGTCTCGCCCTCCAGGGCCTTGACCCCAAGGCGCAGGGCCCGCGCCAGCATCATGTCGTACTGAGCCTTCTCCTCGGCCATCTGGGCCATCAGCAGGTCCCGCACCTCTCGCAGGCTGTGCCCCCGCAGCAGGTCCGTGAGATACCGGCCCATCCGATCGAGTTCCCCGTGGGCCAGCACCTCGTCAGCCGCGATGACCTTGTGACGCACCAGGCCCGTATCCGCGAGCAGGATGACCAGGACCCGATCCCGTGCGATGGGCACGAACTCCACCCGGCGAAAGTTGCTCTCGTGGAGGCAGGGGGCCATGACCACGGCCACGTAGGGGGAGAGGGCCGACAACAGCCTCCCCGCCTCCCGCAGGATCTCCCCCACTTCGCCCATGGTCGGGCCCACCCGCTCTTCGATCCGCTGGACCTCGGCGCGGCTCAATCGGGGACGATCCATCAGCGTATCCACGTACAGGCGGTATCCCAAATCAGTCGGGATCCGCCCCGCGGACGTGTGCGGCTGGGCCACGTATCCCATCTCCTCCAGATCGGCCATGATGGTTCGGATGGTCGCCGGGCTCACCGAGAAGCCGTGCTTGCGGGAGATGGTGCGAGACCCCACCGGCTCCGCCGTGCGAATGTAGTCCACGACGATGGCGCGCAGCACCTCCTGCTGTCGGGTAGTCAGCATGAAACCCACCTCACGGGGTTGCGATGCTCGGACCGCGCGTGCTCTGCTGCGGCTATAGCCTAGACAAGGC
Source organism: uncultured bacterium (assembly GCA_964576535.1). Classification (GTDB taxonomy): domain Bacteria; phylum Methylomirabilota; class Methylomirabilia; order Methylomirabilales; family 2-02-FULL-66-22; genus 2-02-FULL-66-22. The sequence goes on along the minus strand of CAZNWB010000132.1, from coordinate 5,497 downwards.
CTTGGAGGTTGTCAAGGGGGGTGGGAACCGTCCCCGGCAAGCCACCAGCCATCAGCCTTCTGCCCTCAGGGTCGGCCGGGCCTGACGGCTGACTCCTGAACGCCGACGGCTGATTCTGTCAGTGGACCACTGTGCCCAGCCTGCCCCACCGGATGAGGAAAGGGTGGGTGACCACATACAGCATACCGTGCAGCACGGACGTGTACGGAATTTCCTCACTCCGAATAGAGAAGTAGACGATGAAGGCTTTCCCCTTGATCTTTCGCTCGTCCAGGAACCCCCAGACCCTGCTGTCCATGCTGTGATCCCGGTTGTCCCCCATCATGAAGAGCTGGCCCGCCGGGATCACCAATGGGCCCAGGCGATCGCGGTTCCCGCCGCGGGCAAAGGGTCCATCCGAGTAGACCGCATACGGCTCCTTGACCGGTGCCCCATTGATCAGGATCTGTTTCCCTCGGATCTCCAGCGTCTCCCCGGGGAGCCCGATGACCCGCTTGATGAAGTCCCGCGTCTCGTCCTGCGGGAACTTGAAGACGACGATATCCCCACGCCGAATCGGCATGAAGTAGTAGAGGAACTTGTTGACCAGGAGGTGATCCCCGATCTGGAGCGTAGGCAGCATGGAGCCGGAGGGAATCTTGAAGGCCTGCACGACGAACGCCCGGATGACCAGGGCCAACAGGACCGCGACGATCAGGGCCTCGGCATACTCCCGCAGGACCGATTTGCCCTGGGAGGCAGGTTTCGCCTGCTCCGTTTCCCTCTTCACCTCGTCATCCATCGGCTTCGCCACACCGCGCCTCACCTTGAAAGAGCCAATGTAAAACTGACAACGGACAACCGACAACCGGTCAACCGCCTCAGATGGCCGGTTGTCAGTTGTCAGTTTTACATTTTACATCTAGTCCTTCCCCAGCCGCAGCATGGCCATGAAGGCCTCCTGGGGGATCTCCACGCGACCGACCTGCTTCATGCGCCGCTTGCCCTCCCGCTGTTTTTCCAGGAGCTTCCGCTTGCGGGTGATGTCCCCGCCGTAGCACTTGGCCGTCACCTGCTTCCGCAGCGGCGGGATGCGCTCCCGGGCGATGATCCTCCCGCCGATGGCGGCCTGGATCACCACCTCGAAGAGCTGCCGTGGGATGCGCTCCCGCATCTTCTCCGCCAGCAGGCGGCCGCGCGCGGGGGCCTGCTCCCGGTGGACGATGCAGGACAGGGCGTCCACCGACTCGCCGTTGACCAGGATGTCCAGCTTCTCCAGGGGACTTTCCCGAAACTCCAGGAAATCGTAATCCAGCGAGGCATAACCCCGGCTCACCGACTTGAGGCGATCATAAAAATCCAGGACGATCTCGTTCAGCGGCAACTCGTAGGCGATCAGGGCCCGGTGATCCTGCAGGTACTCGATCCCCCGGTGGACGCCCCGTTTCTCCTGGCAGAGGGCCAGGATGGCCCCGAGGTACTCCGTCGGCGCCAGGATGGAGGCGGAGATGTACGGCTCCTCGATTCTGGCGATTTCCTGCGGGGGAGGCAGCTTGCTGGGATTCTCCACCTGGGCCACCGTCCCATCGGTGCGGGTTACGCGATACACGACCGTGGGCGCCGTGGTCAATAGAGTCAGGTCGAATTCCCGCTCCAGCCGCTCCTGGCTGATCTCCATGTGCAGCAGCCCCAGAAAACCGCAGCGAAACCCAAACCCCAGGGCGAGGGACGTCTCGGCCTCGAAGGAGAAGGAGGCGTCGTTCAGCCGCAGTTTCTCCAGCGCCCCCTTGAGGTTGAGGTACTCCCCGCTTTCCACCGGATAGAGCCCGGCGAAGACCATGGGCCGCGCCTCGCGGAAACCCGGCAGCGCCCTCGCCGTTGGCCGCTCGGCCTCGGTCAGGGTATCCCCCACGCGGCCCTGCCGGACATCCCGGATGCCCGCGATGACGTACCCCACCTCGCCGGCGCGGAGCTCACCGGTGTCGCGCATCTGGGGGGTGAAGATTCCCACCCGGCTCACCTCGAAGGTGGCGCCCGAGGACATGAACTGAATCCGCATGCCCGGCGACATGGACCCGTCGTACAGACGGACGTAGGCGATCACCCCCTGGTAGCTGTCGAACCAGGAGTCGAAGACCAAGGCTCTGAGGGGCGCCGGCAAGGATCCCTTGGGTGGGGGAATCCTAGCCACGATGGCCTCCAGGACGTCCACCGTCCCCCAACCGTGCTTGGCGCTGGTGAGCAACGCGTCGCCACTCTCCAGGGCCAGGATCTCTTCGATCTGCGCCTTCACCCGCGCCACGTTCGCGTTGGGGAGGTCAATCTTGTTGATGACCGGCAGGATGGCCAGGTTGCCGCGCATGGCAAGATGCACGTTGGCCAGGGTCTGCGCCTCCACCCCTTGGACCGCGTCCACGACGAGTACCGCCCCTTCGCAGGCCGAGAGACTCCGGGAGACCTCATAGGTGAAGTCCACGTGCCCGGGCGTGTCAATGAGGTTGAACACATACCCGCGCCCGTCCTTTGCCCCGTAGGTCAGGCGGACGGCTTTCGCCTTGATGGTGATCCCCCGCTCCCGCTCCAGGTCCATGCTGTCCAGGACCTGCTCCCCCATCTGGCGGGGGCTCAGGGTGCCGGTCTGCTCCAACAGCCGGTCCGCAAGGGTGGATTTTCCGTGGTCGATATGCGCGATGATGCAGAAGTTCCGGATGTGATCCATTGCTCAATGCAAAACCGACAACCGACAATTTAAAACCGGCCATTGCCTTTCATTGGCCGGTTGTCGGTTGTCCGTTTTCAATGTGAATTTGCACCGCAGGTGAGTCACCAGTCGCGCTCGCGGACGAAATCCACCAGCCGCTGCAGGGCGCGACAGGCTGGCGAATCGGGCACGACCGCGAGCTGGGTGCGGGCCTGGGCCAGGTAGTCATCCACCAGACGCATGGTGGCCGGCACGGCTGCGTACCGCTCCACCAGCCCGCGGAGGGCAGTGAGGTCCCCGTTGTCCAGGTCCACCCGGCTGGCCAGCCTTTCCAGCACGGCTCGATCGGCCAGGGAGGCGGTGCGCATGATGTGGATGACCGGATAGGTGATCTTCCCCTCCCGGAAATCGCTGCCCACGGGTTTCCCCAGGCGCTCCTCCCGTGCCACGTAATCCAGGGCGTCGTCCACGAGTTGAAACCCGATGCCCAGGTTGAGGCCGAAGGCTGCCAGGGCCTCCACGGTGGGTATGGAAGCCCCCCCGACCAGCGCCCCGACCCGCGCGGCGGCCGACATCAGGGCGGCCGTCTTCCCCGTCACGATCCGCAGGTAGTCTCCCTGGCTGATCTTCAGCTCCCGCAAAAGCTCCAGCTGAAGGACCTCCCCCTCTGTCATGCAGACGGTGGCGTCGGCGAAGGCCTGCAGGATGCGCATGTCCCCATCCGCCACCAGGATCTGGATCGCCCGGGAGTACAGGAAATCCCCCACCAGGACGGACACGTCGGATCCCCAGCGGGCACTGGCGGAGGGCCGGCCGCGCCGCATGGCTGAGTGGTCCACGATGTCGTCGTGGATCAGGGTCGCGACATGCATCATCTCCGCCACGGCGGCTAACGTCACCACACGCTCCCGCTGGTCGAAACTGCAGGCGCGAGCCGCCAGGAGCAGCAAGGCCGGCCGGATCCGCTTCCCCCCCGAGGCGAGGGCGTAACTCGCGACGGCCTGCAGGAGCGCCCCGCTCTTCTCCACGGGCTCCTGCAATCGGTCCTCCACCGCGGTGAGTTCGGAGGCAATGACCGCAAAGAGTCCGTTGTGCGCCTGAGCGGTGATCATGGTGTCAGACCCACCTCAAACGAATCCAATGAAAAACCGACAACGGACAACTGACAACCGGCCATCTCCTTTCGGGCATCCACTTGACCGGTTGTCAGTTGTCAGTTTGAAAATTGAAATTGGCCTCCGCTTGGCAGGTGGAGCAGTATATGGCATAGCCGCCACGTGTTTTCAAGCGGAAAAGGCCCGGCACCCCGTCCAGATTTGGCGCGTGCATCGCGCGAGTGATGACCACGACGGGGATGTCCGCCTTCACCAAGCCCCGGATCTGCTCCAGTCCCGGGCCTGCACCCACGCCCAGGGGCATCACCGGACGGGCGGCATAGAATACTACGCTTGGCGCGTTGAGTCCATACGCCACGAGTGTTCCTCGTGGACCCAGAAGGCGCTGCGCAACTTCGGCAAATTCCCGGAGCGGTCCCTGAAGGATGGCATAGGCCTGCGGTGCCGCCAGCACACCCGCGGTGAAGATGACCAGGGTCATCATCGCCGCCAGCACGGCGGGACGCCAGGTGCCTTTCGCCAGCAGGCCGATGGCTGTCCCCAGCGCCAGCAGGCTGGCCAGTCCCCACGCGAGGGCAATGGGCGGCGCCACCCCGTCGAGAACGCCACGGGCCAAGGGCCGCAGCCTGTCCAGAATCAGAGGGATTGCGGCGAGCCCGACGGCCAGCGCGCCACCGGTCAAGCCAATGAACCATAGTCCCACCCGCGTCACCCAGCGCGGCACCGGGGCTGCGGCAATTGAAAACTGACAACCGACAACTGACAACCGACCATTTTCTCCGGTTGACCCGTTGTCAGTTGTCAGTTTTAAATTTGAAATTGCGGGCCCGACGAGAAGGGCCAGAGCCGGAAAGGCGGGAAAGAGATAGCTGGGCAGCTTGGTGCCTGCGAAGGAAAAGAACACGAAGACCCCCAGCATCCAGCAGGCGCTCGCCACCAGCAGGCGCTCGCCGGGGTCTGCCGCCTGGCCCCGACGTGCCATCCTGCCGACCCGCCAGAGAGCCGCAGGAAGAAACCCGCTCCACGGGAAGAAACCGATCAGGAGGACGGGGACGTAAAACCAGATCGGACCGGCGTGACTCGAGACAATGCCCGTGTACCGCGTGATGTGATGCTTGATGAGAAAGCCTTCGACAAAGCTCCAGCCGTTGGCCGCGAGGACAAGGCCATACCATGGCAGGATCAGCGCCGCGAACAGTACCGGCCCGTCCCAGGGGACGAGCCGAGCGAGCGCCCTCCGCCGCTCGGAAGTGAAGAGGAGCAATCCCCCCAGCGCCAACCCCGGGACCAGAAGACCCACGGGTCCCTTCACCAGGACGGCGAATGCCATGGCCGCCCAGCCGAGCCTCGCCCACCGCCCCGCTGTGCGGGATCCCTCCAGCGCCTCGAGACCTGCCAGGATCGCCACCGTCACAAAGAGCGTCAGCAGCATGTCGGTCACGGCCGCCCGCGCCAGCAGGGCCGTGAGCAGGTTTGTCGTCAAGGCGAGGCCGGCCCACAGATCCGCCGGAGGCCCGAACCGCCGTCGGGCGGTCCACGCGATGAGAAGAACCAAGGCCACCCCGGCCAGGGCGGACCAAAACCGCACGGCGAATTCCGTGACGCCGAAAAGGCGGTAGCTCAGGGTGATGAGCCAATAGAACAGAATCGGTTTGTCGAAGCGCGGTCGGCCGTTGAAGTGCGGGGTGATCCAGTCCCCGCT
>CAZNWB010000131.1:0-8188 GCA_964576535.1 uncultured bacterium | reverse complement strand
GCGCGCCGGACATCTGCAAGTGGTTCGATGCCTGCGGCGGGGCCCTGCGGGTCCGCGCCGACCTGGTCTATAACGACCCGTGGGCCCCGGAGCCCGCCTGCTATCTCACCGATGAGGAGATCGGCTTCACCGACGAGAAGAAAGCCCGGGTGAAGGCCCGGGGAGAGGATTTCCTCATTCCGGAGTTCTCTCGTCCGCCGAAGGTTGTCCCACCCAAGGCATTCGACGACCCGCCAGCCGTCTCCTGCACTGGTGGCACCGAGGCCTGAACACGAATTCTCACCACGAAGGCACCAAGGCCACCAAAACTTGCTGTTCCTCAGCAATTCAGGCCGGACCCTGGATCCAGATCTGCTGCGCTCTTTACTCGCCCCCGCCGCGTATGGGAGATAGACTGACAGGTTGTAGTTGACACGCCACCCGTTCTTCGCTACGGTCCCGTCCACGGGCCGCATCCCGGGCCCGATGAGGGGCCGGAGATGCTCTCGCCAACATTCGACCTCCAGCCCATGTCCACGGGCGACATCCTGGATCGCACCATTCGCCTGTACCGCCGCCACTTCCTGCACACCCTGGCGATCGTCAGCTTGCCCTACATCCTGATCGTGCCGGTCTGGGCGCTGATAGGGACTGGCTTCTGGGGCCCAGGTCGTCCGGCACCCTGGCGAAACCCCGCCGTGGTGGCGGGCCTGGTAGTCTTCGGTCTGGCCTACCTCTGGCTGTACTTTGTGAGCATGGGTGCCTTGGCCCGGTCTGTCTCGGAACGCTTCCTGGGCGGAACGCCCACCCTGTGGGCGGCCTACGCCCCAGTCCTGCGCAGGAGTCTTTCCCTCGTTTGGGCGTATTTCTTGACCACCCTCGCGGGGGGTGTGGTGCTCGGCGCAGGGGGGGCGGCCTTTGGCGTGGGCCTCTTCACGGCTCAGCTTCACACGACCGTTGGGTACGTCATTGCCGCCGTCCTGGGTATCGGGGCCATTGTCGCGGTGGTCATCTCCATGCGGATCTTTTTCCGCTCGTTCCTGGTCACACAGGTGATCGTCATCGAGGATGTCCGAGGCTGGGCGGCCTTCAAGCGGAGTTGGACGCTCATGCGAGCCTGCCTGAGAAAGTCGGGGATGATCCTCCTCTTCAGCATCGTCGTGGCCTTCGTCATCTCCTTCCTGTTCAATGTTCCGGCCGGGATGGTGATGGCGCTGAGACCGGGGTGGTCCATGATGATCCTGGGCAGGCTGCTGGACAGCATTGGCCAGATCCTCTCGGCCCCGATTCTGATGATCGCCTTCACCCTGCTGTACTATGACAGCCGCATTCGACAGGAGGCCTTCGACCTGGAGATGATGGCCAAGAACCTGGGAGTATCACCGGGTCCCTCCGCGCCCTCGCAGCCCAGCCCCAAGACCCGTCCGACCCCGCCCCGTCCCACAGCCCCCGCACCTGCCCAGGCGCGGCCGGCCGGTCCGCCCCGGACGTTCGGGGCCTTCAAGGTCTGCCCCACATGTGGCGCCCAGGTACCCAACATCCAGCCCACCTGCGTACAGTGCGGCACCCGCGTGCCTTTCGGGCTGGGGAAGCGGTGACTTGCGCCTGGAAGGGCGCCGCCCGGATCATGCTGTTCCCTCGAACTTTCCCTCGAATCGGGTGGATTCTTGTTGCCGCGATGCTGAGCGTCCATCTCCCGGTCCGGGCTGAAACGCCCGGGGACCTGACCGGGCGGCTCGACGAGGCGATCCGCCAGGTGGAGGCGGCCAGCGACCGGGGGGAGCCGCTGGGCGACCCCGGCGCACTGTTCCCGGAGATCGAGGAGGCGACCGGACCCGGTGGAACGATGCAGGTGGATCACACGAGCCTGCGGGCGGAGTGGCAGAGCGTTCCCGCGGAAGGGAATGCCCGGCGCGAATCGCTGGATCGCCTGCGTGACCGCCTGGTCGCCGTCCGCGCCGAGATGACGCCGACGGCAGTCGCCGCCAACACCCGGCCGCTCACCGATTGGCGGGAGAAGCTCTCGCAGGTGCTCGGTCGCGCGGAATTCAAGAAGCGCCAGCCGGCAGAGGACTGGCGTGCCCGCCTGATGCAGTGGCTGCGGGAGAAGTTGGGCTTCCTGTTCCCCCGCGGCACGACACAGACAGTCGGTCGCGCCCTCGGCGGGATCCTGTATGTCCTGGCAGGCGCGACGCTGCTCGTCGTGCTGATTTTCCTGGTCCGCGCCGCCCTTCCGCTATTCAGGCGGGATCGCCGCTCTCTGCGGCCGCAGGCGCGCACCGCACCGGCAAGCGTCGAGACGCCCGAGAGCCTCTTGGCGTTGGCCGATGCCCGTACCCGCGCCGGCGACCTCCGCGGCGCCGCGCAGGCCATCTACCGGTGGATGCTCCTCGGCCTGCACCGGGCCGGTCGTCTCGACTACGACCCTGCGCTCACAAACCGCGAGCATCTGGCTCGACTCAAAGCCGACGCCCGGGTGCGTGCAGCCTTCGAGCGGTTGTCCCGCCAGTTTGAGCTTGTCTGGTACGGCTTCCACCCGGTGGCGTCGGAGGAATTCGCGCTGTTCCGGGCCGAGTGCCAGCGCCTGGCCGGGGGACAGGCATGAAGGGCTCTCGGCGGGATTGGATCGTCCTGGCGGCCCTGGTCATCGTGATGGCGGGGGTGTCGGCCCTCCTCGGGGATCGGGACGCGGAAGACGCCCGGGAAGCGCGGCCGGATCCGTCCACGTACAACGCGAAGGGGAGCGGAACCAAGGGCCTCTACCTCTGGCTCCAGGAGTTGGGCCTGCCGGTGCGCCGGTGGGAGCGGCCGCTGACCAACCTTCCCGCCCAAGCGACGGTGCTGCTGGTGCTGGGGCCGGGCATTCCCATCGAGGAACGAGAACTGAAGGCCCTGGAGGAATGGATTCGCGGGGGTGGGGTTCTCCTGCTCGCCGATGATACGGTCGGTGGACCGGTGCCCGGCGTGTGGGCAGGTGCGCCGGTCCTGCGGTTCGGCCTGCAGCCGCGGATCGGGGATAGGGCCGGAGCGCTCCGGCCGGCATTCCCCTCGCCCTACGCGACGGGTGTCCAGACGATTCAGCCGACGGGGCGGGTGCGATTCCAGCGCCAGCGTCCGGAAGGCTGGGCGCCCCTTTTCGCCGATCGCGCCGGGGACGTCCTGGCAATCCAACGGTTGGGCAAGGGATCCATCATCGCCCTCACCGATCCGGGCATCTTCAGCAACGCGAGACTCGAGGTCGCGGGCCACGCCCGCCTGGCGCTGAACATCACGCGGGACCACGTGGAGCGCGGCGTGGTCTTGGTGGACGAATTCCATCACGGGCATGGTCACGAAAGCACCTTCCTCCGATACCTCAAGACAACCGCGGTGCCCTGGATGCTGGCGCAGGTAGCGCTGGCCTTCCTGGCCTTCATGCTGGCGCGGGGTACGCGGTTCGGTCCGCCTATCCCGGCCGGCGAGGAGGCGCGGACCTCGAGCCTGGAATACGTCGGCGCGCTGGGGGATCTGTACCGGCGTGCCGGGGCTCGCCGGCTGGCGGGGGACACGCTGGCCAAGTCCTTCCGGCGAACTCTGACGGAGGTCCTGGGTGCGCGGCCCGGCGAGCAGTCCGCCAAACTCGGTGCCCGGGCGGCCCGCCGGTTCGGGGTGCGGGCGGAGCGGGTGAAGGCGTGCCTTGACCCCGGGCCCGGGATGGCGGGATCGGATGAAGCGCTGCTGAAGTATGCGCAGGCGGTGCACCAGCTCGAGGCGCGGGTGCGCCATCGCATCTTTGGGCCATCCCGGGACGGCGGGGGGAGATCACGGTAGAACCGCGGAGGGACGATGCCGGAATTCGTGAGCCAGGTGGCGGCGAAGATCAAGAGCGAGCTGGCCAAGGTCATCGTGGGACAGGAGGTCGTGATGGAGCAGGTGCTGGTGGCCCTCCTGGCCCAGGGCCACATCCTGCTGGAGGGCGTCCCCGGAACGGCCAAGACCCTCATGGCCAAGTCCCTGGCCCACGTCCTGGGCGTCGGCTTCAACCGCGTGCAGTTCACGCCGGACCTGATGCCGTCGGACGTGCTGGGCACGTCGGTGTTCGAACCGGCCTCGGGCGCCTTCAAGCTGCGCACCGGACCCATCTTCACGGAGATTCTCCTGGCCGACGAGATCAACCGGACTCCCCCCAAGACTCAGGCCGCGCTCCTGGAGGCCATGGAAGAGCGCCAGGTGACCATCGATGGGCAGCGGCACCCCCTCCCGCCCCTGTTTCTGGTGCTGGCCACCCAGAACCCGGTGGAGTACGAGGGGACCTACCCGCTCCCCGAGGCCCAGCTCGACCGGTTCTTCATGAAGGTGGTCATCGAGTATCCCAGCGAGGCCGAAGAGCACCAGGTGGTCCTGCGCCACCACGGGGGATTCGACCCGCGGGACCTTGATCGGGCGGGCCTCTTGCGCTTCAAGGATCGGGACGTGATCCTCCACTGTCGCGAGCGCGTGCAAAAAATCACCGTGGAGGACGGGATCGCCCGCTACGTGGTGCAGATCGCCCGGGCCAGCCGGGAGGCTCCGACGTGCGTGCTGGGGGCCAGTCCCCGGGCCTCGGTCGCGCTGCTCACGGCGGCCAAGACCCTGGCGGCCGTCCGGGGCAAGCCGTTCGTGACGCCGGATGACGTCAAGGGCGTGGCGCCGCCGGTGCTCCGCCACCGCCTCATCCTGAAGCCCGAGGCCGAGATCGAGGGCTACACGACGGATCGGGTGGTGGAGGACCTGCTCGCCCAGGTCCCCGTGCCACGCTAACGGCCCGAGCCATCAGCCATCAGCGATCAGCCTTCAGCCCTGAACCCGGAAGCAGAGACGGGTCCCAGACACTCTTGGCCCACGCTGAAAGCTGACTGCTGACGGCTGAAAGCTGGTTCAAATGCAGACCAGACTGATTCCCACCCCTCGGCTGGTGTTCATGTTTGCCCTGGGGATGCTCCCCTTGGCCCTGGTGGCCCAAGTGCCAGAGGTGCGCTGGGGCGTGGGCGCCTTCGACGTGGGGCTGCTGCTGCTCACGCTGGTAGATTTCCGGCGAGCGTCGGGAGCCGGGCGAATCACGCTGGAGCGGCGCGTGGGGCCGCGCCTGGCCATCGGCGAGCGCGAGCCGGTCACCATTCTTGCGCAGAGTTCGGCGCCGAGCGACCTGAGGCTGGAGGTGCGGGATGAGCCGCCTCTCGCCTTCTCGTCTGAAGGTCGGCTCCTCACCCTCTCCCTTCCGGCCCGGGGCCGCGCCCGGGGCACCTACTGGGTCACGCCAGCGGCGCGGGGCGACTACACCTTCGCTGGCCTGACCGCCCGCGTCGCCGGCCCCCTGGGCCTCGTCCGAAGCCAGTGGCGGCTCCCGCACGCGACGGCCGTGCAGGTGTATCCCAACTTTCGGCTCGCCGCGCGGATGGAGCTGCTGGGGCGCCGGTCGCACCTTCTCCGGACCGGCTTGCACTCCCTGCGACGGCGGGGCGAGGGGCGCAGCTTCGAATCCCTGCGGGATTACGTCCAGGGGGACGACACCCGCCACATCGACTGGAAGGCCACGGCCCGCCGGCGCAAGCCCATCGTGCGGGAGTACGAGGCGGAACGGCATCAGAACGTCTTGCTGATGCTGGACGCCGGCCGGATGATGACGGCCACGGTGGGGAGCCTCACCAAGCTGGACTGCGCGGTGAACGCCGCCCTGCTCGTGACCCACGCGGCCATCACCCACGGCGACAAGGTGGGCCTGCTCGTCTTCGCCGAGGAGGTGCTGGCCTACCTGCCACCGCGGGCCGGCCGGCAGCAGATCGGACGCGTGTTGGAGGCGCTCTACCGGATCCAGCCGAGCCTCATCGAGCCGGATTACGGCGCCGCCTTCCGCTACCTGGCGACGCGACGACTCCAGCGCGCCCTCATCCTGGTGTTCACCGATCTGGTCGATGCCCGCGCCTCGGCCCGGCTGCTGCGGCACGCGGCGGCTCTCATGCCGCACCACCTGGTGTTGCTGACCGCCATCGCGGACCCCGCGCTGGAGCGGTATGCCCGGGAAGCCCCCGCCGCGGTGGGCACCGTGTACCGGCAGGCGGTGGCGCGGGACCTCCTGGAGGATCGTGCCGAGGCCCTCAAGGGCATCACGGCGCGCGGGGGCCTGGCCCTGGACGTGCCGCCGGACGGGCTGAACATCGCCGTCGTGAACCGGTACCTGGAAGTTAAGAGGCGGGGGATGCTTTAAAGACCAATGACAAATGACCAATGACCAAATCCCAATGAGTTCTCAGAACGCATTGGTCATTGGTTCATTGGACATTGGTCATTTGGGTCATTTGCACCTTGGGCGCGCTGCCGCCCCGCAGGAGGTAGAGCAGGAGCAGGCCGAAGAGGGCGACGCCGACCAGGAACTTGGTCTCGACGGGCATGCTGCTCGGGGGCAAGGGCGAGAAGAAGGCCTCGATGATCCCGGCGATGATCAGGATGGGAACGCACCCCAGGACCAGTTTCACGGCCACACGGCCCCGCACGACCAGCGCGTCCGTTCGCGTGAGATCGCCGGGGAAGAGCAGTGCCCCGCCCAGGATGAGGCCGGCGCCGCCCCCGATGTAGATGGCGGGAATCTCCAGGACCCCGTGGGGGACGACGAAGGCCCAGAACTCGCGCGCCATCCGGGTCTGGTTGACGATCACCGCGATGGTGCCGAAGTGGATGCCATTGTAGACCAGCCCCCAGAGGGTGCCGGCGCCGAAGGCGATGCCGAGGGCAAAGAAGGTGAAGGTCACCGCGATGTTGTTGGTCATGATGAAGCTGGAGGCCATGGGCCTGACGGGGTTGATCCGGTACACCCACAGCTCGCCCTTGTCCAGCCGCTCCCGCATTCCGGGAGGGGACACGGCCTCGATGAAGGCCGGGTCGAGGTTGGCCATCAGCACGCACCAGAGGGCGGGAAGTACGTCAAGCAGCAGGGCCAGGAGGATGGGACGCCACTCCTGCCGGACGAGCGCCGGGAACTCGCGCGCGAAGAAGGCCCCCAAGCTTCTCAGGCGCGCCTGCTCCGGGCGGTAGATCACCCCATGGGCGCGAACCACCAGATGGTTGAGGTATTCGAGCAGTTCGGCGTCGGCGTGGGCGGCCTGGGCCCGGGCGAGGTCGGAGGATGCCTGGCGATAGAGCGCGCCCAGCTCGCGCAGGTCAACCTTGCCCAGGCGGCCCAGGGCCCGCCCGGCCTGCCTCAAGAGCTGGTCGAGGCGTTCCCAATCGGACTGGCGCTCCTGGACGAACTGTGTCAGGTCCATGAGCTCACAGGCTCAACCGATTTGAGGCGTTCGGGGATTTCATCTGCGGTCGCTTCCAAAGGATGTGATCAATGACGACGACTGATCCCCGGCAGGGGCGGGCGGTGAGCAGCGACGAGCGGATGGCGGTCCGCACCCCGGAGCACGTCCAGCTGAATTTTCTGCTGGCCGGGGCCGGAAACCGGTTCCTGGCCCTGCTGGTGGACCTGGCCATCCAGTGGTTGCTGGTCCTGGGGATCGTGCTGGTGCTGGGCGGCCTCCTGTGGGTGACCAAGTGGTCCGTGGGCGATGTGTTCGGGAAGAAGGCGGAGGCGAGCGTCGGCCTCTGGCTCTTCGCGGGTTTCCTCTTGCTGTTCTTCGTCCTGCAGTGGGGATACTTCACCTTCTTCGAGACGGTGTGGGCGGGGCAGACACCGGGCAAGCGCCGCCAGAGGATCCGGGTCATCCGGGAGAACGGCCGGCCCATCGGGTTCGCCGAGGCGGCCATCCGGAACCTGCTGCGCAGCGTGCTCGATTCCCAGCCGTACCCCCTGCACGCGATCGGCTTCGTGGTGGGGATGTTGAACGCCCGGTTCAAGCGCCTGGGGGACTTCGCCGCGGGTACGGTGGTCATCGTGGAACGACGGCAGTCCAGGCCGAAGGCAGCGCCGCGCCTGCGGCCTCCGGCGCAAGCGCCGGTGCCCGAGGCCCGTCCGAGGGTGCGGCAGCTCACCCAGGAGGAGGTGACCACCCTCCAGGCGTACCTGCGGCGCCGCCACGAGCTGGACGCCCCGGTGCGATCGGCAATGGCGGAGAAGATCGCCACCTCACTCACGCAGCGCCTGAACGTTTCCCAGCCGGCGGACATGAGTTCCGACGGATTCCTGGAGTGGCTGGACCAGGAAGTGCACGCCACCCAGGCCTTTCGGTAAGAATGACCAATGACGAATGAC
>CAZNWB010000130.1:0-8232 GCA_964576535.1 uncultured bacterium | reverse complement strand
CGTGTTTTGGAGTAGGTCTGCTGCAGCAAATCGAAGGAGATTTTCGCACAGGCGCCATTTGGCCGAAGCTTGTGACCAGCGTAGCGCAGCAACGTTTCCCTCACACGGTGTCGGGTACGGACGAAGAGGGTCAGATCGCGAGGGGCTTGATGGTGGCGACGGCTTGGGGGTTGGTTTTCCAGATGGCCGGGTCCTCGTCGGTGTAGAGTTCGATCTCGATACCGTCCGGGTCGAGCACGTAGAGGGCCTTTGAGACGTTGTGATCCGAAGCGCCCAGGATTCTGACACCAGCCTGTTCCAGTCGCTGCTTCATCTCCACAAGGTCCCGCAGGTTATCCCCCACCTTGAACGCCAGGTGATACAAGCCGACGGCAGCCGGGTTGGGATCGGGCGCGCTCTTCCCGATCTGCTGCAACGCGAGGTCGTGGTGGTTCTCTCCGCATGAGAGGAAGACCATCCGAGCACCGTAGCGGGCGACCTCCTTCAGACCCAGGACATCTCGGTAAAATGCTAGCGACCGGTCGAGATCGCGCACGCGAAGTACAGCGTGCCCCAGTGTTTTGACACCCATTTGAAAGCCTCCTTGGGAATGACCAATGACCGTTCGGCTGAGCTCACGGCGAAGCCAATGACCAATGACCAATGGTGGAAGGGCCTATTCGGGCGAGGATCCCCTGCCCATGTACCCCGTCCTTTGGCCATCCAGCTCTCGCGATTCCTGGGCTGCAGAGACACCGGGTAGTTTACAGGCATACGGAATAGAAGCAAATGGGAGAAAGGTGCCGAGCCTGCAGTGATTTCTTGGATGGAGCGGATCGCTGTCGGCCTGGGTATCCATGGCTTCGGCGGAAATCAGAGTGGGGAGGGTTCGCGGCCGCCTTCAGGTCGGCCGTGAGGACGAGGTGGAGCTCTTGGCCGGGAGCACGCGCTTCACCATCATCGGCAGGAGCAGTGAAAGACCGAAGAGGATCACGAGCAGCAGGAATCGGCGGGTCAAGAGGTCCGCCGGCGATCCCAGATTGGTCAGTTCGTCCACGAACGCAGTGATGATGAACATGCCGGGGAGCATGCCCAGCGCGGACCCGAAGATATAATCCAGGAACCGAATCCGCGTCAGCCCGGCCGCATAGTTCAGCGGGGCAAAGGGTATATACGCCAGGCGCAGATAGCAGATCAGCATGAATCCATGCGCCCCGGCCCTGGCGTCCAGGTCCCGGAGTCTTCCGCTCGCCAGGCGCGCCGCGAATTCCCGCCCCAGGGACCGCGCCAGAAGAAATGACAGCGCGGCACCCCCCGTGGCGCCGACGAGGTTGTAAATGCCTCCCAGAAACTTCCCGAATATCACGGCCCCCATCAGGGTGAAGACCGTCGCGGGTACCAGGGCCGTGGACCCCACCGTGTAGACGACGATATGGGCGAGGGGAGCCAAGAGGCCGAACCCGCCGACTGCGGCCTGGATCCGTTCCTTGGAGAGGGAGGCCCCTGCGGTGGTATAGCGGAGGCCAACAAAGGCCAGGAGCAGGAAGACCAGGAGGGCGCCGGCCTTCAGGCTCGCCAGAAAACCACCGGCCGGCACAGGGGAGGCTGTGCCGGCCGGTGCGGAACTTTGAGGTGTGTGGCTGTCCGTCATGCGATGGAAGGCTCGGCCACTACTCCGTGCCGTGATAGCCCGGTGGTCTCTCAGAGGGGTTCACACGATCTCGATGGACATCTCGGGGATGACCTCGCCGATCTCCCAGACAGGCTCTCCCTTGGCCGCGAATCGGTCTCGGACCGCCCGCGCCTGTTCCGCCGGGGCGGAAAAGAGCAGGCCGCCCGACGTTTCCGAGTCGAAGAACAATTCAACCAGCGGCTTGGACAGGGCCGGGGCAACATGCAGGGTGAGCTTCCCGTCCCGGGCGAGGCTCTCGACGAACGTCCGGTTGCGGCCCATCCCTCCCGCAAAGTGCCCGTCCTCGGCGTACCGCATGGCCCCGGGCAACAGGGGCACCGCCTCCGCGCGGAGGCGGAACCCGCACCCGCTGGCCAGGACCATCTCGGCCCCATGCCCCAGCAGGCCGAATCCCGTGACGTCCGTGCACCCCCGGAGGCCGAAGGCCGACACGACCTCGGCCGCGCCCCGGTTCAGCCGGGTCATGCTCTGGATCGCCCCCTCCAGGTGAAGGGTCTGGGCCCGTTCGGCCTTGCCCGCGGTGGCGATGACGCCGGTGCCGAGGGGCTTGCTGAGGAACAGCCGGTGCCCGGGCGTGAGGCCCCCCTTGATCGTGATCCGATCGGGATGCACGAGTCCTGTCACGCACAGGCCGTACTTCGGCTCCTTGTCCACCACGGTGTGGCCGCCGGCAATGACCGCGCCGGCCTCGGCCACCTTGTCGGCCCCGCCTTGGAAGATGAGGCGAATGGCATTGCGGGGGAACTCCTTGGGGAAGCCGGCGACGTTCAGGGCCAAAAGCACCTGCCCGCCCATGGCGTACACGTCGCTCATGGAATTGGCGGCCGCCACCGCTCCATACGTGTAGGGGTCATCCACGATGGGCGGGAAGAAATCCACCGTCTGGATGATCGCCTGCCGGTCGTTCAACCGGTACACGGCGGCATCGTCGCTTTGGGTCAAGCCTACCAGGAGATCGGGGTGCTCATGCTTGGCCAGATGATCCAAGACGTCGTGCAGGTCCGCCGGACCCAGCTTCGACGCTCACCCGGCGCAGGCCGCGTATTCGGTGAGCCGGATCTCCTTGCCCGTCGGGGCAACGGAATCGTCCGCCACGCTCCTGACCTCCTTCAGTTCCTCGCCGGGCCACCCATCAGACGAGAAACGGTCGCCTCATCTCCTCGCAGGGAGCTGACGTGGCACCAGCGCACAGGGTCAGCCCGGCGCACGCCACGGATAGCATAGTAGGGGGAATGAAACAAATAGATTCCGCCGATGAGGAGCACGTCGAGAGGCGGACGGCGCAACGGGCGAGAGGCGCTCGGTGGCGAGAGGGGTTACCGGCTCGGGAGGGCCACGTTCAGCGTGAGGGGGCGCTGGGCGCCACGCCGTTCGACCACGAGGGAGACCGTTGGACCCGCGCTCTGCATGGCCCGTTCGAAATCCGCCAGACTGGCCATCGGTTGGCTGTTCGCCGTCAGGAGCACGTCCTGAGGGCGCAGGCCCGCGCGGGCGGCGGGCGAGTCCGCGTCCACGAAGGCAACGAGGATTCGCCCCGTCGCCTCGGTTGGAGCCCGCTGCGGTTCCCGGTCGTCGCCGTCTCGCACCAGGAACCCGAATCGTTCGCCGGCCAGCTGGGCGCGGGCCTCGAGCGGCATGGGACCGATGGTCACGGGGAGGGTGATACGGGAGGCCTCCCGCAGGACCGTGACCATCACATCCTGGTTGATCGGGTGGGCCCGGATCGTCCGCTGGAGCTGCCGAACGTCCCAAATCGGCTGAGCGTTCACCTTGACGATGACATCTCCCCGCTTCAAAGGGGCCCGCTCGGCCGGCCCGCCTTTCAGCACGTCAACCACGACCACACCGATTCCCGCCGCAGGGCCAAAGGTCCTGGCCAGCCGGTCCCCCAAGTCCTCTCCCACGTCGGAGATGGAAATTCCGAGCCACCCCGGAATAGAAGAAGATTCCGTGACGGTCCACCCGGGCGTCGCGGAGGACCCCACAGCCATGAATGCAACGATGAGGCTCGCCAGGAGAGCCACTCGCTGGTGCCGCGTCACGACTTGATCAGCTCCTTGATCTCGATGTCCACGCCGCAGATCTCGCAGTAGGCCCATTCGCCCGATACCTCGGCCACATCGAACGTCTGCTGAAAGCAGTAGGGGCAGAAACGAATGTCCCGGAGATACCGCGCTTCCGGTTCCTCGGACAAAGGAATCCTCCTGGGGACGACTAGATAGACGGAGCTTAGCCGACGCCACACGGAAGGTCAAGCGATGGGGACCCCCCATTCCGAATGCGGAGTGCGGAGTGCGGAATCGAGAATAGTGAGGCATGCGGGCCTTCCCTGTCGTTCTGCTCCCAGGCACAAGCAACTAAGCGAACATTGACAGGTACTTGGGCGTGTGCTATCGTGCGCCTGTCTGGCAAATGAAATAATCGGTGCAGATTTCAGGGCAGGGTTGGCGTCATGGCTTGGCCCTGCCTTTTTGTTCATGAGTATGCCAGGACGGTCTTTGGGCAGTCGGGACGGTCGGTTGCGGATAATTCCGCTTGCCGCGGCGCTGCTCTCCCTTCAGGCGGAGCAGGCGGCAGCGGGCGCCCTCGAGCGGGCCATGCTGGGGAAGTCCCAGGTCGTGGACCTGACGCACGCCCTGGACGAGCGATCCCTTTCGCTGCCGACGCCTCCGCCGCTGGTCCCGGCTCTGGCGGGACAGGAGCGCGCCCGGAGCGAGGCATCCGCCGGCGAGGATCGGAACAACGCGTTGCCACGCGCCTCCGTCCCGGCTGATCTCACGACGCATCTGGATCTGCCCGTGACCGTCGAGAAGGGCAAGCCGACGGTCGCGGAGATCCCCGTTCGCGACCTCTTGGTGCATGCAATTCTGGTGGACGTGAGTGCCAAGGTCGCCCAGCGAGACGACTATCAGGTCACCGTGGAAGACCTGCGCGCCTGGGAGCGCAGGAATGGCCGCATCCCGAAAATGAGCGTGGTCCTGCTTCGCACCGGCTGGTCCCGCCGGTGGGAAGATCCGGTGCGTTACCTGAATCTGGACGCCCAAGGCGTGCCGCGGGTGCCCGGATTCTCTGTCGCGGCCCTCCGCTTCCTGGTGGGCGAGCGAGAGATCCGCGGGGTGGGCCTGGATGCGTTCAGCCCCGAGGTGACGCCCGGGAACCCCGGGGAGGAGGCGCGCGCCCTCCTGCATGCGGGGAAGTGGCAGCTCGTGAACCTCACGAACCTGGATCGGCTGCCGGCCAAGGGGGCAAAACTGGTGATTGCGCCCCTCCGGCTCGAGACCGGATCGGCACCGGCAAGGGTGATCGCTATTCTCCCTTGACCCGGGACCCGCGACAGCATGGACCACGCGTGCCAGCGCTGCAGTCCGGTCCGGATCGTCCCGCGGTCTGTCGAGAACTTCTGAGTGCTTGATTTCATAAGTTCGTGCCGGGTTGGTCAGAGTCAACCCGACACGAAACGCCCCTATAAGCACGCTGCATCTGACTCTCAGCCGGCCCTCGACGTATTCCGCGGGCCTGCCCGCCAAGCCGGCGCAGGCGGGGGCGATCCGTATCGGGCTAGACCCGATACGGAGTCATGAAATCAAGCACTGAGGCGCCGTCGTGCATGACACCCTCCGCCGTATCGCTCGCATTCCCACCGCGATCCTGTCGGACGCCCTGGGCCGCCTGGGGACCATGGCGGCCGCCATCAAGCCGGTGATCCCGGGCACCCAACTGACCGGCATCGCCCATACGATCCGCTGCTATCCAGGGGATTACCTCACCCTCCTCAAGGCACTGGCCGAAGCCCGGGAGGGCGAGGTGCTGGTGGTGGATGGCGGCGGGGTGCCGGAGGCCGCCCTGCTCGGCACCCTCATGGCCATCGAGGCGCGGCGCAAGGGCCTCCGTGGATTCGTCATTGACGGGGCGGTCCGCGACCTGCGCGGCCTCAAGCAGGTGGGGGTCCCCGTCTTCGCCCGGGCCGTCACCCCCCGGGTCGGAACCGCCGAGCACCTGCAGGATACACAGGTGCCGATCATCTGCGGGGGGGCGCCGGTGCAGCCCGGAGATGTCGTTCGCGGGGACGAGGATGGCATTGTGGTCATCCCGGGGAAGCGGGTGCGGGAGGTCGTGTTGCGCGCCCAGGAAATCACCCGGCACGAGGCCCAGGTGATGCGCAAGCTGAAGCACGGCCGGCCGCTGGCCGAACCCATGAAGCTCCTCGATCGCCTGATCCAACTCCGGAAGCGAGGCTGAGCATCCCGAACTTCGTTCGCAATGGAAAAATTCAAACCGACAACCGACAACTGACAATGAAGAACGCCCGGGCAAATCGCACACGGTTTCGATCTCTCCTCAGTTGTCGGTTTTCCATTGTCAGTTTGAAAATTTCCGTTGGCGCGGAATGATCGACCATGTCCAGGATCGTCGCAGGAGAATAGGATGGCGGGGCCTCTCACCGGCGTTCGCGTGCTCGATCTCACCCGGGTCCTGGCCGGGCCCTACACCACCATGCTTCTGGCCGATCTGGGCGCCGAGGTGGTGAAGGTGGAGGAGCCGGGCGTCGGCGACGAGGCGCGGCGCGTCGGCCCCTTCCTCAACGGGGTGAGTGCCTACTTCGTCAGCATCAACCGGGGGAAGAAGGGCCTGACGCTGAACCTCAAGATCGAGGCGGGGTGCCGGCTGTTCCTGGACCTGGTCCGGCAGGCGGACATCCTAGTGGAGAACTATCGCCCTGGGGTCATGGGGCGCCTCGGCCTCGACCACGAGAGGCTGAAGGCGGTGCAGCCGCGGCTGGTGTACGCCGCGTGTTCCGGGTTTGGCCAGACGGGTCCCTACGCACACCGGGGGGCCTACGACATGATCGTCCAGGGGATGGGTGGGATCATGAGCATCACCGGCGAGCCGGGCGGGAGGCCGGTGCGGGTCGGCACCTCCATCGGGGACATCGCGGCCGCCCTGTTCACGACCATCGGCATCCTGGCAGCGCTGGCCCACGCTCGGGCCACGGGCCAGGGACAGCTCGTGGACGTGGGCATGCTGGACTGCCAGGTGGCCATCCTGGAGAATGCCATCGTGCGCCACATGGCGACCGGGGAGGTCCCGGGCCCGCTCGGATCGCGCCACCCGTCCATCGCCCCCTTCGAGGCCTTCCAGGCCGCCGACGGCCACGTGATCCTGGCGGTGGGGACGAAGCAGTGGGAGCGCTTCTGCCACGCCGTCGGCCGCCCGGATCTCACGGCCCATCCCCACTTCGCCACGAATGCCCTGCGGGCGGAGCACGTGGAGGAGCTGCGCGAGATCCTGGCGCCCATCACCCGGCGGAAGTCGGTGGCGACCTGGGTGAGCGAGATGGAAGCGATCGGGGTGCCCTGCGGTCCCGTGAACACCGTGGACCGGGTGGTCCAGGATCCCCAGGTGAAGGCGCGGGAGATGCTCGTGGAGGTGCAGGACGCCGCGGCTGGACCCATCCCCGTGGCTGGCCTGCCCATCAAGCTGTCGGTGACACCGGGGAAGGTGGGCGGAAGGGCGCCGTGTCTGGGGGAGCACACCGAGGCAGTCCTGGTCGAATGGCTGAGTCTCCCGGCGGACGCGATCGCCCGGCTACGGGCCGACGGCATCATCTAGAATGAAAAATTTCAAACCGACGATGCAAAACCGGTCAACGGCAAGGAGAGGACGCCGAGAGTTCGTTGCCTCGGCTGGCCTGCCGGCCATTTTCAGTTGTCGGCCTGCGTCGAGCTCAGGCGAGACGTTGTCGGTTTGGAATTGTTCATTGGGATGGAGTCTATTATGAATAGCGTGGGTGTGGCCGCCCTGGTGGTCCTGGCCGTAGTCAGCGTCCTGTGGACCGTCCTGCTGATTCCGGCGCTGCTGGAACTGCGCCGGGCCTCGTGGCGGCTGCAGGAATTCATCCGGACGCTGGAGCTGGAGCTTCGGCCGGCCCTGCAGGAGGCGCGGGAAGGAATCCGGTCCATGACCCAGGCCGCCAAGGCGGTGGCCGATGGCGCGGCCCACCTTCGCGGGGCCATGGCGGCCGTCGAGGAGGCAGGCGGGAACATCCGGGCGACCACCGGGGTGCTCCGCGCCATCTTCGGGTCACGCCTCATCCCGGTAGCCGGCATCCTGGCGGGCGTGCGGGCCGGAATCAGAACGCTTCTGAAGCAGTATGGACGAAGGAGGGAACCATCATGAGTGAAGAGCGCGGATACTCCGCGGCATCGATCGCGTTGGGATTCATCCTCGGTGGGGTTCTGGGAGGCTGCCTGGCCCTGCTCTTTGCGCCCGAATCCGGACGCCGCACCCGGGAGCGGTTGCGGGACCTGGCCGCCGACGTGCGGGACAAGACCATTGACCTCTCCGAGGACCTCCGGGACAAGGCCGAGGATGCCGTGGAGAAGGGCCGGGAGGTCTTCGAGGAGAAGAAGTCGATCCTCTCGGCCGCAGTGCAGGCCGGCAAGGAGGCCATGCAGCGCGAGCGCGACCGTCTCACCACTCGCTAGACCCGGGCCTCCAATCCGAGGCGCGCCGGTCCGCGACGTCGGCGACCACGTCCCCTGTCCAGGCATCGGCGCGTC
>CAZNWB010000129.1:0-8323 GCA_964576535.1 uncultured bacterium | reverse complement strand
TGGTGCAGGCCCTTCACCGGGACCAGCCGGGCGACGGCGCCGACCACCGGTCCTTCCGGGAACAGGCGGGTCGGCCTGGCGGACCGCACGACCGCAAGATCTACTCCACTGGGGATCGTCACGAATTGCTCCGCCCGGCCGATTCCGCGCCGGAGGTGATCCCGCGCCTCGTCATCGCTGAGGGTGATGATCCGGTCCGTCCAAGGGGCTGCGATCCGTTCCAGCACGGCGAAGCCCCGGGTCATGGCGGTCGAGAAGTAGCCGTGAAAGACGTGACCGTGCGGGGTGTGCACGATGCGGGGAACGCCCGCAGTCCGGGCCGCGAGCCGTCCCAGGAACCCGGCCTTGGAGGAATGGGTGTGGACGATGTCCACCGGCAGGCGCCGGATCGCCCGCCACAACTGCCAGAGGGCCACCCAGTCGCCGATGGGGCTCACCGCCCGGCGGAGGGAGCGGATCTCGGTGACCGGGACCCCGGCGCGGGACAGCACCTCCATCAATCCGGGAAGAGGGTCGGTCGTCTTCCCCGCGATCAGGCTGGAGGCAAACTCTGCCCGCGGCATCCGGGTGACGGAGAGCACCGTGTTCTCCGTGGAGCCTCCCACGTCCAGGCGCGTGATGATGTGCAGCACGTGGATCATCGGGGCAGACCCCCGTCGGCGGCCAGCCGACCCTCGACCGGCCTGAGACCCAGGAGGACGGCTTCGAGGCTGGTGACGCAGGCGTCCCACGCATAGTGACTCTCGACATGACGCCGACAGGCTTGCCGCAAGCCAAGGCCGGCGCCGGGATCCCGGCCGATCCTCTCCAAGATGCTCCGGATGTCTTCGGCCATCGCCTGGGGCGAACTCTCCCGGAGCACCAGCGAGGCATCCAGGCCGAGGAGGATCTCTGGCGTCGCCCCCACCGCCGTTCCGAGGACGGGGGTTCCGCACGCCAGGGCCTCCACCGTGGTCAACCCGAACCCCTCGAGTTCACGGGTGGGAAGGACGAACAGGTCGGCCGCCTGGTAGTACCGGGGGAGGTCTGGCTCGGGGATAAAGCCCAGGAATCGAACGGTCGCCTGCAGGCCCAGGGAGGCGGTGAGGGACTCCAGGGCTCCTCGCAGGGAACCCGCGCCCCCGATGAGGAGCACCATCCCGGGGCTCTGCCGCGAGAGGATTGCCATCGTCCGGATCAGGGTGTCCAGGCCCATCCGGGCCTCGAGGTTCCGGACGGTCAGCAGGACGGGGGAGCCTGTCGGAAGGCCGAGGTCCTTGCGCACCGATTGGCGGTCCGGGGCAGGCTGGAAGCGCTGGATGTCGGCGCCGCCGGGAACCTTCACGATGCGGTCTGACGGGATGCGGTACAGCTCCCGAAGCTGCGTGGCCGAAAATTCGCTCAGGACGTGGATCCGGGTTGCCCCCAGGAGACAGGCCCTCTCGATCTTCCAGAGCATGAGTTCGACCGCCCGCCCCACCAGGCCGGCTCGATGATGTTCGGTCATCCCGCGCCGCGAGATGTATTCCAGGGGGGCGGGTGACAGGAAGGTGTACAGGCTCGGAAGGCCCTTGGCCCGGCGCGCATGCAGGGCCCCATAGCCCGAGAAGGGCTGGTACAGATGCAGGATCTCCCAGCCGGCTTCCGCGATGAGCCGGGTGACGGCCCGACGCGCCTGCAGGATCGAACTCACGAAGAAGCATAGGAGGGAGCGCCGGTCCGCGGGGAAATGCCGGATTTCGACCCCCTGCCGTTCGATCGTGGCGGCCGCGCCCCCGGCCGGACACCGGCTGAGGACGTGGACGGCGTGGCCGCGCATGGCCAGGCGGGACGCCTGCTCCCACAGCACCCGTTCCGCCCCGCCCAGGATGCTGGCGGGGGAGACGTCTGACACCATGAGGATGCGGAGAGACCGAGTCATGCGTCGCTCAATCCAGGGACCACGGCCCGCCGCCGTCGAGGTACTGGCGCAACCACAGCTCCGCCATCATCAGGGTCCACAGGCGATCACTGTGGCTGCGGGTCCCGTGGAGGTGCTCCTGCTTCATGGTCTGCACGGTCTCAGGCACAAACAGGCCCCGAGCCCGGACGCGCTCCGGGGACAGGAGGTCTTCCATGATGTCCCGCAGGTCGGTGCGCAGCCAGCGGCCCAAGGGGATCATGAACCCCTGTTTCTGGTGAGACAGGACAGGCGGGGGAAGGACGTCGGCAAATGCCGCCTTGAGCAATCCCTTGAGGCGAAGGCCAGGAATCTTGACCGCCGGGGGGATGCGCAGGCTCTCCTCGATGACCCGGTGGTCGCAGAAGGGGGCCCGAAGCTCCAGGGAGTGCGCCATGCTCATCCGGTCCGCCATCACCAGCAGATCGTTGGGAAGGTAGGTGCTGAGGTCAATGCGAAAGGCGCCGTCCACCGGGTCGCCGTGGCCGTGCAGCGCAAAAGCGGCCCGATGGGTCGCCTCCGGGTTTGCATGCCAGTGGCACTGCAGGGCGGGTGTCGCCAGGCGCCGGAGGTCCGCGTCGCTGAAGAAGCGCGTCCAGCCGATGTATCGATCAGGCAGGGGCTGTTCCACCCCCTGCATGAACCGCCGGACCCAGTCGCCCCAGTTCCGGCTGGCATCGGATTCCCAGACCA
Source organism: uncultured bacterium (assembly GCA_964576535.1). Classification (GTDB taxonomy): domain Bacteria; phylum Methylomirabilota; class Methylomirabilia; order Methylomirabilales; family 2-02-FULL-66-22; genus 2-02-FULL-66-22. Next base: position 5,712 of record CAZNWB010000129.1, on the reverse strand, counting down.
GGCGGGTGAGCAGGTTGCCCGGGGCGGAGCGGAGCCACCGGGGAAGCGCCGCGTATCGCTCCGACAGGCGGAGGCCCAGGTAGCGGGGGTAACCAGCAAAGGCCTCGTCACCCCCGATCCCGGAGAGCGCCACCTTCACGTGCCGTGCCGTGGCCTGGGCCACCACGAAGGTGGGAATGGCGGAGGAGTCGGCAAAGGGCTCGTCGAAATGCCGCACGATGGCGGGCAACAGATCGGCGACCTTGGGCTCCAGGATCTCCTCGTGATGGTCGGTGTCGAAGCGGCGTGCCACCATGCGGGCGTAGGGCAGTTCGTCGAAGGAGGGCGCTGCCCGCCCGAAGCCGATGGAATAGGTGGCGATGCGCTGGCTCGTCACCTCGCGCATGCTGGCCACGACCGCGCTGGAGTCGATGCCGCCGCTCAGGAACACGCCCAGCGGGACATCGCTCTCCAGGCGCAGCCGGACGGCCTCGCGCAGTTCGTGACGGACCCGGGCCGCCACCTCGGGGACTCCGCCCTGCGGCGGGGGCCCGGAGGCGCCCGGGGGGAGGGACCAGTAGGGCTGAAGGGTCAGGACGCCGTCTCGCAGGATGGCGGTGTGGGCGGGTGGAAGCTTGGCGATTCCGGCGAAGATGGACCGGTCCGCCGGCGTGTAGCCGAAGGCCAGGTAATGCTGGAAGGCCTCCCAGTCCACGGCGCGGGAGACCGCCGGGTGGCAGAGCAGGGCCTTGATCTCGGAGGCGAACAGGAAGAGGCCGTCGGCGTGCCAGTAATAAAGCGGCTTCTTGCCCAGGCGGTCTCGGGCCAGGAACAGGGTCTGCCGCGGCGCGTCCCACAGCGCGAACGCGAACATCCCCCGGAGGCGCTGAACGAGATTGGGCCCCATCTCCTCGTACAGGTGAAGCAGCACCTCGGTGTCGCTTTGCGTCCGCAGGTGGTGGACCCGCTGGCTAAGCTCAGACCGCAGCTCTCGGAAATTGTAGATCTCGCCGTTGAAGACGACGTGAAGGGCCCCGTCCTCGTTCATCATGGGTTGCCGTCCGCCGGCAAGATCAATGATGGACAGCCGCCGCATGCCCAGACCGATGCCAGGGCCCACCCACAGCCCATGGTCGTCGGGCCCGCGATGGATGAGGGCCCTGATCATTGTCTCAAGGACCTCCCGTTCCGTCTGCCCGACGTAGCCGGCGATGCCGCACATGTCCTAGTCCCCGCGGGCGACGGGCCCGCCCCCCTTGAGCGCCGTGGCCAGAAGCGACGACCCCCAGAGCACCCGCCCTCCCGAGCAGGCGGCCATCATCCAGGCCGCCCCGTAGACGAGGCGCTTCACCGCCTGCAGGGCCGTATCGCCTCCCCGGGGCAGCGTGCGGTAGGGGTCCCCGTAGCTCGGCGGACTGTTGGTGATCTCGATTCGCTCAAATCCACCCCGCTCTAGGGTGCACCGAAGGCTCCGCGCGTTGAACCCCACCTGACTCATGAAGCGCTGCTTGGCGAGTGGCGCCGCCAGCCGCGGCCATGGCCGGAGCCGGCGGCTCGCCCGGTACACCGCCGACTGGAACGTGAGGTTGCTGACCCGCGCCACAAGGAGTCCTCCCGGAACCAGGAGCCGCCGGGCCGCCCGCACGTGCTCCAGCGGGTCCGGAATGAAGTCCAGCACATTCCAGAGCGTGACGACGTCGAAGGATGACTCTGGCAGGTCCGCGGCCGGAAGGGACGCGAAGCGGACCGAAAGCCCGGCGGCGCGCGCCGCCTGCACCGCGGCTTCGGCAATCTCCGTCCCCATGACGTCCCAGTTAGCCGCGCGCGCCAGCCGCAGAAACTTGCCGCTCCCGCAGCCGACGTCCAGAAGGCGGTTGCGCCCAGGGAGGGGGCGATACCGCGCAAAAAATTCCTCATAGAGCGGGTGCCGCCGCTCCTGGACCCACTGCTCATCCTCTGGGTTGCCGTAGATGACCTCGAATCCTCCTCGGACCTGCTCCTGGGCGCCCGCCTGATTCCTGATGACGAGGCCGCACCCGCGACACCGCATCAGCGGCGGGTCCAACACCGGGGTCAGCGAATGGCTCCCGCAGACGGGGCACGACGGAGAATCCCGGCCCTCGCGGCTCATCGTGTCCTCCCCGGAGGGAAACCCGCTCGGGACACCCGGCATCTCAGGCCTGCTCCCTTTTGAGGGCCCACTCCTGGGCGAAACCCAGGGCGTAGGTGAGCTCGCAGAGGAACCAGATCGGCCGGCCCGTCAGGAGGGCGTACGCGAGCCGCAGGGGAAAGCGCAACGCGCGAATTGGAAACGGCACGCGGGCGCGGAAGGGGCCATGACTCGACGGCGTTTCGATCACCCATTGCGGATAATGACGGTTCGCGAACGCGGCCTGCCGCCCGTTCCGCAGGAATTGCCGCAGTAGCGGCCGCAAGGAATCCGGCGGCAGATGATGATAGATGACCCCTGGCACGACCACCACGCGCTTTCCGACCCCCCGAAACGCCTCGCGCAGATACGGATCCAGGCCCCGCGGGATCAGCTCGTTCTCCCCGCCGACCGCCTTGAAGGTGCCGCCGGGCATGATGAGGCAGCCGTGCTCGGCGCGGTCCGACTCCGTGATCTCCGACACGGGCTCTGATGACCAGCGCGGAATCTCGCGCATGACGCGCCGCTGGAAGGAGCTCGCGTCGGCCGGGATGATGTTATTGCCGCCCGCCATGCCGATGTCCGGATGTGCCTGCATGACCGCGACGAGTTTCCGGAAGGTCTCGGGGTCGGGCAGCGAGATGTCGTCGTCGATCGTCAAGAGATACTCCCCCCTGGCGAGCGCCGCACCGATGTTGATGGCCCGCCCCTGGCGAGGGTCGCCACGCACCGCGATCAGCTCGAAGTCGCTGAAATCTTGGCAGCCGATCTGGACGAGGAGCTTCGGGAAGGAGCCCCCGCGGTGCGCATCCGAGGTGGGGATGACCACGGACAGCGTGAGGCGGCCGCCCGGAGGGGAGTCCTGCCAGACCGTTGCGGGCGAAGCCTGACCATTGAGGTGGCGCACAAACGGACGGTCGACCCCGGCGGCCGGCCGCCAGGAGGCCGATCGGAATCGGGTCTCAAGACCGCGGGCCGCGGACCCGTCGGCGCGCATTCATGCCACCTCGCGAGACTCCACGAGCATGCCTCGCAAGCTCTGCGCGGGGCTCTGCCCGTCCAGCCAGATCCGGAACCAGGTTTCGAGGATCACCAGGCTCCAGATCCGGTGGCCCAGCTCGTACCGCCCGGACCGGTGCATCGCCAGGAGTTCCAGGGCTCGGTCCTGGCGCACGATGCCCCGCCCGGCGAAGGCGGGTGACGCGAAGAGGTCTCGCACGAGGTCCCCCAGTTCCCCGTGAAGCCAGCGCCCGACCGGCACGGTGAAGCCCTGCTTGCGCGGCTTCAGGATCGCGGCGGGCAGATATCGGGCCGCGACGCGGCGGAGCAGGTATTTGCCCCGGCCGTGGCGAAACCGCATCGCCCACGGCAGGCGGAGGACCCACTCCAGGAGCCGGTGATCCAGCAGCGGCACCCGCACCTCCAGGGAGTGCGCCATGCTCATCCGATCCACCTTGAAGAGGATGTCATCGGGCAGGAACCCGTTGAGATCCGCCTGCAGGAACGCCTCCCGCGGATCGCGAACCGGCGCGTCTCTGAGCAGGCCGCGTAAACCATCCACCGCGTCTCCGCTGATCTGTTCCAAATACTCCGGCGCGTAGAGCCAGTGGCGAAACGCGCGGGAAGCGGTCATGCGCCGCAGGTAGCGCTCCTCGGCCGAGTGGCTCACGTCGTACCAGAGACGCTGGAGCAGCCCGATCGTGCCAGTCCGGTAGGCCCATGTCCAGCCGCCCCCGACGAACGGCACCGGGAGCGACGGCAGGATGAGGGCCCATCGGGTCCAGTCGTAGCCGGCAAAGGGCTCGTCACCGCCGTCGCCCGAGAGCACCACCTTCACGTGCTCCCGTGCCAGCTGCGACACGAGATGGGTCGGCAGCACGGAGTTATCGAACAGCGGCTGCTCCAGATGCCAGACCAGGCGGGGCACTTCCGCCTCCAGCGAGGGCTCGGCCAGCCGCTCGTGGTGCCGGGACCCGATGTGCGCGGCCACCTGACGGGCATAGGCCCGCTCGTCCCCGCCGCCGGCGAACCCGACGGTGAAGGTGGTGATCGGCGTCCCCATGTGGCGCTGGGCCACGGCCGCCACCAGGCTGGAATCGATCCCCCCGGAGAGAAACACGCCGACGGGCACGTCCGAGACGAGATGGCTCCGCACGGCATCGTTCAGGCCCGCGTCCAACTGGTCAACCAGATCGTCCTCCTTGCCCTCCAGGACGGGCTGGTGAAAGTCGGGCGACCAGTAGCGTCCTGCCTCGAGCCGCCCACTTCCCCAGCGCACCCACTGCCCGGGAAGGACGGCCCGAACGCCCCGGAAGATGGTGCGCGGGGCGGCCACGTGGCCCCGCGCGAGATATTCGTCCACCGCCGTCCGATCCAGCTCGGCGCGCACGCCGGGATGGGCCAGCACCGCCTTGATTTCGGAGCCAAACACCAGGCCGTCCGGCAGTTCGGCGAAGAACAAGGGCTTGATGCCGACGCGGTCACGCGCCAGGAGCAACTGGCGTCGCTGGCCGTCCCAGACGGCGAAGGCGAACATCCCGCGCAGGCGGGGCAGCACGGACTCCCCCCAATGCCGATAGCCCTGCAGCAGCACCTCGGTGTCGCTCCGGCTCCGGAACGGGTATCCGGCCTCCATCAGCTGCGCGCGCAGCTCCAAGAAGTTGTAGATCTCACCGTTCAAGACGACGTACACCCCGGTGGCGGGATCCCCCATGGGCTGATTGCCCGCCGGCGAGAGGTCGAGGATCGCCAGGCGCGCCGCCGCCAGGCCCACCCCATGGCCAACCCACGTCCCGCGTGCATCCGGCCCACGATGGGCCAGGAGGCTGGTCATGGACTGGAGCACTCGTTCGGACCCTCCACCCACATACCCGCCTATCCCGCACATTCAGGATCCTCCAGCGTCTTCGAAGGCTCGCGCGTCATTCAGCCCGCTCTGTAAGCGACCAGCAAATTGTTCAGCCCGCACTCAAACTTGCGATGGACCGCCACCTCAAACCGGGTCTCACGCAACATCGCGCGCAACTCCTCCGGCGGGATCCGTCGCTCATGCTTGTCGCTGTCCATCTCCGGGCTGACGATGTCGAGCCGGCGGAGCACGTCCAAGATAGGGTCCACCGCTGCGCTCGGCCAGGTCATGATCAGCGATCCGCCCGGCGCGAGAATCCGATACGCCTCCCGCAGCACACCTTCAGGCTCGGCCAGATGCTCCAGGACGGCCAGCATCACGACATGGTCGAACTGGCCGCTCCGGAGAGGGAGCCCCCGCGTAATATCGCTCACCACCACACGCAGCGCGCGCGCCTTCGCCCCCCCCACCTGAACATCCAAGCCGACGCCGAGGCTGATGCGGGGTCCGAGCCACCGCAGAAACTCCGCCCCCAGACCACAGCCCAGGTCGCAGACGCGCGCGTGACGACGCACGTGGGGCCGCGCGGCCCGGAACCGGCACCATGCCACGAACCGATCGAACGCCGTATACGGCATCAGCTCCTCGCCGGCCGCACGACTCTCCGTCCCCCACTTCACCTCAACTCGTAGTCACCGATGTACGTGCCTCGACTGATCCCGAGCATGCTGAGGAA
>CAZNWB010000128.1:0-8334 GCA_964576535.1 uncultured bacterium | reverse complement strand
GCGGGGCCACCGCCGTGACCTTCCTCAAAGCGGGGACCCCCGATCCAGAGATTGCTGCCACCAACCTCCAGCCCAACGCCCAGGGCACGGAACTCCAGGCGAGCGTGGCCATCACGAGCGCCGCCACCCTCGGCTCCCGAGTCGTCACCGTCACGACGCCGGGCGGCACCTCCGATGCCACGGCAAGCAGCGGGAACACGTTCACTGTCCTCGGCCAGCTTAGCCTCGTCCCGAACTTCGTGAGCCTCACCGAGGGGCAGAGTGGGAGCCTTACGGTCCAGCTCTCCGCCCCCGCCCCGACTGGTGGCCTGATCGTCACGCTGGAGAGCGCCGCCCCCGGCATCGCCACCGTCCCCGGCAGCGTCATGGTGCCCGCCGGGGCTACCGGCGCCCCCACGAGCGTTACCGGGGTCTTCGAGGGGGCGACCAACATCACGGCCTCCGCCTCCGGCTTCGCCCCCGGCCAGAGCACGATCACCGTGCGTGCCCCCGTCCCGAGCATCAGCAGCTTCAATCCGTCGAGCGGCAAGGTGGGAACGAGTGTGGTCCTCTCCGGCACTGGCTTCCGCCTCGCCCCCAGCGCCAATACCGTCCGCTTCACCGGGGCAGGGAGCACCTGGGTGGCGGCGACCGTTTCGGCGGCCTCGGCCACGAGCCTCACGGTGACCGTCCCCACCGGCGCCGTCACCGGCCCCCTCCAGGTCACGACGTCTGGTGGGACTGCGACCTCCGCGGGTTACTTCATCGTCCTCCCCACCCAGGACTTCACCTTGGTGGTCGAACCCTCGACCGCGACCGCGATTGCCGGCACGAGCGTGAACCTGAAGGTGAGCACCGTCACCACCGGCGGCTACACCGGCCTCACCACCCTCAGCACGGGCTCCCTTCCAACCGGAGTCACGGGGACCTTTACCCCACCCAACCTCGGCCCTAATGCCTCGGGGCTCCTCACCCTCACAACCTCCGGGAGCACCCCCAGCAGTTCTTCGATCGAGGTCCGCGGGACCGCTACCATCGAGGGCGCAGCCGTCACGCGGACGGGGACCACCCTCCTGAATGTGCAGGGCGCCGGGCAGACGGTTCTTGCGGGCCAGGTGCGGGACGAGAATGACAAGCCCATCGCCGGGGTGAGCATCAAGCTCGGCGGGACCACAATAACAACGCTGGGGACCACGGATCCCGCGGGGAACTTCCTGGTCTCTCTGTCCGTCGCTGGCCCCCAGGTCTTCCTGATTGACGGTTCCACCGCAAGCACAAGTACCGTAAGCTACCCGACGATTCCCCTCACGCTCAACATCCAGGCCGGGACGGTCAACAGCCTGGGCTTCGTCCCGCACCTGCACTCGCAGCCCACCGCCAAGCTGATTCCCATCACGCCGGGTCAGGAAACCGTTCTGACCGATCCCGATCTCCCCGGCTTCAAGATGACCATCCCGGCAGGCGTCAACATCATCGGCTGGGATGGCCAGCCCAATACCCAGGTGAGCGTCAAAGCAATCCCCATCGACCGTTCCCCCATCCCGCCCCCACCCGCGGGCCAGAGTTCTCGCGTCGTCTACCTCTTCTACTTCGGCAAGGTCGGGGGAGGCCTCCCCACCGGGAACATCCCGGTGGACACGCCGAACGATTTGGATGGCCTCCCCGGGGACAAGGTGGACCTCTACTACTTCAACGAAGCCCCGGATGGGACAGCCCCGAACCAGTGGGAGAAATATGGGACGGGGACGGTCTCCTCGGACGGGACACGCATCCTCACTGACATCAACCCGGCCACCGGCCAACCATACGGGATCCCGCGCTTCTGCTGCGGCGGCCGGCGGAATGTCCCCCAGCCGCCGCCGCCTCGCCCCGGGGGCGGCGAGAGCGGCGGTCCTGAGGACGGTGGCCAAGACACGGCAGAGCCGGTGGACTCCGCTACTGGGTTTTTCTACATAACCAAGAACGATATGGTGCTGCCCGGGATCACCCCCTTGGCGGTTACCCGAACGTATCGGACGAATCTCACCAACGCAGGTCCATTCGGCCTAGGTACGAGTTGGCCCTTCGACCTTTTCCTCCAGCCGCCACCGAACGGTTCATTGGACGCACTCCTTCTCTTTACACCAGGCAACCGCCAGAGCCCCTTTGGCCGCCAACCAGATGGGAGCTTTATCAACACTACTTCCCCTGCTCTCCGAGGTGCGGTCATCAGCGTCGCGGGCGGGATCCGTACGCTCCGCTTCAAGGACGGGACCACCAGCCGCTTCCGTACTTCGGATGGCCTCCTCGTGAGTCAGTCCGATCGGAATGGGAACACCATCTTTATCACGCGAGACAGCCAGGGACGAGTCACAGCGCTCACCGAGCCCGCTGGGAGACAGCTTACGTTCACCTATTCTGGGGCGAACCTGCGGATCGACCGGATCACCGACCCCCTGGGCCGAACGGTACAGTACTCGTACGATGGCCAGGGGCGCCTGACGAGCGTCACCGACCCGGCCGGGGGCATCACCCAATACACGTATGATGCGAACCATCGCCTGCTCACCATCACGGACCCCCGAGGTGTCACCTCCCTTACCAATGAGTACGACAACGCTGGTCGCATCATCCGGCAAACCCAAGGGGATGGAGGCATTTGGACCTTCGGATACACGACGGTCGGCAAGTTCATCAGCCAGACCACGGTCACCGATCCCCGGGGGAATGCCATAACCTATCGGTTCAATAGCGCCGGCTACCTGATCAGCAAGAGCGATGCCCTGGCCCAGACAACCATCCTCGAGCGGCAACCGGGCACCAACCTCTTGCTCAGCACCACCGATCCCCTCGGGCGAGTAACCCGGTTCGCCTATGATGCGGATGGCAACGTCACCTCCATCACCGATCCCCTCGGCCACGTCCGGAGCTTCACCTACGACCCGACCTTCAATAAGGTGACTAGCATTACCGACCCACTCGGCAACCTCACCACCTTCGCTTACGATGGCCAGGGCAATCTGATCGCCATTACCGACCCGGAGCAGAACCTGAAGCCTCCCGCGGAGCGCCTGAAGACCACCTTCACGTACAACGCGGAGGGCCGGCCTCTCACGACGACCGATGCGCTCGGCATCACCACAACGCTCGAGTACGACACTGCCGGAAACCTCATCCGGATCACCGATCCCCTCGGCAATGCCACCGCTCGGACCTACGATCTCGTCTCCCGGCTCATCGACCAGAGTGACCCTCTAGGCAAGATTACTCGGTTCAGCTATGATGCCCTCAACCGGCTGGTCTCCATAGTAGACGCCTTGAGCGGGCAGACCACGTTCGGCTATGATCCGAACGGAAACCTCCTCACCGTGACAGATGCCCGGGGGAACACCATCACCCACGAGTACGACAACATGGACCGCCTGGGCCGCCGGATCGACCAGCTCGGGAAGGCCGAGACCTTCGGCTACGACGGGAACGGCAACCTCGTGAGCACCACCGATCGGAAGAACCAGACCACGACCTTCATCTATGACGCCTTGAACCGCCGCGTGCGATCCCAGTTCGCTGACGGCACCGTGGCCACCTTCAGTTACGATGCCGCCGGCCGGCTGCTCCAGGCCGACGACACCGCCGATCCCCACCGGCCCATCGTGATGGAGTATGATACCTTGGATCGTCTCCTCGCCCAGACCACCACCCTGGGCACCGTGAGCTACGCCTACGATGCCGCTGGCCGGCGCACCCAGATGACCGTGAGCGGGCAATCCCCCGTCGCCTACACCTACGATGCCGGCTCCCGCCTCCGGACCATCACCCAGGCCCCGCTCAGCCCTGTAGATGTCCAGCATGATGCGGCGGGACGCCGCATCATGCTCACCCTTCCGAATGGCGTCTCCACGGAATACGTCTATGATCTCGGCTCTAGACTCACCGCTCTGATCTATCGGAATGCGTTGGGGACCTTGGGCGATCTGACCTACCAGTACGATTCCGCCGGCAATCGGATCGCCGTCGGAGGTTCGTTTGCCCGGACGCTCTTGCCCGACACCGTCGCTTCAGCAACCTACGACGCGGCGAACCGACAACTCTCCTTTGGCCCAAGCACGATGTTCTTTGACGACAATGGGAATCTCGGGAGCCTGACGACGACAGCGGGGCCGACGACCTACACGTGGGACAGCCGGAACCGCCTCACGGCCATCGGTGGTGCCAGCCTCGCCGCGAGCTTTGCCTACGATGGCCTTAGCCGCCGAGCAGCGAAGACGATCAACGGGCAGAGCACCAGCTTCCTCTTCGACGGGCTGGACATCGTCCAAGAGTCAGGCCCCACCGGCCTCGCCGCGTACCTCCGCACCCTAGCGATTGATGAAGCCCTCATGCGGAGTGAGGCCTCGGGAACCTTATCCTATCTCGCCGATGCCTTGGGAAGCACCGTGGCCCTCTCCGACGCTGCCGGTGCCCTCTCCACTACCTACACCTATGCTCCCTTCGGCGAGACGTCCGCCAATGGCTCACCCACTGCGAGCCCCTTGCAGTACACCGGCCGGGAGAACGATGGGACGGGCCTGTTCTACTACCGGGCGCGGTATTACGCTCCATCGCTCTCAAGGTTCATTGGTCAAGACCCGCTGGGATTCCTCGGGAGCGGGACCAACTTCTATGCTTACGCCCATAACGCCCCCACCCGCTTTGTAGACCCATACGGTCTGACAGACGTCACGATCACAGTCAATAGGACGAACCAGAACGCCAATCGTACATTAGGGACTATGAGTGTGAGCAACTCCTCAAATAACACGACACTAAATTTGCACACCCTCGAACGACCGGACAACAATAATGCTCCCTATACAAGTCGAGTGAATCCAGACGATTACAATGCCCGAAGATGGCAAAGCCCGACTCACGGTCCCGTCATCCGTTTAGACGACGCGAATGGCAGGACAGATATTCTGATTCACTCCGGCAACACTGTGCTTCAAACTCAGGGATGCATTCTTGTGGGTACAGGGCAAACAAGCGACTCTGTCACGGGTAGTCAAGATGCACGATCGCGAGTGATCGATTACGTTGACACCATCCGAGCAACCGACGCTACCAATAATCAGACGACGACGATCAGAGTTAGGATCAACAACCCAGCTACTCCGTAGAGATACGCGGCAGAGAGAGGGAGGGTAAGATGCATGCAGGTAAGATCGTGGCCGGCGTTGCTACGGTCGTCTGTTTAGGCCTCGGAGGTGTGGCCACATCCCACGCGCGCGTGGACTCTTTGCTCTATCTTTTAGAACGGGCATGGCAGCAAAGAGATGGCGGCAATGTCTCAATCGTCCACACGGCGATTGTGGAGCTCATGATCGTGGCACCGGAGGAAATGATCAGGTGGCTCCACGCTAAGGAAGAGATCAGAGCGGACTTGATCGAGCATTGGCAAAATACTGTCTTTACCGATTATTCGGGGACGAAAGCTGTTGACTTGCAGGCTATGAAACACCAGGCGACTCGGGCCGTGGAGCGGTGTGTCTGTGCCGGGGGCGGAATGCAGATGCTAAGGAAGAAGGTTTTGGAAGCGCTCGCTCGTATCAGCATTCGACGCATTGATTAAGCGCGCTGCAGCTCCTGAATGAAGCCGAATGCGGCACGTCGCATCTGTCGTAATGCGGGTAATGCGGGACGTTGTTGACTCAGTGGAATAGTCCGGATACGCTCTCCCCAGCTCGGTCGGAGGGGAGGACCCACGATGCCCCGCCAGGCGCGGCTCGACACCTTCCGCTCTTCGTCCGGAACCTTCGGCCGGCATCCTCCACCACGTGATGGTGCGGGGCCTGGAGCGGCGCGCCATCTTCCGGGATGACCAGGATCGGGTGGACTTCGTCGCCCGGCTGGCGGCCCTCGCCGCGCAGGGCGCCCTCACCGTCTACGCCTGGGCGCTCCTCCCGAATCACGCCCACCTCCTGCTCCGGAGTGGCCCCGCCGGCCTCCCGCGGTTCATGCGGCGCCTCCTCACGGGCTACGCCGGGACCTTCAACCGCCGCCATAAGCGCGTGGGGCACCTCTTCCAGAACCGCTACAAGTCCATCGTGGTCGAAGAGGAACGGTACTTGGTGGAGTTGGTCCGGTACCTCCACCTGAACCCGGTGCGCGCGCAGGTGGTGCCGGACCTTCGCACCTTGGACCGGTACCCCTGGACCGGCCACAGCGCGCTCCTCGGGACGGTCCCCCGCGCATGGCAGGATACGCGCCCCGTGCTCGCCCAGTTCGGGCCCACGACCGCCCGGGCGCGCAAGGCCTACCGGGCCCTCGTCGCCGCCGGTCTCCCGCAGGCCGGATCGTTAAGAATCAGGGACGAGTTCCGCCTCTAGCCCAAGTTGCGCAGTTCAGCAAACAGGGTGCTGGGTTGGCGCGGGGTTGGGCGCGCCGACCCCGCCTAGTTTTCACTACATTTCAGGGACCGCATCCGCCCAGCGCGGCTGCCCGAGGCGGCGGGGCAGGGTGAGGCCCAAGCGCGCCAGGAGCGTCCGTTGGCTGGCATCAGGCTGCGTCACGCACTGCAGGCGCAGGGCTCTCCCAGTCGAGGTGGGCAAGAGGACATCCACCACCTTGATCCGCGCCAACTCCTCCAGCAGCGTCCGCGGGGCGTGCCCCAGCCCGGCGCGGGCCATCCACTGCTCGAGCGTCTTCCACAAGGCATACGCGAGGAACGAGAACAGGATGTGGGCCTGCACCCGCGCTTCCAACTGATGCCAGATCGGCCGGAGTTGGAGGTCGCTCTTCTGGACACGGAACGCCGCCTCAGCCTGGGTCAGCTGGATATACGTCTTCCACAGGTCGGCGGGCGCCCACCCCTGGAGGTTCGTCCGGAGCAAGTAGTGCCCCTCGCTCAACGAGGCCCATGCCTGCCATTCGGGCCGGTGGATCCAAGCCACCCGGAGGCCGCCGCCCTCCGCCTCGGTCACCTGCACGTCGAACAGGCCCGCCGCCCGGGCGTTGCGCCCCAGGAGCCGCCCGATCTGCCGCTCGATCGTGGCGCGATCGGGCCGCCGCTGGGCGGCCACCCGGCGCGCCAGCTTCGTGAGGCCCGCCTCGATCCGGCGCGCGAACCGGGCGTGGATCGCCTGCTCCTTCGCTCGCCGCTCCTGGCTCCGACACAGCACGAAGGTCTCCGTGGCGTCCGGTCCCGGGCAGCGCTTCACCTCGACCCCCGGCTCGACTTCCGTCCACCCCGCCTCCAGGAGGTGGCGCGCGACCCGGGTGAGCTGACTCTTCGGGGTGCCGACCACGTACGTGGCCCCGCGCTCCCGCAGGAACGCCAGGTTCTCCTCCGAGGCGATCCCGCGATCCACGACCCAGACGCGCCCGATCCGCCCGTGCGTCCGCTCCATCGCCTCGACGATGTCCTCCAGCGTGGTCACGTCGTTCCGGTTCCCGGCGAACACCTCGTAGCCGAGGGGGAGGCCCTCCCGGGTAACCAGCAACGCGATGCAGACCTGCTTGCAGTCGAAGCGTTTATCGCGCGAGTACCCGCGCTGGGCCTGCGGGTTCTGCGCGGCCAGGCCCTCGAAGTAGGTCGAGGTGACGTCGTACAGGATGAGGTCATAGGTGGCATCGAACAGCGTGGTGAAGCGCTCCCGGAGGTGGCGTTCGATCGTCGCCTTGTGGGGGAGCATCGTATCGAGCCCCCGGTAAAGGCGATCCTTGTTCACCCCGGCCACCGGAACGCCCAGCAGCTCCGGGAGTCCCGTGCGCCGGTACCAGCTCTCCGCGATGTGGAGTTCACTCCCGGGCTCGCAGAAGCGGGCCAGGGCCAGGATGGCGCCCACCACGGCCCACGGGACGTCCTCCCGGCCGCGCGGGATCGCCGCCTCCAGGAGGGCATCCAAGTGCAAGGCGCGCCAGAGCAGGAGCCCGAGGTAGACCTCCCCGAAGTCGCGGGTGCGCTCGACGCGCACGCCCCGCACGTGGACCGTGATGTGCTCCGGGATCGGCTCGTCCGCGGCGACGGGTGTCGCGAAGAGGCTCGCCTCGGGGACAGGCTGGCGGTCGAGCAACCGCCGGACCTCGGCCCAGCCGGCCTGCTCCGCGGGGCCGAGCTCGCCCAGGTACGCGACGGTGCGCTGACGCGGGCCGCGGGCCGTGCGCACGGACTCCAGGAGCGCCCAGTACGCGTGGGCTTTCCCATCCTTCTTAAGGGTGATCCGCCGGAGGAACATGGGCTCTCCTCACGGCGCAGCTTACGCGGGTGGTGGCAGAATGCAAGCGGGTAGGTTTTCACTACACGGCCATCCGAGACCTGAAGTGCACCAGATGGGCCGGAGACGCCACAGCTGGCGTCCAACTTTTTTTCAGGAGACCTGAACTGCGCAAGTTGGGCTA
>CAZNWB010000127.1:0-8393 GCA_964576535.1 uncultured bacterium | reverse complement strand
CAGCCTGTCGGAGTCGAACCTGGTCAACGTCACGTCCAGCAACGCCAACGCCACACAGGGCTGGTACTTTATCCTGGCGGACACCGAGAAGGTCCTGGCCTCGGCCGATGTGTTCAACAAGGTGGTCTTCTTCTCCACCTTCACGCCGACCAGCACCGCCGCCTGCGCGTCGGGCGGAGGGACGGCAAAGCTCTACGCCGTCCAGACGGCGACGGGTTACGCCGCGGTGGACTTCTCCACGGGGGTGGCCCTGGCCTCGACCAACGCCTCGACGACCCGGTCGCTGACGATCGGGACGGGCATCCCCTCCAAGCCTGTTATCGTCCTCACCGAGTCCGGGGCGACCATCAGTACCTCGGTGATCGCGGCCACGACCAGCCAGCAGTTGCCCAGCAACCCCGCGCCGCCGCCCTCCGCCATGCGGAAGGTGCTGTACTGGCGGGACATATTTTAGATGCGGATCGGGACCCTCGCCCTCACGGTTCTTCTCTTCGTCCTCGGGGCGGCTTCAGCCGCCCCGAGGCCGTCTGAGGACGCCGTCCGCCGCAACAACGTCGGGGCCGACCTCCTCAAGCAGGGCAAGCTCGCCGAGGCCCTCGCCGAGTTCCGCCAGGCGGTGACAGCCGACCCGACCTACGCCGCCGCCTGGCGGAACCTGGGCTTCGCCCTGGACAAGCAGGGCCAACTGAACGAGGCGGTGACGGCCTACCAGAAGGCGGTCGCACTGGAGCCGGAGGTGAACACCTACAACAACCTGGGGGTGCTCTACGACAAGAAAGAGCGCTACGCGGAGGCCATCCAGGAGTTCGAGAAGGCCCTGAAGCTCAGCCCCGGGAACGCCACCGTCCAGAAGAACCTGGAGCAGGCCCGGCAGAACCAGGGCATCCAGCAGGAACGGCAGGCCCGGATCACCCAGGCCAAACAAGAGGCCGAGGCCCGGCCGCGAGACCCCCGGGCCGCCTACAACCTGGCCCGCGTCTACGCCTCCTTCGACGACAAGGACAACGCCCTCACCTGGCTCGCCAAGGCCCTGCAGTTGGGCTATGACGACCTCGACTTCGTCCGCACGGACCCGGTCCTGGCCGGCCTCCGGACCGACCCCCGGTTCGGGCAGGTCCTGGAGCGGCGGAGACTTCAATGATGGCCCGGGACAAGGAAGGGGCCGAATACCATAGCGTGGAGATCGTTCTGCTCGCGGTCCTCTTGGTCATGGCCCTCGCCATGGCCCTGTAAGGTTTCGGGGCGGACGGGCGACCTGGTCCGCACCCGCCCACGATCGGCCCCTCATCCTCCTCCCGCCTGCATGTGGGGAGGGGGGTGAGGGGCTTTTTATTTCCGCCTTTCATAGAGATTGACGGGCCGGGGGTAACCCATATAGGCTACGGCACACCTGACGCCCCTGGGGGGGTATCCCAGGGGGGGCCGGCATCGGACCGGCGCAATGGGGAGCCCTAAAGACCTCCCCCTCACCCCGGCCCTCTCCCCACTTGGGGAGAGGGGGGATTGGTAGGTAGGTGTGCCATGAAGAAGAAGGGGATCGCCCTCGCGTTGTCCGCCTCGCTCCTTGTCCTGCATATCCCACCCATCGCGAACCTGCCGCCGGCCCGGGCGGACGACAGCGACATCTTCGGGGCGACCGTCCAGCCCAACGTGCTGATCCTGATCGACACCTCTGCGAGCATGAACGATGAGGTTGATACTCACCTCTACGTCGCCAGCACCACCTATGCCGTCGTCAACAAGTGCGGGAGCGGGAGCAGCAAGTCGGCGTGCGTGTCCACCGTGGTGTACCAAAAAACAGGCTCGGGCAGCAGCAGCACCTACACCCTCTACAAGAACACCGTGGCCGATGTCACGGGCAGCCCCTGTGCCAGCTGTCCCGCTGCCAGAACCGCCCTTAGCACCACCGGGTACTGGTCTGGAACGATCGGCGGGTCATCGGTCAGCCTCTTCCTGGGTAACTACCTCAACTCTCAGTTGGGGCTTTGCGCGGCACCGCCCTGCCGGGAGCCGAAGATCACCATTGCCAAGCGAGTCATCTCGAACCTGATCGCCAATACCGAAGGGGTCCGCTTCGGGACGATGAAGTTCAAACCCAACTGTCCTGGCTGTGGCGGCGAGATCGTCTCCCCCATCGGGAGCAGTACGAGCATCCTCCTCGCCGGGGTCAACGCCTTGACCGCCCCGGGCGGGTCTGGGACCCCCCTCGGAGAGCAGATCCGCGACGCGGGCCTCTACTACAAGGGCCAATTCGGCTTTCCCAGCCCGATCCAGTTCGAGTGCCAGGCGAACTTCGCCATCATCGTGTCGGACGGGCTGTCCACCGGCACCGACCCGCGGCTCGAGGCCAACAAGCTCCGCACAGAGGACCACTCCAGCGCGTTCGACAAGACGCAGTATGTCATTGTCCACACCGTCGGCTTCGGCCTCCCCCAGGGCGACAAAGATGCCGGGGGGCTCGTCGCCCTGCAGGAAACGGCTGGGAAAGGCGGTGGCAGTTTCTACCCCGCGGACAACGCATCCCAGTTGGAGCAAGCCCTCCAGGATGCCATCCGCCAGATCGTCGCCGCGACCTTTGCCTTCGCTACGCCGGTCATCCCGACGACCAGCGCGACAGGTGCAACGAAAAGCAACCGGGCCTACCTGGCCTCTTTCCAGTCTGACCCGTCCCGACCGGCATGGAAGGGATTCCTCAAGGCGTACCAGCGGGACTCCAACGGAAACATCCGGGTGAAGGCTGATGGCACGCCGGACGAAACGTTCCGGGACTGGGAGTCCGGGGAGGCTCTAGCGTCCAAGGCAGCGTCGAGCCGGACGATCAAGACGGAGATCAGGGGAACGCTGCAGGACTTCAACACCAGCAATTCGAATATCACCCCGGGGCTGCTGGGTGTGGCGGGCTCGGTGGAGAGGGACAAGCTCGTTAACTTTATCCGTGGCGTGGACACCTATGACGAGGACGCCGACGGCAACGTCACCGAGGAGCGGGCCTGGAAGCTGGGGGACATTTTCCATTCGGCCCCGGTCCTGGTGACGCCGCCCTTCTTACCCATACCCCTCGTTGATCCAGCGCCGAGTTACAGAGACTTCAAGGCTGCCAATGCGAACCGGGAGCCGGTCCTGATCGCCGGCGCCAACGATGGGATGCTCCACGCCTTCCGGGAGAGCGACGGGCAGGAACTCTGGGCCTTCATCCCCAATGATCTCCTGGGCAGCTTGAAGACGCTGACCGCTACGTCGGCGGACCATCCCTTCTACGTGGACGGGAGCCCCATCGTGGCGGACGTCAAGATCGGCGGCACCTGGAAGACCATCGTGGTCTTCGGCGAGCGGCGGGGCGGGCGCTTCTACCACGCCCTGGACATCACCGACACCACCAACCCCCTTTACCTGTGGAGCTTCACCGACAGCAAGATGGGCGAAACCTGGTCCGAGCCTGTCATCGGCAGGGTCAAGATGGACCCCTCGACGGGATCGACAGAGAAGTACGTCGCCATCGTGGGCGGCGGCTACGACACCGTCCAGAACAACAACTCGGGCAAGGCACTCTTCGTCATTGACGTGGCCACCGGGCAGAAGCTCTTCGAGTCCTTCAACACGGGGTCCGCCACGGATGACAGGCGATTCATGAACTTCAGTCTCCCCTCGAACCCCACGGCCGTGGACCTCAACCGGGATGCCTTCATAGATGGGGTGTACATCGGGGACGTCGGCGGGCAACTCTGGAAGTTCGACCTATCGCCCGCGGCGACGATCTCCGGCGGCCTCGTTACCAACTGGACGGGGAAGCGACTTTTCGCCGCCGACCCGTCCCAGAAGAACCCGCCGGATGCTGGCGAGTACTATCCGAAGCAGGCCATCTACGCGGCCCCGGTTCCCGCCCTCGACAAGAGCAACAACCTCTGGATCTTCTTCGGGGCCGGCGACCGGAACCACCCGAACAACACCACGGCCCCCAACCGGTTCTATGGCATCAAGGACGACACCACCATGGCCAACGGCAGCACCCTGACGGAGTCGAACCTGGCCAACATCTCCGCGTCCGATACCACCCCAACCCAGGGGTGGTTCTTCCTGTTGGGGAGCGACGAAAAGGTCCTGGCGGCGGCCGACGTCTTCAACATGATCGTGTTCTTCTCGAGCTTCATCCCAACCACCACGACGGCCTGTGGAACCGGCGGCGGCACGGCGATCCAGAACGCCGTCCAGATGCTCACGGGGTACGCCGCGGTGGACTTTGCCCTGGGCGTGGAGCTGCTCACCACCGGCGCGTCGGCGACCCGGGGCAAGATCATCGGGACGGGGATTCCCTCCAAGCCCGTTATTCTCCTCACCGAGTCCGAGGGGACCATCAGCACCTCGGTGATCGTGGCCACGACCAGCCAGCAGTTGCCCAGCAACCCCGTGCCGCCGCCCTCCGCCATGCGGAAGGTGCTGTACTGGCGGGAGGTCTTCTAGCCTTGATCCGAAAAAGAATTCACCGCCGGTACCAACGGCATTGCCGTTGGTGCGCCAAGGTCGCCAGTATTCACATCCTGGCCGCGATCGTCCTTGTCCTGGCGGCGTCGGTCATCGTCCAGGCGAAGTCGGAAGAGGCGGTGCGCTTCAACAACATCGGCGCCGAACTCCTCCGCCAGGGGAAGCTTTCCGAGGCCGTGGTCCAGTTCCGCTATGCCGTCGCCCTGGAGCCCTACTATGCGCCGGCCTGGCGGAACCTGGGCTTCGCCCTGGACAAGCAGGGCCAGGTGGCGGAGGCGGTGACCGCCTACCAGAAAGCGGTGGAGTTGGAGCCGGACCTGAGCGCGTACAACAACCTGGGGGTCCTGTACGACAAGCAAGGGCGCTCCGACCAGGCCATCCAGGAGTTCGAGAAGGCCCTGAAGCTGGATCCCGGCAACGCCGCCGTCCAGAAGAACCTGGAGCAGGCCCGGCAGAACCAGGGGACCCGCCAGGAGCGGCAGGCCCGCATCGCCGAGGCCCAGAAACAGGCGGAGGCCCGGCCGAACGATCCCCGGGCCGCCTACAACCTGGCCCGGGTCTACGCCTCCTTCGACGAGAAGGATCAGGCCTTCACCTGGCTCGCCAAGGCGCTGCAATTGGGCTTTGACGATCTTGACTTCGTCAAGACCGACCCCGTCCTGGCCGGTCTGCGGACCGATCCGCGGTTCGAGCAGGTCCTCGAGGCGCGAGGGGCCCAGTGATGGCGCGTCCCTGAGCCTGCAGCGGGAACTCGGGGCACAGCATCTGCCCTCGAGAACCGATCGGGACCTGCAGACGACCGACCTCTCATTCCCCTCGTTCCCACCCAACTTCCTCCACAATCGCAAGCCCCCCTCGCCTCCCCCCAACACCCAGAGGCTCCCCGTTGCAACATTTTCGATCTTGGATTGCGGATTGCCGATTGGGGTACCCGGAGGACAGGTGAGGGGGAGAGGTGATGGGATGGGACGATGGGGATTGACGGGTCCCGGGTCCAGTTGTAGGCTGGCCCCGTCGCCGGAATCGCCCTCCTGCCTCTCACCCCGGCGACTGCGGGATTTTGATGGCACGCGCAGGACGTCGGCAGAAGCGCAATCCGTCTCCAGCTCTGCCCCGGCCCACCGTCCCGGTTGAGACGGCAGGGGACGCGGCCGACCTCGTCGCCCTCCTCCGGGAGCGGCGGGATACGATGCGTCGCGCCTGGCTGGCCGAGCTGTCCAGGCGGGGACTCTTCCGGGCCCTCAGTCCCGAGGAGGCTGAGGCGGAATCCGCCACCGTGTACGATGCCCTGATCGAATGCCTGGAGACGGGCCGGTACCACAGCGCCCAGGCCTATGGGCAGGACATGGCGGAACGGGACGTCTTCCGGGGCATCGGGGCAAAACAGGTGATGGGCCGGCTCCTGGTTCTTCGCGACGTGTGCGGGCGCGAGTTTCACCGGGCGTACCGGGGGCGGGCGGGCGACCTGGCCCGAGCGCTGGATGTGTACGAGCCCGTGATCAACCGGGTCCTGACCATCGTGGCCATGGCGTTCCTCCAGGAGCGGGAGCAGGCGGTGGGGCGGGGCCGCGAGCAGCTTGGGGCCCTGGTGGAGGCCGGCATGGTCCTGACGGCCGAGCGGTCGCTGGAGGCCGTCCTGCAGCGGATCGTCGAGGTCGCGTGCCGGCTGCTGGGGGCGAGGTACGGCGCGCTGGGCGTCCTGGATGCGCAGGGCGGCCTGGGGCAGTTCATCACCACGGGATTCAGTGAGGAGACCAAGGCGCGGATCGGCCACCTGCCGGTCGGCAAGGGGATCCTGGGCGCCATGGTCAGGGAGGGCAAGCCCCTCCGCCTGCGCGATCTCACCCGGGACCCGCGGGCCCACGGGTTCCCGTCGGACCATCCCCCCATGCATTCGTTTCTCGGGGTGCCCATCGTCTCGAAGGGACGCCTGTTCGGGAACCTCTACCTCACGGAGAAGCAGGACGCCGAGGAATTCAGCAAGGAGGACGAGAAGCTGGCGGTGACCCTCGCCGCCCAGGCGGCCATCGCCATCGAGAACGCCAGCCTGTACGAGGAGGTGCAACGATCCTACGACGAGTTGAAACGATCGCAGCACCTGCTTGTCCGGCAGGAAAAGCTGGCGTCCCTCGGCCGCCTGGCCGCCGGGCTGGCCCACGAGCTGAACAATCCCCTGTCATCCGTGGCCGGATTTGCCGAGGCGCTGGAGCGGCGTCTCACGGGCGGGGGGGCAGGGGAGCCATCCGATCTGGTGGACGTTCGGGAGTATCTGACCCTGATTCAAGACGAGGTGTCCCGCGCCGCCACCATCGTCCGGCGCCTGCTGGATTTCGCCCGCCAGCGCGAGCCCACCTTCGGCCGGGTAGATCTTCAGGGCGTCGTGGCAAATGCCATCGGCTTCGTGGAGCGGCAGGCCAGCCTGGCCAACCAGCGGATCGTCGTGGCCCCATTCCCCGAAGGGAGCATGGTCCACGCCGACGCGCAGATGCTCCAGCAGGTCTTTCTCAACCTGCTGACCAATGCCCTGGATGCCATCGAGGGCGGCGGGGAGGTGCGAATCACCGCCCGCCACGCTCCTCTGCCCCTCGGCTCGTCTGCTCCCATGCGCTTCGTAGAGGTCACCGTCAGCGACACGGGGACGGGTATCGCGCCGGAGAATCTGGCGAGGGTCTTCGATCCCTTCTTCACCACCAAGGAGGTGGGGAAGGGGACGGGACTGGGCCTGGCCATCTGCCAGAGCATCATTGAGCAGCACCGGGGCAGCATCGAGGTCCAGAGCGATGGGCTCGGAAAGGGGACGGCCGTCACGGTCAGCCTGCCCCTGGCCGAGGGAAGTCGATTGGTCAAGTAGTCGATTGGTCGACTAGGCGGAGGATTCCGCGCCCGCCGCACTCTTCCAAATTGACAAGTTGACTCATCGACGAATTGACGTGCGGGGGTTCGGAAGCAGGAAGGGTCCACATGGGTCAGGATCAGGAACGGGCGGGGTCCATTCAGGTGCTGGTCGTGGACGACGAACGTCCCACCCGCCTTTTGCTGGAGAAGGAGCTGCCCCGGGCGGGCTACGCCGTCACCTCTGCCGAGAGCGGGGAAGGGGCCCTGGACCAGGTGCGGACCAAGGATTTCGACGTGATCCTCCTGGACCTCAAGATGCCCGGCATCGGTGGGATGGAGGCGCTCCGCCGGATCCGCGAGTCCGGAGCGGAGGCGGAGGTGGTGATCCTGACCGGCCACCCGGACGTGGACAGCGCCATCACCGCCATGAAGCTGGGCGCCTACGACTACCTCACCAAGCCCTTCAAGCTGGCCGAACTCGAGGAGGTCCTGCGGCGGGCGTCGGAGCGGAAACACCTGCATCAGGAGAACGCGGCCCTGCGCCGCATGGTGGACCAGCGGGAGCCGCCCCCCGTCATCGTCGGCCAGAGCCAGGTTATGAATGCCCTGCTGGAGACGGTCCAGCGGATCGCGGGGAGCGACGCCACCGTCCTCATCCAGGGCGAGAGCGGGACCGGAAAGGGGCTGGTGGCCCGGAGGATCCACGAGGCAAGCCCGCGGCGCCGCGGGCCCTTTCTGGTCATCAACTGCAGCGGGTTTCAGGATCCGCTCCTGGAAAGCGAGCTCTTCGGCCACGAGAAAGGCGCCTTCACGGGGGCCACCAGCGTGAAGCAGGGACTCTTCGAGGTGGCCGAGGGCGGGACCCTCCTCCTGGATGAGGTGGGAGAGATGAGCCCGGCCATGCAGGCCAAGCTCCTGCAGGTGCTGGACACCCGGGAGTTGCGCCGGGTCGGCGGGACCCGCCTGCACCGGGTGGATGTCCGAATCGTCGCGGCGACAAACACGGACCTGGCCCAAGCAGTCCCGGCTGGGCGATTCCGCGAGGACCTCTACTACCGGCTGAACGTCGTCAGCCTGAC
>CAZNWB010000126.1:2645-8618 GCA_964576535.1 uncultured bacterium | reverse complement strand
TCCCCATCGCCGCCGCCGGCGCCTGATAGCAGAGCGACTTCCCGCCCCCCGTCGGCAGGATGACGATGGAATCCCGCCGCGCCAGCACTGCCCCGATGGCCTCTGCCTGCAACGGGAGGAGCGCGTCGTAGCCCCACACACGCTTCACGGTTTGCTGGATGTTCTCCACCCGTACCCGCTCCTTGCCTTCGGCCGGGAACCCGCGACCCGGCAACCACTAATTTCCAATTCCGCACTCGCCATTCCGCATTCCGCACAAAGGCCCATCCTGGCACCCCCCGAAACGGTGGGGTGGGGCGGGGGTGGCGGCTAGCCGCTGCTGGCCCGCGCGAAATCGATATGGCCCTGCTCTACGTCGGCGCCGATCAGCTCGACGCGCACCCGGTCGCCCACGTCCGGGCCGTCGGCCCCGTGCACCAGCTTGCCTTCCACGGGTGGCCGCAGGATGCGGACCCAGGTCCCCTTGTCCGAGGCGCCCGTGACGATGGCGTCGAACCGCTGCCCGATCCGGGGCTCCAGCAGGAGCGCCGCGGCCGATTTCCCCACCTGTCGCTCGACCTTGTTCGCGCGGTCCTCCGCCTCTGTGCAGTGTTGGGCCAGCTCCTGTAGCTCCGCGTTCGCGTACGCGGCCGGCCGGCGCGCCAGCGCCGCCTTCAGCAGCCGCTGCGCGATCACGTCCGGGAAGCGCCGGTTGGGCGCCGTGGAGTGGGTGTACGCCTGCACGGCCAGCCCGAAGTGTCCGGGCACCGTCTGACCGGGAAACTCCACCACGTACTCCCCCCGCCCCATCAGCTTCACGACGGCGAGCGACAGGTCGGGGAACCGCAGCGGGTCGGCGCGGCGGCGCTTCGCCAGGAACGCCTCGAGCGCGCCGGCCTCGGGCTCCGGCGGCAGCCGCTCCCCCAGCCCTGCGGCCAGCTCCCCGATCCGTTCCCACCGCGCGGGCGACCGCAGGACCCGGCGGAGCGATGGATAGCCCCGGGCCTCCAGGTAGCGGGCCGTCACGCCGTTCGCCGCGATCATGAAATCCTCGATCAGCGCCCGGGCGCGGTTGGTATGCTCCACCTCCAGGTCAATGAGCAC
This sequence comes from uncultured bacterium, assembly GCA_964576535.1. GTDB lineage: Bacteria > Methylomirabilota > Methylomirabilia > Methylomirabilales > 2-02-FULL-66-22 > 2-02-FULL-66-22. The sequence goes on along the minus strand of CAZNWB010000126.1, from coordinate 7,535 downwards.
ATCGCCATCGAACACCGGCCGCGCCTGGATGGTTTCCAGGCTCAGCGCCCCGTGGTGGTGTCGCACGTCCCGTAGCCGCTGCGCGACCTGGTCCTGCAGCCGGAGCTGGGCCTCCATGCCCGGCACGGCCGCCGCCCGATCCGGGATCGGCCCCGTCCCGTCGAGCCACGCGGCGACCCCGTTGTAGGCCAGCTTCGCGCGGTTGCGCACCACGGCGCGATAGAGGTCCGATGCGGCCAGGGCTCCGTCGTCGTTCACCGCCATCTCCACCACCAGCGCCACCCGGTCCTCGCCTTCGCCGAGGGACGTGAGATCGGTCGACAGCCGTTCGGGCAGCATGGGGAAAATCACGGCGGCCGTGTACACCGAGGTGGTGTTGTGCCGCGCGTGGCCGTCCATCGCCGAGCCCTGCGCGACTGCTGCGTCCACGTCCGCGACCGCCACCAGAATCCGTACCGCCCCGCCGGCCATCGGTTCGGCCACGGTGAGCTGATCGAGGTCCCGCGAATCATCGTTGTCGATCGAGCACCAGAGGAGTCCCCGCAGATCCCGCGCCCCCGAAGCTCCGTTGGCGGTCGCCGCCTGGGTCCGAGCGACTTCCTCCATCACGGCCGAGGAAAAGTCCGGCAGCAGGCCGCGCTCGGTCATCACCCGCCGAGCGATGGCCTTGAGGTCGTGCCGATGCCGTCCACTGTTCCGCTGCATTGGCTGCCTCCTCGCATTTCTTGGGGACGTTGCCACTTTTGTCACCTTGTTGCTTTGAACTCCCCGCCGCGGAGCTGCTGGCGGGCCGGACCGCGAACGAGGTGGCTCGGTTAGGCGTTTTCCTCCATCCACGATGCGAGCGTGCTCAACGTCTTCTCGAAGCCCTGGATGTAAGCCTCGCCGGCGTAGTCATCCGGATACGGGATCGAGATCTGGTTGCGCGTGAAGGCGACCCGATGTCGCTCCATCAAATCGCGGGCCCGCGAACTGAGGACGTACGGGCTGGCCTTCAGCAGGTCTTGGCCCTCAGCCCACTCGCCGAGAGCGGCCACAAAGGCAAATACTGGTGGCCACTGGCGCCAAGTCGGAGGCGCGCTCCGTGACGTGCCGAGCAGCTCGGCCCAAGGCTTGGAATCCACGTGGTAGAGTGTGGGTGTCCCTTCGGTGGCCTGGATCAACCGAGCGCCCGCCATGTCGTCCACTGCCCGGTGAACCGCCCGCGGGGTGTAGGCCAGGGCCTCAGCGATGGTCCTGACGCTGACCCTGGCCCCGCCTATGCCCAGCAGGAATGCCAGGAGGTCCGCCTTGATGCCGACTCCCAGGCCGAGGCGCAACCGCAGCATCAGCGTAGGCGAGCCTAACAATTCTGGTTGCCTGCCTAGGTTCTTCCCGACGCGAATGGCCCTTTTCGACATCGGCCGTTCGAGCGGACGCCACCGGAAGTCGCCTCCCTCATGATGCGCCAGGTGGGCGAACTCGCCGAGCCGCCCGAGCACTTGGTCCGGGTACCTGCCGGCGAGATTCCTGATCCGCTGCACGCTGATGAGAGTCGCACCGACCCGGGCCCACCAGTCCAGCAGATCCCACAGCCGGCGCTCCTCTTCCGCCAGACTCAAGGACAGGAGTACGAGGGCTTCTGGATCCACGATGCCGCGCGCGCGCTTCCCCCCCGCCGTCAGCGCCCCGAGGGCGGCCCACTGCCGCCAGAGCGTGCCGAGAGCTGTCTCGTGGAGGTGCCGAAGCGCCTTATGGAATGTTTTCTCTGGCATGCTCGATTACCTGCTCAAGAATCCTCGCGAAGTCCGGGGTCGGATCCTGCCCCCGCACCCAGGCCGCGGCGGCCAGCAGTTCGCGCTCCGTCGGGCGAAGCGCGAGCAGATCCTGGAAATGCACGCTGGCGGGACCACCGCTATCCGCAGCAGCGTAAAGTTTTAGGAAGATGAGGTCGTAGCGGTCCGCCAGCCCGACCCTGAGTCCGGCGAACTGCCGCCAGTGGAGCCGCCGCCCCATCCCGGGCGGCAGGCCGGTCTCCCACTGCAGGCCAACGACTGTATTCATCCAGTTATCCGGAAGCTGAAGGTCGCGGGCCACGGTGGCGATCGCCCTGCGCAGTGGCTCCGGCAGCGGTTCCGGCGGCGCGAGCGCCACTTCGCCGGTGTCGGTCAGGCTCGGGACAATAGCCAGGACGTCCACGTCAGTAGTCGTCCGTTTCACGATCCCCAGGAGGTTCAGGGCCACCCCTCCCACAACAACGATGCCAATCTCCACACCCTCTGCCGCGAGCAGCTCCCCGACCGCCGTGAGCCCCCGCTCGATTCCAGGGATTGCTTCTGCTTCCATGATGATCCCGCTGGCTTGGAATATTATAGTCTCAATGAGAGACTATTATATTCGCAGGATTCTGTCAAGATCGCTTAGGCCCATCAGTTCCGGACCTTCCCATTTCCGGACTGGGGGACGTTGCCACTTTTGCAACCTTGTTTTTTTGAACTCCCCGCACTAGGGCGGATGGCGAGGTGGGCGCGGCCGGGAGATGGTCGGCAAGGGTTAGCCGGCGGGTCGGGTGGGCCAGTCGTCCTCTGGCGGTTCCAGGCCGGCCTCGCGAAGGTCGCGGCGGAGCTTCCGGGCGAGCATGACGGCGTCAATCAGGTTCCCCTCTTCCGCCTCGCTGGCGTCCTCAGGCATTGCGGCCCGCGCCTGCTGCAGCGCCCACTCCATCCGGTCGTTGTGCTTCTTCAGCATCCTGGCGACGTGCTCCCGCGTGATTTGCCTCGACTTGAGCTTGACGCGGGGACCGGAATAGAGGCCGCGCGCCTCCATGTCCCGCTCGTGGTCCTCCCGCTCCTCGAGGGTCATTCCCTCCATACGCTTGGTGTGGTCCACGCCCGGCATCTCCTCGACCAAACCGTCGGACAGCACGATCCGCGTGAACTCCGCCAGCGATAGTGCTCCCCGCGCGGCGTACCGCTCGTTCCACATCTTCTTGACGGGGACGATGATGTCCTCGTCCTGCTCCAGGTAGGCGCGCACCCATTGCATGATCTCAGACGGAGTCTCGCTCATCGCTGTCACTCCTCCTAGGAAAACCGCAGCGCTGCCTGCCGCTGGCGAGCACCCTCGATGACGCCGTTGCTGACCACCTTCGACTGTCTATGACCTCAGGCGTATTGTACGTATGCCTGTTCGAGAGATCAAGTGGGGATCGCCTTGAGCACTCCGGGCATGTTCAACCTGTCCTCAGCCTCGCCACGGATGAGCCCAGACAGTGCGGTTGGACCGCAAAGGACGCAAAGCATGCAGAGAACCCCTGATATTTCTACGCCCGGGGGGCGGAATCCGAGAGGAGGTTCCGAAGTTTCTGAACGGTCATATGTCTTGGATATGGTGAGGTATGGTTCCCCTTTGCGGTCTCTGCGCTCTTTGCGGTGAAATATTTGGGAGCTGACCAAGAACCCGAAGTGGGGCGAGCCGGCTTGGGCACTCCGGGGATTTCTGTTGACGCTGCTCTCGGCAGGCGGCAACATAGCCGCACGCTGACGCGGAGGATTTGTGCAAGACCTGTACGCTGAGTTCAAGGCAGTGATCCAGGCGTTCAACGCCGAAGGAATCGCGTACGCGGTATGCGGGGGTTTGGCCTACTCGATCCACGTGGAGGTCCGGGCTACGATAGATATGGATTTCTTGATTGGGCCCCCGGATCTTCCAAGATCCCAGCAACTCCTCGTTCAGATGGGATACACGCCGCACCCCAGGCGAATGGTCTTTCGAGGCGGGACCGTCACTATTCAAAGGCTCTGGAAGCCCCAGGAAGAGGGGGGCGATGTTCTGGTCATTGACTTGCTTATTGCCGACGAAGCATCGATGCCTGGCGTATGGGATGGCCGGGAAGAGCACGTGTGGGAGGGTCTCTCGGTCTGGGTGGTATCCCGCGACGGCTTGGTCGCTCTGAAACGACTGAGGGGATCGGAAGTGGATCTTGCGGACATTCGGCGGCTCACCGAACAAGGGGAGAGCGAGTGATGCGGGATTCCCGAATGACCACTCGTCGCGAAATCGGGGCGATTCTTCGACAGACGGCAGACCTACGAAGACTTTGCCTTTCCCTCCGCGAGGCCAAGGACCGGGAAAAGGAGGCAGCCCTGGTCGCTGAGTTCGAGCGGGCCGTGTTGAACGCAGAGCGTGCGATGCCCGTTAGCCGTGCGGTACTCCGGGCGGGCCTGAAGAGCCTTTGGCGGCAGGCGCGGTATGACCGGATCGTCGAGGTCGCCCGTGCGCTTCCCGAGTATCTGGTTCAACAGGACGACACCGTGCTGATGTACTACATGTGCGCGTTGCGACGCCAGGCGGAGATGAAACCAGCAGAGGCGAGGCACCGGTGATCCGTCTGGAACATGTCTCGAAGATCTACGACGGGGCGGGGACCCGGGTGACCGCGCTGGCGGACGTCTCGCTGGAGGTTGCCCCCAAGGAATTCGTCGCCCTGATGGGACCCAGCGGGTGCGGGAAGAGCACGCTACTGCACCTCGTCGGCGGGGTGGACCTTCCGACCGCGGGTGAGGTCTTCGTGGATGGACGCGCCCTGGCGCGACTCTCGGACCGCGCCCTGAGCCAGTTCCGCCGCGACTGCGTGGGGATCGTTTACCAGTTCTACAACCTGCTGCCGACGATGTCGGCCTGGGAGAACGTGGCGCTGCCCGCGCTGCTGCGGGGTGCCCCGGCGCGGGTCGCCCGGGAACGGGCGGAGGAGCGGCTGCGCCTGGTGGGGATGCTCCACCGCAAGGATCACTGGCCTCACGAGCTGTCCGGCGGGGAGCTGCAGCGCGTCGCCATCGGCCGGGCGCTGGTGAATGATCCGCCCATCCTGCTGGCGGACGAGCCGACAGGCAACCTGGATTCCAAGGCGGG
>CAZNWB010000126.1:0-2545 GCA_964576535.1 uncultured bacterium | reverse complement strand
TGCAGGTGTCCGCGGGAGAGCCGGGGTTCGACGAGACCCTGTTTCCCGCCATCGCAGAGGCGCCGGGGGTGGCGCGGGCGGTGCCGGTGGTTCAGGCGATCACCACGGTGGCGGGTGAGGTCGGCGAGGCCCTGCTGGTCCTGGGCGTGGACGTCCTGACCGATGCGGCCGTCCGGGAGTACCGGGGACCCACGCCGGACCTCCAGGACCCGCTGCAGCTCCTGACCGATCCCGACGCCATCCTGCTGACGGACCGCTTCGCGCATAGTCATGGCCTGCAGGTCGGGGGCCGGGTTCGACTCTTCACCCCGAAGGGCTCGAAGGCCTTCGTGATCCGTGGCCTGCTGGCGGACCGCGGGGCGGCACGGACCATGGACGGGCAGTTCGCGGTCATGGACATCGCCGCGGCGCAAGTCCACTTCGGCAAGCTCGGTCGGCTGGATCGCGTCGATCTTCTCTTGGAGGACCGGGCGGACCCGGCTCAGGTGATTGCCGCGCTCCGCCGGCACTTGCCTCTCGAGGTCACGGTGGAGCGGCCCGAGGCGCGAAATGCCCAGGTGGAGCAGATGTTGGCCTCGTTCCAGCTCAACCTCTCCGTGCTGAGCCTCATCGCGCTGTTCGTCGGGGTCTTCCTGGTCTACAACACCATGTCGGTTTCGGTGGTCCGCCAGCGGCGTGAGATCGGCATCCTGCGGGCGCTGGGGGTGAGCCGCGGCCAGATCGTGCTGGCCGTCGCAACCGAAGGAGGTCTCGTGGGACTGATCGGCTCGACGCTGGGCGTCCTGCTCGGTCTCTTCATGGCGCGGGCGGCGCTCGGAACGGTCAGTCGGACAGTCTCCTCTCTGTACGCCTTCGTCCGGCCCGGCGAGCTGCACCTGCCCCCGGGGCTGATGGCGCAGGCGATCCTGATGGGATGCGCCACAGCGGTCCTGTCCGCCTGGCTTCCCGCGCTGGAAGCCGCCGCGGTCCCCCCGCGGGAGGATCTCGCCCTCGCCTCTCTGGAGCGCAGGCATCGGCCGCTGCTGCTTTCCTCCGTCGGCCTCGGGCTGGCGGTCGCCGCGTATGGACTGGCACAAGCTGGCCCCGTACACGGACAACCGCTCTTCGGGTACGCTGCCGCGCTGAGCCTCCTCCTCGGGGCGGCGCTTGTCTGCCCCGCCTTCCTGCTCCTGTCTCAACGGGGCCTGACGAGCGTCCTGGCCGGCTCACGGTTCCTGGAGGGACGCATGGCGGTCGGGAACCTCGGACGCGGTCTGCGGCGCAACGCGGTGACCATCGGTGCCATGGTCGTCGGGCTGTCCATGCTGGTCAGCGTCTCGACCATGATCCAGAGCTTCCGCAGGACGGTGGAGGTCTGGATTCACCAGACGATCCGCGCGGACCTGTACCTGTCACGGGCCACTCGCATGATCAAGGGTGCGGATACCCGACTGCCTGCGACGATCCTGGATGCGGTGCGCGGGATCCCGGGCGTGGCCGAGGTGGATGGGTTCCGGGGGCTCAGGCTGGAGGACGCGCGCGGCGGGCGGTTCCTGCTGGGAGCGGGGGATTTCGACGTGATGGCCCGGCGCGGCCGCCTGCTCTTTCGCCGCGGCGATTCGGCAACGATCCTGCGGGAGGCCAAGGCCCAGGGGCAGCTCATCGTCTCCGAGACCTTTGCCGAGCGGTATCGGCTGAAGGAAGGCGACCCCGTCACCTTGCATCCGCCGGGCCAGACCGTCCAGCTTCGCATCGCCGGCGTCTATTACGACTACACGACCGAGGGCGGACTGGCAGTGATGGATCGCGGCCTTTTCCAGACGCTGTGGCGCGATCCCTGGCTGAGCTCCGTCGTCATCTATCTCGCGCCCGGGACCGATCCGCAGGCGGTTCGCCGGGAAATTCCCCGGCGACTTCCAGGCTACGAGGACCTCGTGGTCCTGTCCAATCGCGCTTTGAAAGCGCGAGTGCTGGAGATCTTCGATCAGACCTTCGCCATCACCTACGCCCTGGAGATCGTCGCGCTCGCCGTGGCCGTCCTGGGAATCCTGAACACGCTCGTCGCCTCAGTGCTGGAGCGGACCCGGGAGATCGGCGTCCTGCGCTCTGTGGGGTTCACCCGCGGGGGCATCCGGCGCACCGTCCTGTGCGAGGCGGCCTGCATCGGCCTCCTGGCCAATGCGCTGGGGGCCCTGGCCGGGCTCGGCCTCTCCCTCATCCTTATATACGTCATCAACAAGCAGTCCTTCGGCTGGACCATTCAGTTCAGCTTTCCGGCGCGCCTGCTGGCAGAGTATGCGCTCCTGACCCTCGGCGCGAGCCTGGCGGCCGGGTTTTTCCCCGCAGTTCGCGCGTCGCGCATCCCCATCGCCGAGGCCGTCCGTTATGAGTAGTCCAGGAAATACCCACCACCAAGTGGTCATGAAACGAGTTTCACCACAACGAATGAAAATCCCATTCCCCGGATGCCGGTAGGGAGGGGGCTGCACCCACACTTCGTGCGGGTACCCGCCCTCCGAGGGCGGAGGGCCACAAGGGCCCTCCCTACGACACACCGCGCCAGGGA
>CAZNWB010000125.1:0-8787 GCA_964576535.1 uncultured bacterium | reverse complement strand
TCGGCCCAGATCAGACCATGATGCGAGTCCAGGATGCCCTTGGAGATGGCCAGGCCCAATCCCCCGTGGTCCTTGTGTAATCCGCTGCCCAGGTGGAAGGTCTGGAAGAGGTGCGCCTTCTTCTCCTCCGGGATTCCCGGACCCTGGTCCTCCACGCTCACGACCAGACCCCCGCCTCGCCCTTCGAGTTGGACCTGGATCTCTCCCCCGGAGGGTGAGTATCGAATCGCGTTGCCCAGGAGGTTGTGCAGGACCTGGCAGAGCTTGTTACGGTTCCCGAGGACGGAGGGGACGCTATAGGGCGTCTTCGTTCGGATGCGGATCTTCTTGGGGGTGGCCTGGGCCTGCTGAAGGCTCACCACGTGGCGAATGACGTCCCGTAAGTCCAGGGGGGAAAGCTGCAGGTCAAAGAGCTGCGCCTCATTCCCCGCCACCGCCCGCAGGTCCTCGATCATCCCGAGCAACCGCTGGATCTCGTCCTCCAGGCGCTGGACACGGGCCGGGATCCCGCCCTCTCCCCCCAGCGTCGCGCTGAGGTACATGAGTTCCTTCAGGCACAGCCAGATCGGGGTCAGCGCGCCTCGCAGTTCATGACAGGCGTACCCCAGAAGGTCCGCCTTGCGGCGATCCAGTGCAGTCTCCAGCGTGAGGTCCTGCAGGACCAGCAGGCGCGTTCCCGCCCCCCAGTCCGTCACCAGCGGAACCACCTCGATCTTGAGCGTCCGGTCGGCCGTGCTCAGGTAACACGGCTGCTGGGATTGTCCCGTCCCTGGCGCTTCGGTAAGCATGCCCGGCAGGCGACTCTGCCGGGCGCCTGGAAGCTGGTCGAGGATGTTGATCCCCAGCAGGACCGACCGATCGGCGCCCAGGATTCGCTCCGCCCCGACATTCGCCAGAAGGATCTTTCCCCCTCCGTCCACCTCCACGAGGCCCAGGCCCAGGACGTCCAGAATCGTCTCGTGGTGGGCCACCGTCCTGAGGAGTTCCGTCACCTGGCGCCGGGGAGTCGGCACGCGCGTGGAACGCCGCGCCCGCTTGGCACTCGGACGGTCGAAGCGTGCCAGGGCCGCCAGCAGCTGCTTGGCCGTTCCATTGACCGGCCCCTTGGGGATTCGGGTCTCCCCGGCGAGGGGGCCGGCAGAATCCCACTCGGCCAGGACCCCGGACAGGATGACGATGGGCAAGTGACGAAGGCTCGGGTCCTGCCGGATCATGGAGAAGATGGCATCCCCGCCGAGCCTCGGGAGGACGAGGTCGAGGACCAGGACGTCGGGAACCTCCTTCCGCAGGCATTCGAGGACCTCGACGCCGTCGGCGGCCCGCTGCACCTGGTAGCCTGCGCCACGTAGCGCCCGCTCCATGGCGTCGGCATACCCGGGATCATCATCGGCCAAAAGGATCTTCGACGGGCGCCTGGACACCCTATGTCCTCCGGGATGCACTTCTGGTGACTTTACCACTCGGGAGGGATCCCACGGACATCCGACCGTATCCTTTCCCCGGGGTCACAAGATGCGAGCCCGTTCGGTTGCTCGTGGCGCACAGGAATCTGGCGACAGACCCGGCCGGACACCGGTGAAGCTTGCGGAGACCAGAATCTCAGGACCCTGTAGGATGCCGTCGTCCAAGGGGCCCTGGTGAGGCATGTGAAGGAGCTCGAAGTGCCGGCCCCTTCTTATCGCCCCGATCCGGGATTGTCAACCCCGATCCGAAAAAGGACCGAGGGCATGCGGCCGCATCCGTTCGGCAGCCCATTCGACTCGCTCATGGTGCCGAGCCGTGTCGAGGCACTCACGGGTCCGAGCCCACCCGAGGGGCGGAGTTTCGGATCGGGGTCAAGCTCGGAACCGACAGGACGTTCCCCGATACAGGAGTCTGCTCTCCGAGATGCCCGCGAGGTGCTCCCCGCGTCTGTGGACCCGTCGCCGAATTGCGGTCAGGGAGGCGAGGAGGGCCGGCTCCGGAAACAGCCGGGCGGAGACGGTGGATGGCCGGGCTGCGCGCCGCTGGCGGAGCCGCGTCTTCCGTCAGAGGAGCAGCTGCACGGGGTTCTCGAGGATCTTCTTCAGGTCCTGGAGGAATTTGGCCCCCATGGCGCCGTCGATGATGCGGTGATCGAAGGAGCCGGTCAGGCGCATCCGGTGGCGCACGGCGACCTGCCCGTTCATCACCGCCGGCTTCTCCTGGATGGCGCCCACCGCCAGGATGGCGCCATGGGCGGGGTCGATGATGGCCGTGAACTCCACCACCTCGAACATCCCCAGGTTGGAGATGGCAAAGGTGCCGCCGGAGTACTCCTCGGGCCGGAGCTTCCGCGCCCGGGCGCGGTCGATGAGGCCCCTGGCCTCCTTAGCGATCTCCCCCAGGTTTTTCCGGTCACAGTCGCGGATGACCGGGACGATCAGGCCGTCTTCAATGGCCACCGCAATTCCCATATGCACGCGCCGGTACAGCCGGACCCGTCCATCGTGATACTTGGCGTTGATTCCCGGATGGCGCTGCAGGGCGAGGGCCGTGGCCTTGAGGATGATATCGTTGATGCTCAGCTTCTCGGCGTCGGCCTCGATGGTGTTGAGGGACTTGCGCATCTCCAATGCCGCCCCCATGTCCGCCTCGACGGTCACGGTGAAGTGGGGGATGGGGGACTTGCTCTGGACCATGCGGGCGGCAATGGTCTTCCGCATGGTGCTGAGGTCCTTGTCCTCGAATTCCCGCTCGCCCACCGGGACCTCGGCGCCGGCCATGCGCTGGGCCTGGCCCGCCAGGTGGGCCTCGACGTCACGCTCCAGGATGCGGCCGCCCGGACCGCTCCCCTTCACCTGGGCCAGGTCAATGCCGGCCTCGCGGGCCATCCGTCGGGCGATGGGCGAGGCGGGGACCCATCCCGCCTCGGCCGGAGGGGCCCCGGGCGGAACGGCGGCCGGCGCCGCCAGGGCGGCGGCCTTGGTTTCGACCTTTGGTGGCGCGGGAGCGCCGGCGACCGGAGGGGTCGGGGCCGCGGCCAGCAGGTTGGAGATGTCCTCATCCGGTTCGGCGATGACCGCGATGAGCTTGCCCACCGGGACCATCTGGCCGTCGCCCACCAGGATCTTCCGTAGGACGCCGGCGCCGAACGCCTCCAACTCGATTTCGGCCTTGTCCGTCTCGATGGAGGCCAGGACGTCTCCGCCCTGGACCCGGTCCCCCTCTTTCTTCAGCCACTGGAGGACCCGGCCCTCGACCATGGCGTCGCTCAGTTTCGGCATGATGACCTGGAATGACATTGTCCGCTCCGCTGCAATTGAAAATTGAAAACCGACAACCGACAACGTCTCGCCTGAGGACATTCGCCTGACGTCAGTCGAAGGCCTCGACGCAAGCTGACAACCGGAACCACCGTTGGCCAGTTTTCCATTGTCGGTTGTCGGTTTGAAATTGGCGGATGCCGTGTAGGCGGACCTACACGGCGAGGGCTTCCTTGATCCCGGCGATGATCCGGGCCTTGTCCGGGGTCTTGGCCCGCTCCAGGTTTTTGGCGTAGGGCATGGGGGCGTTGGCGCCGGTCACCCGGACCACCGGGGAGTCGAGGTAGTCGAACGCCCTCTCGGTGATGAGGGTCGCGATCTCCGCCCCCAATCCGGCAAAGCCTGCGCCCGCCTCCAGGACCACGGCGTGGTGCGTTTTTCTCACCGACTCGAGGATCGTTGAGGTATCCATGGGTCGCAGCGTCCTCGGATCCAGCACCTCGATGGAGATGCCTTCCTTCTCCAGATCCTGGGCGGCCTCCATGGCGCGGTGGAGCATCCCCATCCATCCGATGACGGTGACGTCGGTCCCCTCGCGCTTCACCTCGGCCACTCCCAGGGGGATCGTGTAATCACCGTCCGGCACCTCGCCCTTCGTTCCATACAGCGTCTCGGACTCGATGAAGATCACCGGGTTGTCATCGCGGATGGCGCTCTTCAGCAGTCCCTTGGCGTCTTTGGGCGTCGAAGGCCGGACCACCTTCAGGCCCGGTACGTGGTAGAAGTATGACTCCATGCTTTGCGAGTGTTGGGCGGCAAGCTGGACCGCCGGACCCCCCGGCCCGCGAATGACCATGGGCACCTTGAACTGACCGCCGGACATGTACAGCATCTTGGCCGCGTGGTTCACAATCTGATCCATGGCCACGATGGCGAAGTTGAAGGTCATCATCTCCACCACCGGGCGCAAGCCCACCATGGCGGCCCCGATGCCCACGCCCACGAATCCCGCCTCGCTGATGGGGGTGTCCACCACCCGCTTGGGCCCGAATTCCTCCAGGAGATTCTGGCTGACCTTGTAGGCGCCCTGGTAGACCCCCACCTCCTCGCCGATGAGGAAGACCCGGGGGTCCCGTCGCATCTCCTCCCGCAGGGCCTGGTTCAATGCTTCCCGATACGTGATGATGGCCATGCTCTGCTCCGCTTCGCAGGGGTCAGGGATCGGGGGTCAGGGGTTAGGGATTGAAGGGCTGCCACCAGCCCCCGGTCCCCGACCCCAGGCCCCCGTCTCTTAGACGAAGACGTCGGTCAGTAGTTCCTCCAGCGGCGGTTCCGGCGAGGCGTCGGCAAAGCGCACCGCCTCCTCGATGACCTGGTTGATCTCCTTGTCCATCTCTTTGTACTCGGCGTCGGTGATGATCCCGTCCCGGCTCATCCGATCCCACAGCAGGACGATGGGATCCGACTTCTTCCACTCTTCCACCTCTTCCCTGGTCCGGTACAGGGCCGCCGCCGGGTCCCGCATGGAGTGGCCCCGGAACCGATACGTCCGGGTTTCGATCAGGGTCGGGAGCTTCTCACGACGGGCCCGTGCCACCGCGCGGGCCGTCACCTCCCGCACGGCCAGGACATCCATGCCGTCCACCTGCTCGCCAGGCATGCCGTACGCCTCGGCCTTGCGATAGAGGTCGGTGACGGATTGGGTCCGGCTGAGGGCGGTCCCCATGGCATAGAGGTTGTTCTCGCAGATGTAAATCACGGGCAGCTTCCAGAGGGCCGCCATGTTCAGCGACTCGTGGAATACTCCCTGGGCAACCGACCCATCACCGAAGAAACACAGGCAGACCTGGTCCCCGCCCTGGTAGTTGATAGCGAACCCGACACCGGTCCCGAGGGGCAGTTGGCCTCCCACGATCCCCGTCCCGCCCAGGAAGTTCCGTTCCTTGTCGAAGAAGTGCATGGAGCCGCCCTTGCCCTTGCACAGGCCATCCATGCGACCGAAGAGCTCGGCCATGGCCAGCCGGGGGTCGCTGCCCCGGGCCAGGCAATGCCCGTGCTCGCGATACCCGGCAATCACGTAATCGTCGGGGCGCAGGACCGAAATGGCGCCCATGCACGAGGCCTCCATGCCGACGGCCAGGTGCAGGAACCCGCCGATCTTGCCTTGAGCGTACATCTCGGCCGCCTTCTCCTCGAAGCGGCGGACGAGGAGCATCTGGTAGAGAAGATCCACCACGACCTTCTTATCCATAGCGGCGTTCCTCGCAAGCTCAGGGACCGTCTGCACCGTGGCCTTGCCAGAGCGCTTTGCCATGCCTGCTCCTCTGCGAAGGCAGCCTCTGCAGTCAAGGCGCCACCCGGGCCAGGTATGACGGGGCGACACGGGAGTATAGCCAAACTTTCAGGCGATGGAAAGGGAATTGGGGCATCACCGGGGGGCACGCGGGGGAACCCGCTCCGATTGTTGATTTTGGATTTTGGATTGAAGATTGTGAAATCGGAAATCCACAATCCACAATCCGAAATCCCCTCGGGATGGGACCCCGCATGATGGATGCAAGCTGGGGATTGGAGGCTGCGGGAGGTCAGCGGATATTGATGATGGGAAGGGGCTGGCCGGAGGCGGCCTGCGATTGCGAGTCGAAGGCCTCCACGCTGACCCGCCCGGCCACGTTGCCGGCCACGCGCCGGAAGACATCGGCAATGGGCGAGCGGGGATTCCGCACGAGGATCGGCCGCCCATCGTCCCCGCCCTCGCACAGCTCGAGGTCCAGCGGAATCTCCCCCAGGAACGGTGTCTGGAGGTGCTCGCTTGCCTTCCGGCCGCCGCCATGGCTGAAGATCTGGCTCTCGCCGCCGCAGGCGGGGCAGATGAAGGTGCTCATGTTCTCGATGATGCCCAGGATAGGCACATTCATCTGGCGGAACATGACCAGCACCTTGCTGGCGATGGTCATGGCCACGTCCTGGGGGGTCATCACGATGGCGACGCCGGACATGTGCAGCGACTGCGAGAGGGTGAGCTGGGCGTCGCCGGTCCCCGGGGGAAGGTCGATCAGCAGATAGTCCAGGTCTCCCCAGACCACGTCCCGAAGGAATTGGTTGAGGGCCTTGGCGATCATCGGCCCGCGCCAGATGACGGGGGTGTCGGGATCGGGGAGCAGGAAGCCCAGGGACATCAATTTCACCCCGTGAGCCTCGAGGGGGAGGATGCGCTGGTCCCGGTCCATGTCCGGTGCCCGGCGGACGCCCATCATCACCGGGATGCTCGGGCCGTAGATGTCGGCGTCCAGCAGTCCCACCTTGGCCCCGGCCTCGGCCAGGGCCACCGCCAGGTTCACGCTGACCGTGGATTTGCCTACTCCGCCCTTTCCGGAGGCGATGGCGACGCTGTTCTTGATGCCGGGAATCCCGCCCTGGCCCGTCATCCCTCGGGATGCCAGCACGTTCCACCCCATCTGCAGGGTGATCCGGCCAACGCCAGGGATTCCGGAAAGCGCCTCGCGGCATGCCTGCTCGATCTCCCCCTTGAAGAGGCAGACTGGCGTGGTCAGCACCACCTCCAGGCTGACGTCAGAACCGTCGATCCGGATATCCCGGATCATCTTTAATGACACCAGGTCCTTCCCAAGTTCCGGGTCCTTCACCGCGGACAAGGCCTGGAGAACCACTTGCTCCGTGAGCATTCGCGGGAGTCCTTTCGAGGGGCTGTCCAGCAGAGGAACACTACCCCACGAAGCGCCTCGGCGCAACCACGCCATCAGGCGTGGCCTTCGGTCGGGGTCCCGCCAGGGCGGTTTCAGGTTTCGCGGGGGAGGCGTCGAGAGTGCTCAGCGCCGGATCAGGTGGACGGCCGAGGCCTTGAAGGTGACGATCACTGAACTGCCAGACTCCAGGCCCAGTTCGTGGAACGATTGCTTGGTCACCAGGGCAACCAGCCCGCCGAGGGCGGGGTCCGAGGTGACCCGGACGCGGTATTGGGCCCCCAGGGGGGTGGCCTCCTGTACCCGGCCCGCGAGATGGTTGCGGGCGCTGTCCGGGGCAGCCGGCTCGTCCCGCCGCCGAATGACCAGGTCTTCCGGGCGCAGGCACACCAGGACAGACTCGCCCACCGCGACCCGTCCCAGGGCCTCGATCTTTGCCCCGTTCACTTCCACGGTGAGAAGGCCGGAGCGATCTCCGGTCACCCGGCCGGGGAGGATGGTCTCGACCCCCACGAACCGGGCAACCTCCTCCGAAACGGGACAACCGAAGACCTCCGACGGCTTCCCGACCTGGTGGACGCGCCCGTCCATCATGACGGCGATGCGGTCCCCCAAGCGCAACGCCTCGTCGCGGTCGTGGGTGACAAAGACGGTGGTCATCCCCTCCTGGCGCAGCAGGAATTGGAGGACCGTCAGCAGCTCGTCTCGCGTGGGTGGGTCCAGGGCGGCGAACGGTTCATCCAGCAGCAGGACGTCCGGCTGAAGGGCGAAGGCGCGCGCCAAGCTCACCCGCTGCGCCTCGCCGCCCGACAGGGTCCGCGCCTCGCGCCTCGCGAGGTGGGCGATGCCCAAGCGGGTAAGCCACGCATGGGCGTGGCGTCTCACGGCCTCGGCGGGCCGACGCCGCAGCCGGAGACCCAGGGTCACGTTGCCCTGGACGGTCGTGTCGCAGAGCAGGGCCTCCTGGAACACCGAGGCCAAGCGGCGGCGGATGGCCAGGAGGTCCCGGCCTACCCATGCCACCGGGTTGCCTCGAAATCGGACCACGCCGGAGGTCGGCGCCTCCAGGAGGCCCAACGCGCGGAGCAGGGTGGACTTGCCCGCCCCGTTTGGGCCGATGAGGGCCAGGACTTCGCCCGCCTGAACCGTGATGCGGGGAACGTCCAGGATTGTCCTCCCCCCGTGCACGACGGAGAGATTCAGACCTTCCAGGATCGGCTCGGTCACGTGGCCCGTCCCCGCTGCTGAATCCGCGTGAGGAGGTAGTTCACGGCGAAGGCCAGGACCAGCAAGATCACGCCCAGCGCGATGGCCAGATCGAAGTTCCCCTTGCCGGTCTCCAGGACGGTCGCGGTCGTCAGGACCCGCGTCTGGCCCCGGATGTTGCCGCCGACCATCATGGAGGCGCCCACCTCGGAGATGACGCCGCCGAATCCCGCCATGACCGCGGCCAGGAGGGGCAGGCGCGCCTCCCGCATGAGGAGCCAGAGGAGCTGCCACCGCGATGCTCCCAGGCCCAGGAGTTGTAGGCGCAGCTTCGGATTGAGTTGCTGCATGGCGGCGATGGTGAGGCCCATGACGATGGGGGCGGCGATGATGAACTGGGCGATGACGATGGCCGTCGGCGTGTAGAGGAGCTCGAGGACTCCCAGCGGGCCGCTCCGCCAGAGGAAGATGCTGACGAAGAGGCCCACCACCACGGGGGGCAGCCCCATGCCGGTATTCACCAGCGCCACGCACAGAGCACGTCCGGGGAACCGGGCGAGGGCCAGGGCCATCCCTGCGGGGATCCCCGCCAAGAGGCTCAGGAGCGTGGCGCCCCCGGAGATCTGGAGGGAAAGCCACGTGATCTGCAGGAC
>CAZNWB010000124.1:6504-8834 GCA_964576535.1 uncultured bacterium | reverse complement strand
TCAACCGGCTGGCGGTGTCCCCTGCGCTGCCAGAGTACCGGAAATACCTGAAAGCGCTTTAGAACGTACGTCCACTTTCCCATGACAGAGGGACGGATTCCGAAGGAGCCTATGACTTACTACCTGGATCTCTTCTCCCCTGAGACGTATGAAGCGTTCGGGCGCTCGGACCGAAGCATTTCCGGCTTTCGGATGCGACACCGAAATGTTGCCCGACGGATCAAACCAGGTGACAAGTTCATCTGCTACATGACGAAACTGTCGAGGTGGATCGGGCTGTTGGAGGTGCTCGACGGGCCTGCCGTCGACGAGCGGCCGATCTTCTACCCGGAGAACGATCCGTTCATTGTTCGCTTCCGTGTTCGCCCGTTGGTGTGGCTGCCGGTGGAAAAGGCGATCCCAATTCACGAAGACCGCGTTTGGAACCGGCTCTCATTCACTCGGGGCCAGTCCAAGCACTCCTCAAGCTGGACCGGGAAAGTGCGCGGGAGCCTTGTTCACCTCGACGATGCCGACGGGGCTTTTCTTGAGGCTCTCATCCGAGAGCAGTTGGATGGCGGCGAAGCCTATCCGGTAGACCCTGACACGTACCGGAAGATGGCGATACACCGTGTTCGGCGCGCCGACAAAGACGTCACAGTCACGGTTCCAGAAGAGACCGACGCAGAGGAAGAAGACACCGGACGGCCCGAGATCCGCGAGTCCACAACGATCCAGGCGCTCCTGGCGGAAATTGGTTCACGGATGGGTATGCAGATCTGGGTTCCTCGAAATGATCGCGCCCCTGTGCTTGCTGAGTGGCGGGGCGATC
Source organism: uncultured bacterium (assembly GCA_964576535.1). Taxonomy (GTDB): domain Bacteria; phylum Methylomirabilota; class Methylomirabilia; order Methylomirabilales; family 2-02-FULL-66-22; genus 2-02-FULL-66-22. The sequence goes on along the minus strand of CAZNWB010000124.1, from coordinate 8,023 downwards.
ATCCGCCTCTCCTGGAGCGGTTACCGCTGAACTACGATGAGACCACGTTGAAAACGATCGAGCAAATCGACATTCTCTGGTTGAAGGGCCGGGCGATCAAGCGAGCGTTCGAGGTGGAACATACCACGTCGGTGTACTCTGGAATCTTGCGCATGGCAGACCTTCTCGCTCTGCAGCCAAACATGGATATTCAGCTTCACATCGTCGCTCCAATCAGTCGACGGGAGAAAGTCTTTCAGGAACTCCAGCGACCGGTTTTCTCTCTCCTGGATCGCGGACCGCTTTCTGAAATTTGCACGTTCCTCTCATACGACAGCATCCGGGAACTCGCCGAGCAGGAACACCTGTCTCACCTGTCGGACAGTGTGATAGAGGAGTATGAGGAAGGAGCCGAGACGTAGGCGGCTGGAATTCCGGGGACACCATACTGAACTCCAGAGCCTGAAAGGTGTCCGGTACCTTTTTCGGTAAAGTCGGGGCTTGACGCAGTATGCGACTCCGAAGGCTTGGACCCCTTTCCCTTGCCATCGCCCTTCTAGCTGCGAGCGCGATCGCGACCCCCGCCGGGGGCCATTGCGGTCACCCCGGGAAGGGGTTTTCGGGTCCGGCCGAAAAGGCGGCGGAGATTGAGGCCCCGCCTGAAACGGCGAAAAGGGGGTTTGACATTAAGGAGCTGGTGGCCCGCCTGCGGGCCACGAAGGCCATCGGGTTCTTCACGAAGCTGGCCCTGAAAAACCAGATTGACGATTTGCTCGGCAAGTTTCGCTGCTACCATGCGGGGGCGTGCGACACCTCGCTACTCACCCTGAGCGAAGAGTTCAACCTGCTGCTCATGAAGGTTCTTTCCCTGTTGCAGGACGATGACCCCGACCTCTTCCGGGCGCTTGCCGGCGGCCGCGAGATCTTATGGAAAAATCTCACCGACCCTACCGCGTTCGCTAGGCTGGAGGGTGGGGCATCATAGGAGAGCTCTATGGGGATGATCAGACGGGCGGCGTGGTTGATTCTTGGGTGTGTCTTTGCAGCCCTCCTCGTGCCCTCTACCGAGGCTGTCGACGTCGCCAAGGATCTCACCGCCGTCATCGCCCTCCAGGGCAAGCCGTGCGGCAACGTGATGAGTTACGAGAAGCTCGCGGAGAACGACTATCTCGCCCGCTGCGCGTCTGGCGACGTGTACCGAGTCTATGTGAATGAGCAGGGCCGGGTTGTTGTGGTGAAGCGATGAGGTCTAAGCGGGGTTTCACTGATCTTGTAATTCTAATTCCGGGGACACCATACTGAACTCCTGACTTGGAGAAGGGGAGGAATCCGCTGGCCCCACGGCACGGATCGCGCGGGTGAGGGATAGGAAGTGCTTCCTCTGCGCGGAGGCGCCCGCAGGGGACATCCGGTAACCCCGCCGCCATGAGCGGAGCGGACGGCCGCTTGGGACCGAGCAATTCATCACGAATGTGGAGCGCGCGCTGCGCCGAACCCTCCGACGCGGACGGCCAGGACCCGAGCGGAGTGGGAATTCCTA
>CAZNWB010000124.1:0-6404 GCA_964576535.1 uncultured bacterium | reverse complement strand
CTCGGCTACAGGAGGTGCAGGAGAGTTGAGCTATGGCCAAGAGTGCTCCATTCCGTCGGACCCTCAAGGAAGAACTCCGCGACCCGGAATTCGCGCAGGAGTATGAAGCCGAACTCCAGCGTCTTCAGATCGCGAAGCAGATCGCCCAAGCTCGACAGGCCGCAGGATTGACGCAAGCGGGACTTGCCCGGCGGATGGGGACATCCCAACCCGCAGTGGCTCGGCTGGAACACGGCGACTATCGCGGCTACACCCTTGGAACCTTGGCGAGGGCTGCCTCCGCGCTCGGCCGACGGCTCAAGGTCGAACTGATCCCCCCGCCGAGGCCCATGGTGGTGCACACGAAGAAGGCAGCCTTTGGGTCTTTTGCCGTGAAGTACGCGAAGAAGTCTGGGTCACAAGGGGCGGCAAGGAAAAAGCGGTAAATTCCACCATACTCCTTCCCCGGCCTACCGATCGCGACGGGAAAAGGCCTCCCCAGGGCCTGGCTGCAGGAACGGTCATGGCCTTCGCAGGGGGTGCCATGCCGATTTGGAAACTCGAACCCACAACCAAGGAATGTGAACACTAGGCCGGCCAGCAGGAAGTTGGCGGGCACGTTCGGGCATTCTGCCCTTGACGTCAATGCCGGGTCGGTGTAGCCTTCCTAACAATCACAAGCGGTTAGGAGATGGTGCCCGTAGCTCAGCTTGGATAGAGCGTCGGCCTGCGGAGCCGAAGGTCACGCGTTCAAATCGCGTCGGGCACGCCATATCCCAGACAGGCCCATCCGCCTCGTTCCTGCCGTCGGGACCTCCTGATGTTCCATCATCCCGCCGTGGTGGACGGTGCCGCATCGACGGGGTCCCCGGCGCCCTTGCCCATGGCTGCTCCTTGACAGGAACGACACCCCTCGGCCATAAGATACTCGAGAAGCCCATGCCCGGTCGTCACAGGGCGACCGGCCCTGCGATGTTACTCGAGGAGGAGCCATCATGGGGATGGTGGATGTTTGGGAGATGGAATCCTGCACCGAGTTCGAGGCGGCCCGGGGGCGAAGCGCCCGGGCCCGGATCACGGCCCGGCATCGGGGGGTGTCCGGCGCCGGGGGCATCCTGCCCGTGGAAGGGCTTCACCGTTTCTGCGACCTGGACCGGTTCCCGCGATTCCTTCACAGCGGCGAGGATCGGAAGCGATTCACGGTGTACCAGGTCCGGGGATTGGGCGGGATGGCGGATGGCTTCTATGGGGCCGGCGCGCCGGGCGCGGATGTGAAGGTCATCTACAACCGATGGTTCGGGGGATCCTGACCGGGGGTGGGCCAGGACATGTTCTCCGGGGGGACCCAGCGGACGCGTGGCTCACCGGGTGAGTGCGGGCGATGAAGAGCGCCGCGCCGCAGGAGAGCAAGGTGGTGTGTCCCGGGTGCGGGGGACGCGGATGGTTTGAGTGGCCGGCCAACCCCAAGGTCCCGAAGCGGTGGGCGCCTACGGCCCCCTGCGCCATGTGCCAGGGGACCGGGAGGGTCCCCGCCTCCTGGCTCGGGGCCGGGAAGGCCGCTCGCTAACCGCGGCGCGGCCCGGAAGCGGGACGGTGCCGGCCGCCTCAGAATCCGAAGCGCCGTTCTCGCTGCTGGTAGCTGCGAATCGCCCGCAGCAGGTCGATGCGCCGGAAGGCCGGCCAGTAGGCGTCGCAGAAGTAGAATTCGCTGTAGGCGCTCTGCCACAGCAGGAAGCCACTCAGCCGGACCTCGCCGCTGGTGCGGATGATAAGGTCCGGATCCGGCAGGTCGTAGGTGTAGAGGTACTTTCCGAGGTTGTCGGGGGTGATCTCCTCGATGGCCCGGTCCAGCGACAGCCCCTGGGCCGCCCGGTCCCGCAGCAGGCTTTGCACTGCGTCCGCGATCTCCTGCCGACCCCCATATCCCAGTGCCACATTCAGGAAGAAGCCGTCGTAGGTTCGGGTGGCCTCCTCTGCCTCGCGGATCGCTTCACGCATGGAGGGCGGCAGCATCTCCACCTTGCCGATCACCCGGATCCGCATCCGCTTCTTGTGGACCTTGGGGTCGCGCGCGGTATCGCGTAGCTTGTTCTCGATGAGGTGAAGCAGTCCCCCGAGCTCTTCCGGCTGGCGCGTCATGTTCTCCGTGGACAGGATCCAGATGCTGACCATGCGGATATCCAGTTCCTCGCACCAGTTCAGGACCTCCTCCAGTTTGTTGGCTCCCAGACGATGGCCGTCCAGGAGGTCCGGCAGGCCGGCCGCCCGCGCATATCGCCGATTGCCATCCAGGATCAGGCCGACGTGGTGGGGGAGCCTCCCCCGGTGGATCTCCGTCAGGAGGTTCCGCTCGTAGAACTGGTAGATCATCTTCCACAATCGCACGTCAGGCCATCCATTGACCGGGGTGACTGAGGCGCATGACGCCGCTCGGGCCCGATTCCTGCGCCGATGGGTGCCGGGTCAGGCGAGGCCGATGGCCCCCGAGCCCCTCAGAGAGCGGTCGAGACTACGACGCCGTCCGGGAAGGACGCCCTCCCTACCTGCTCGGAATCGGCTTCCCACCAGACCCGACGAAAGGCAAACCCATTGGGCACGCGGCAGGCCTCCACCTTCTTCGCCAGCCGTGGCAACGGCCCGCGGGCTGCGGCCAGGTGCTCCAGGACGCCGACTTCCCGGCACGTGAGCAGTTCGTAAAACCGGTCCCGACGAGTCCGGTCCTCCCACACGGTGTAGGTGTGTCCCCCCACACCACGCAGGATCTCTTGCATCTTGCGAATCAGCTTCAGGAACTCGGCTCGCTGAGATGGTGCAATCTCGTACCCCATGTGCAGCATGATGGTGTGCCCCGCAGCGAGGGCCCCTCGAATCTCCGCCAGGCTGATCATCGCCTGTCCCCTGGTCGGTTCGGGCCACGGCCCCGGCGCTGGGGACAGGGCCCTTGAATGCCCGCGGGGGACAGGGCGCGCCGGCCTCAGGAGGCGGCTCTGGGTCGCCAGACTTCCCAGGGCATAGGCAATCAGAAGTCCCCCGATAAGACGAACCAACAGACCAGCATTCTGTAAGACGACGGTGACTAGGTCGTCCGCCGATGGCAAACCGGGCTCGCGGGACGGGGACCCTTTTGCCGTACCTGGCATCGACCTCCCGGCGACCCGCTGGCGGATCAGGAAGCCGACCTGACCGATGCGCGTCAGGATCTGGTCGCTCAGGATCCGCCGCTCGGCCGGCGAGACGTCCACCGCCAGTTCCATGGCGAACTGGAGGTCCGCCAGCCGCTGGACGTAGGCGCGCAACGTCTCGGCCGACTGTTTCTGGAGGACGTCCATGGGGCGAGCCAGCTCCTTCTGGAGCGCGGCCCGATCAAATCCACCCGTCAGACGATATGCGGATTCCCATCCGTCGGCCGGTCCTGTCGTGGCAGGGGCGGGAACCGTCAGCATGCACCATCCGGCCCAGGCAAGCAGCCCTGCAACCGTGTAGCCGTGTAGCCGTCGCCGCATTGCGACCTTCATTGTCGTTCGCGAGACAGGGCAGCCCGCTCACGTGGGAAGCCCGCCAGACCATACTTGACCCCAGGATTCGTTGCAACAGAATTCCTTGAGCCCAGGCGGCAAGAAACCCTTTGACCAACGGTCCGCTCCGTGGTTGAATGCTGATGTATGGACTTCCCCGAAGACAGCCACAGCAGCTTCCGCCACCCGGCCCTGCCCACTACCGACCGGTTGAGCGCTCTGAGGGCCTATCTCTCCGAGGACTGGCTCACCACGGGCATCGCGGATTACCTCGACGCCCAGGCCGATGCCGCCCGCGCGACGCAGCGGTTGTCCTGCCTGGGCTGCGGCCAGCGGCTCCCCCGCACCGACCTCTGGATCCACTACAAGTTCGACGACGTCGGATACTGCGACGCGTGCTACTACCGCCGCTTCGGTCGCAAGGCCGCCTGAACTCAACTCAAAAGCGTTCGGTAGGTCGGTGGTTCGAGCGTTCGGGAGTTCTTCTGCGTTCTGAGTACAACCGAACTACCGAACCCCCGAACCATCGAACGCCCTTTCACAATCCGACCAGCCACCGGAGCAGCCAGAAAGAGCCCAGCCCTGCCACGATCGTCGGCAGGACCTGGCGCGTCCGCCACGCCACGACCGCGGCCGGGATCGCCGCCACGGCCGGGAGACCGGGGGCGAAGCTTCCCTGCGGGGCCAGGAGTGGGGGCGCCACCAGCGCGGCGAAGACCGCGGCCGGGATGTGACCCAGAAACCGCTCGACCCCAGGTGTGAGCCGACGCGACAGCAGGAACACCGCCAGCGCCCGTGTCACGTAGGTCGCAAGCGCCATCCCCAGGATCACTGCGTACGTGCCCACCATCCCTCCAGCGCCGCGCCGATCCCGCTGGCCAACACGATCGCCAGCACCAGATTTGCCTTCCCGGGCAGCCAGGCGGCCGTCGCCACGGCAACGACCCCCGATGCCAGAGCTACCACCGTCCCCAGCGGCCAGGTGAGGAGGGGCACCAGCAACCCGAGGAAGGTCAACGGGAAGACCAGTTCGATACCCCACCGCCCGGGGTCCACCACCAGGCCGCCCAGGACGGCTCCCGCCAGCGTGCTGAGGTTCCACCCCGCATACAGCCCAAAGTTGGCGCCCAGGAAAAACTCCCGACTCCCGTCTCCCGCGAGGTACCTGGAGATGGCCAGCGCGTACGACTCATCGGTGAGCCCGAACGCCAGCAGCGCCTTCCACCGGCCCGGCTGTCCCCGCAGGTGTGGCGCCACCGACGCCCCCATCAGGAGATGCCGGAGGTTGATGATGAACGCGGTCAGGACGATGAGCGGCCCGCCGGCCTGCCCCCACATCCCCACGGCGGTGAACTGGGCGGCCCCGGCAAAGACCAGGAGGGACATGGTCACGGTGGCTGCGAGGCTCAACCCGGCCTGGCGGGCGAGAACGCCGTAGACCAGGCCAAAGGCCACCGCACCGGGCACGACGGGTGCCGTGGACGCGAGGCCGGCCAGGATTGCCCTTCGCCTCATTATTGTCCGGGCCAGGGACAGAGGGATTGGAGGGTGCACGCGGTGCAGCGCGGCTGTTTCGCGTGACACGTGCGCCGGCCGTGGAAGATGAACAGGTGGGTGGCCTGCCCCCACATCTCGCGGGGCAGGGCGCGGCAGATAACCTCCTCGATCTTGTCCGGGTCCTCCGTGTCCACGAGCCCCAGGCGACCCGTCACCCGCATCACGTGAGTGTCCACCCCGAACCCCGGCAGGCCGTACGCATTGTAGAGAAGGATGTTGGCCGTCTTCCGGCCCACACCGGGCAGTGTGACGAGCTCCTGCATGGTCCGCGGCACCTGGCCGCCGAAATCCCGCGCCAGCGTCTGGCAACAGGCGATGATATTCTTGGCCTTGCTGCGAAAGAAGCCGGTGGTCCGGATCTCCTGCTCAAAGGTCTCCGGATCGGCCCCGGCATAGGCTTTGGCGGACCGGTACTTCTTGAAGAGGTGGGGGGTGACCTGGTTCACCCGGGTGTCGGTGCACTGGGCCGAAAGGATCGTGGCCACCAGGAGTTCCAGTGGTGTGGAAAAGGTGAGCTCGCACCGGGCCTGCGGGTAGGTCTTGGCCAGGAGGTCCAGGATCTTCCCGACCTTGGCCCTGGTCGGGGGAATGTATGCCTCCCGCCCCTCCGCCCGCTTCGCTGCCGGTTTTCCCACGCGCACCATCAGCTCAGATCCGTCGACATTCGGCCTTCAGCCTCCGGCCTTCTGCTCAGCCTAGTCGCGCTGCAGGAGTTCGATGGACATCCCATCCGGCCCCTCGACGAAGGCGTACTTCGTCGTGGGGTTGGACTGGGCGACATCCTGGGTGAACTTCACCCCACCCGCCTTCAGCTTCGCCGCCTCGGCCGCCAGGTCCGCCGTCTTCAGGGCAATGTGATACACGCCGTAGCGCGCCGGTTGCGTCCTGGGATCCACGGTTTCACCCGGCCGGCGGGGCGAAAAATTGTACCAGGGGCCCCCGATGTCCAGCGTCACGATGGACATCCCGTTCACCTCGAACCGGGTGACCTCCTTGGCGCCGAAGTTTCCTGTGAAGAACGCGACCGTCTTTTCGGGATCACTGCACTTGAAGTGGATGTGGTCGTACTGCCAGCTCATGTGGATCATCCTCCCTGGCCCGGATAACTCACGAAGGGACTGGCGAATTATCCGGATCAAATAGAAAATCTCAAACTGACTATGGAAAATTGACAACGGGGTGGGTTCGAGAACGCGAGGGTCATGCCGCCGTCCAGATGGTGCCCGGTTTTCGGTTGTCAGTTGTCGGTTGTCCGTTTTTCATTTTGCAATGTGGTCGGGCACTCAGCCCGACCGTTCGGCCAGGAAGACCTCCAGACGGCGGAGCGCCTCGGCGAGGTTGTCCTTGGAGTTA
>CAZNWB010000123.1:0-8930 GCA_964576535.1 uncultured bacterium | reverse complement strand
CCCACCCTGCTGGCGCTCAAGCGCCAAGGCCGGAGGGAGTACGGCGCGCTGGCCACCCGGTACACGCGCGAGTTCCACGAGAAATGGATCGGGGGAGGCGCGTCGGCCAATGAGCCGCTGGTGGGGAGCGGGGACATCCAGTCCCTGGCGGACCTGGCCAACAGCTACGAAGTGGTCAAGGGCATGCGGGCGGTCCCCTTCGGCCTGGACACGCTCCTCCAGGTGGCCGTGCCCGCCGTGGCGCCGCTGCTTCCGCTGGCGCTCACCGTGGTGCCGGCAGAGGAGATACTCAAGAGGCTCTTGGGGATGCTGCTGTAGAGGAACCGAGGCGGAGCGGGGCTGGGCCTATGACCCGAAATCACCCATCGGCCGCCTGGACAAGGCGCTGGACGAGGCTCTCGCGGGGGCTGGAGGTGGGTGGACATGAAGAGGGACTGGAAAGGGGTCGTTGAGTCAATGGATGAGATCGGCTGATGACGAGGCGCGGCGAGAGAAAAGCCCGGCGTACGCCAGAGGGGCCGCGGTCGAGGGCCACGGGGGCGATCTCAGCTGCCGTGGCGCTCCTCCTAGCCGGCGGGATCTGGCTTGCCACGCAGCGCGGCACTTCCACCGGTGGCACGCTGGCGGCGGACAAGCGCGCCGATGTCGCGGCGGCCTTCGTGGACGAAGCGGTCTGCGCCGGCTGCCACGCCAAAGAGGTGAAGGCCTGGCAAGGCTCGGACCACGACCTGGCCATGCAGGAGGCGACCGAAGCCACAGTGCTGGGAGATTTCTCCGGCACCGCCTTCACGTACCACGGCGTGAAGTCGCGGTTCTTCACGCGCAACGGCAAGTTCTACGTCAACACCGACGGACCGGACGGGAAACTTGCCGATTTCGAGGTGAAGTACACCTTCGGTCTCGACCCACTGCAGCAATACCTGATCGAGCTTTCCGGCGGACGATTGCAGGCGCTCTCGATCGCCTGGGACGTCGGGAAGAAGCGCTGGTTCCATCTCTATCCGAAAGAGCGCATTGATTTCCGCGACGAGCTGCACTGGACCAGGCCGGCGCAGAACTGGAACTTCATGTGCGCCGAATGCCACGCCACCGATCTCCAGCGCAACTTCGATGCCGCCTCCCGCGCCTACCGGACACGCTGGGCCCGCCTCGACGTGGGTTGCCAGGCCTGCCACGGCCCGGGCTCGCGGCATGTGGAGTGGGCAAAGGCCGGCGGCGAGGGCGGGGACGCGAGGTCCGGCAAGGGGTTCCCGGTGAACCTGAAGGGCGCGGACTCCACCACCCAGATCGAGGTCTGCGCCCGCTGCCACGCCCGTCGGGCGCCTATCGGAGACGGATTCCGGCACGAGCATCGGCTAATGGACGACTATCTGCCCGCCCTGCTCGACGAGGGGCTGTACCATGCCGACGGCCAGATCCTCGACGAGGTGTACGAGTACGGGTCATTCCTCCAGAGCCGGATGTACGCCGTGGGGGTGCGGTGCAGCCACTGCCACGAGCCGCACAGCCTGAAGCTCCGCGCCCCCGGCAACGCGGTGTGCACTGCCTGCCACACGGCCGGCCCGCCGCCCGCGCTGTCACACGTGGACATGCGTGGGCTCAAGGCGAAGGCGTACGACGAGCCCGCCCACCAATTCCACAAGCCGGGGGGGCCGGGGTCCCGGTGCGTGGACTGCCACGCGCCGGCGAAGAGCTACATGGTGGTGGACCCGCGGCGCGACCACAGCTTCCGCATCCCCCGGCCCGACCTCTCCGTGAAGCTCGGCACGCCGAACGCCTGCAACGTCTGCCACGCCGATCGCAGCCCCAAGTGGGCTGCCGATGCTATTGCCCGCTGGTACGGGCCGGCGCTGCGGAAGGAGCCCCACTACGGGGAGGCCCTGCACGCGGGACGGACAGGCAAGCCGGGTGCGGCCGAGGGGCTGGTCCGGCTGGCCGGCGACACTGCCGCGCCGGCCATCGTGCGCGCCACCGCGTTGTCGCTGCTCTCGCGCTATCCGGGTCGTCCGGCACTGGAGGCGCTAGGCCACGGCCTCTCCGATCCCGATCCCCTCGTGCGGCGGGCTGCCGTGAGCGGCCACGCCCTGGTCCGCCCCGCGGACCGGGTGCGGGCGCTGACGCCGGCGCTCTCCGATGCGATCCGGGCGGTGCGGATCGAGGCGGCGCGATTGCTCGTGCCGGCAGGGGCGGCGGCAGTCGGCACCCATACAGACGCTTTCCAACGGGCACTGGCTGAGTACGAGGGGGTCCAGCGGGCCCTGGCTGGCCAACCCGCGGCACAGATGAATCTTGGCAGCCTGTATGCGGAACTCGGGCGCCGGGGGGAAGCCGAGGCCGCGCTGCGGGAAGCGATCCGCCTGGATCCCCAGTTCGTGCCAGCCTATGTGAACCTGGCCGACGTGGAGCGCTCGGGCGCGGGCGGCGAGGCAGCGGCGGAAGCGACGCTCCGGGCTGGTCTGCGGGCCGTGCCAAAGGCCGCACCGCTGCACCACGCCCTCGGCCTGTCGCTGGTGCGCCAGGGGCGCAAGGCGGACGGGCTGGCGGCGCTCGGGCGCGCAGCGCAGCTCGCGCCGAACGATGCCCGCTTCGGCTATGTGCACGCCGTCGCGCTCCACGACACGGGCAGACCCAGGGAGGCCCTGCGCGAACTCGAACGGGTGATGAGGAAACACCCGGGCGACCGGGACGTCCTGCTCGCGCTGATTGCGTACCGTCGGGAGGCAGGCGACGCGGCCGGGGCGGACAAGCTCCTGCGGGAGCTGGCCGCCATCAATCCGGGCGACCCCGCCGTGGTGGCCATGAGCCCGGCCCGCGCGAGGTAAGAACCCTGTTTGGATGCTGCCGCAGAGGCATGAAGACCGTAAAGCGGGCGCTCGAGGCTGATCGGATCCTGGCCGGGGTGGCCGGGGAGCTGCTGATCATCCCGCTCGGGAACGTCAAGTACATCCATGTCAGCCCGGCCCCCGAGCATCTTCCCCAGGAGGTGCTGCGGAACGTGCAGCTCGCGGGGTAAGGCGCCGCCCGACCACCCATGCCCGGGGGTCTGGATTGCCGATGGGGACGGGAGCGAGGTAGGCCCCAGGGGAGAACTGAGCCGGCTACCCGTGGCCGAGGCGTTCTTGATGTATCGCCCGATCAGACACCTTCACCGGGTACCCCCTGGGTGCCCTCTCCCGTCGGGGGAGAGGGGAAAGTGACACGGCATGATGGTCTGGATCGCGACTCCTCCGCCCTGGCGAGATCGGGACCGCATGGAGGCCGGCCGATGAACGCGATGGAAGGCTGTCTCACGAGTGGGTCAGCCATGCGCCGTGGCGTGCGCGCATGTGTCCTGCTGGTGACGGCGGGACTTCTTTTCCTCCCTGCGGCCTTCGGCCAGGGCAAGAGCGGACAGCAAAAGACGTTCGCCACGCCCGCGGAGGCCTCGAAGGCCCTGGGGGCCGCCTACCGGAAGGGTGACCCCAAGGCGGTGGCGGATATCCTGGGAGACAAGGCGTGGCGGCTCGTGTTCTCCGGCGATCCGGTGATCGACCGGCATGAGCGCGCCTGGTTTCTCTCCCTCTACAAAGAGGGGCACGAGGTCGTCGCCGAAAGCGACAGCCGCTCCGTGCTGCAGCTCGGCAAGAACGAGCAGCCCTATCCGATCCCGATCGTCAAGAAGGGGGTCCGGTGGCGGTTCGACCCGAGCGAGGGCCACGAAGACCTGTTGAGCCGCCGCATGAGCAAGACCGAGCTGAGCACGCTCAATGTTGTTCTCGCCTACGTCGAGGCCCAGCGCGCCTACCACGGGGCTCCCCGCATCGGCGATGCCGTGCGGGAGTATGCGCAGAAGCTCAAGAGCACCCCGGGGCAGCACGACGGCCTCTTCTGGGAGGGACAGCCCGGCAAGACGGCCGGCCCGCTGGCGGGGCTGGTCGAGGTCGCGGGCAGGGAAGGGTACGGAGTCGCCAAGGAAGGCGAGGTCCCGATCTATCGCGGCTACGCCTACCGGATCCTCACTGCCCAGGGCCTGCATGCACCCGGTGGCGCCCGCGACTACCTGGTCAACGGCCGGATGACGGAGGGCTTCGCGCTCGTCGCCTTCCCGCTGCGCTACGACGTGTCGGGGGTCATGACCTTTCTGGTCAGCCAGGAGGGTGTGGTCTACCAGAAGGATCTGGGCGCCAAGACCGTCGAGATGGGGCGGACGATGACCCACTTCGACCCCGACAGGACCTGGACCAAGGGCCAGACCAACTGACCTGGCAATTACATGAGGAGAACGATGAAAACGCGTACATTCTTTGTGGCACTCGCCTTCACCCTTCTGCTCCTGGCCGTGGGCGCTCGCGCCCAGTCCCCGGGCAAGCCGGCCGCCAAGTCTCCGGCCCCCTCGGGGCAGGCGGACTACGCCCTGCCCGACATCGTCACACGGAAGTGGACCGGCGACCTCGACGGCATGATCAAGCGGCGCCGGGTCCGGATCCTCGTTCCATACTCGAAGACGTTGTACTTCGTGGACCGGGCGACCCAGCGTGGCATGGCCTACGATGTGGGTGTGTCGTTCGAGGAGGATCTGAACAAGAAGCTCAAGAGCAAGCATGTCCGCGTGGCTGTCGTCTTCGTGCCGGTGGCCCGGGACAAGATCATCCCAGCCCTGCTGGAGGGGCGGGGGGACATCGCCATGGCTAACCTGACGATCACCCCGGAGCGCCTGAAGCAGGTGGACTTCTCCGATCCCACGTGGCGCAACGTCTCCGAGATCATGGTCACCGGGCCGGGGGCCGAGCCGATCACCACGGTGCAAGATCTCTCGGGCAAGGAGGTCTACATCCGCAAGTCCTCGAGCTTCTACGAGAGCATCGAGAAGCTCAACGCGGAGTTCACCAAGGCCGGCAAGGCCCCGGTGAAGGTGCGGCTGGCGCCCGAGAACCTCGAGATGGAGGACATCCTGGAGATGGTGAATGCCGGCCTGGTCAAGGTGACCATTGCCGACGATCACATCGCCAAGTTCTGGAGGCAGATCTTCACCAAGCTCGTGCTCCACCCAGAAGTGGCCGTCCGCACCGGCGGCGAGATCGGCTGGATGCTCCGCAAGGACAGCCCGCAGCTCAAGGCGGAACTGAACGCGCGTCTCGCCCGCTATTCCGAGGGCTCGGCGCGACGCAACCAACTTCTGCAGAAGTACCTGAAGAGCACCAAGTGGGCGAAGCAGGCGACCTCCACGGAGGACATCGCCAAGTTCGAGCGCACGGTGGAGTTCTTCCGCAAGTACGGGGACCAGTACGAGATGGACTACCTCCTGATGATGGCCCAGGGCTATCAGGAGTCCCAGCTCAACCAGGAGGCCAAGAGTCCGGTTGGGGCCATCGGCGTGATGCAGGTGATGCCGGCTACCGGCAAGGACCTGGCGGTCGGCGACATCACCCAGCTCGAGCCCAACATCCACGCGGGTGTGAAGTACATGCGCTTCATGATGAACCAGTTCTACAAGGACGAGCCGATGGATCAGCTCAACAAGGGGCTGTTCACCTTTGCCTCTTATAACGCCGGGCCAGGCCGCCTCCAGCAGCTCCGCAAGCTGGCCGCCAAGCGCGGCCTCGACCCCAATGTCTGGTTCGACAACGTCGAGCTCATCGCCGCGGAGAAGATCGGCCGCGAGACGGTGACCTACGTCTCGAACATCTACAAGTATTACCTCGCCTACAGAATGATCGAAGAGCAGCGGGCGGAGCGCGCGAAGGCCCGGGAAACGATCAAGCAGAACGCCGGCAAGTAGCGGGAGTGGGGTCGCGTCAACGCGACGCGTGCCGATCCCCGGTGTGCTCTTTCATGGCGGGTCGGGGTGGAGCCTTCCGCAAGCCTGGAGCGGAGCGACACCGTAGCGGGCACCATGACCCACTGGTGGACTCCCGGGGTTCAGTGTATTCTGGTGGCCGCACTGAAACCTAGGAGGGCCTTCACCCGTCATCCGGGATGAGCGGCCCATGCCTCCCGACGCGGGGGAGCCCAGGTGAGTTCCGCTGTCGCTGCCCCTGGCGGCGTGGTTTCGGAGCGGGGGGTAATGGGGGAGAGGGAAATTCCCGGCGCAAGGGTCGCCTGGAACGCCAGGGCTCTCTTGCATGGAATATGAGACTTCTGACGTGCGACATCCGATCCTGAAATCACAGGCATTGCCTTACCTGGGGGCCCTTTTGGCCGCGGGGGTGGTCCTTGCACTCGTCTGGGTTGCCGACCGCTTAGAGCAACAGCGCGTCCACGAGGCCAATCGGACGAGTGTCATCCATCGGCTGAGCATCGTCCGCGCAAGGCTGGAAGGGGCGTTGAATGCGCGACTGTTTCTCACCCGGGGCCTCGTGAGCCATGTCTCGATTCATCCCGAGGCTGCAGAGACACAGTTTGAAGACCTGGCCAGAGCGCTGATGGCGGGAAGTACCGGCATTCGCAGCATCCAATTGGCGAAGAACACGATTGTCAGTCACCTCTATCCCCTTCGGGGGAATGAAAAGGCCCGGGGGCTGCGGCTCTTGGAGCTGCCAGATCAGCGGGCGGCTGTCCAGCGGGCGCTTGATAGCAAACAGACCGTGGTCGCAGGTCCAGTTCAACTCGTCCAGGGAGGAGTGGCCTTCGTCAGCCGCACCCCAATTTACCTGACCCCGCCGGGGGGGTCGCCCGCAAGCGGGCCATATTGGGGGCTGGCCACGATCCTCATTGACAGGGATACCCTGCTGAAGGAGGCAGGGCTCTTCGACGCCTCCACAGGGCTCCAGTACGCCCTCAGGGGAAAGGATGGGCTGGGAGCGCAAGGCGAGATCTTTTTCGGGGACCCGGCCATCTTTGAATCAATACCGGTCATCTTGGATGTCTCTCTGTCCAATGGTTCGTGGCAACTGGCGGCCATCCCTGTGGGCGGCTGGGCGGCCGTTTCACCCAGGCTCTGGACGGTTCGGATCGGCGGGGGATTCCTGGTCATCTTGGTTGGGGCGCTGGCCTTGCTTGCGGCACTTCACCACCGCCAGGTAAGCGCGCGCGAGCACCGCCTGCGCCTGATGGTCGAACATCTGCCGGCCGGGGCGGTCTACGTCGAAGGCGACCACCTTTTTATGAATAAGGCCGCCGAAGCAATCACCGGGTACCGGCGATCCGAACTGACCACACGCGCCCAGTGGTTTCGCAGCCTGCATGGCGCCCAGGCTGAATTCTTTCAAGGTCGATACGAAGCCGATCGGGCCGCCGGATTCCCGGCCTGCTGCGAAGGGCGAATCACTCGGAAGGACGGCGAGGAGCGGATCGTCGAATCTGTCACGTACCGGTTCGACGGAGGCGAGGTCTGGCTGTTGCAGGACATCACGGAGCGCGTGCGGGCAGTGGAGGGCCTGCGCGCCAGCGAGGAAGGGTATCGGGTCTTGTACCAAGAAAACCCGGCGATGTACTTCACCGTGGATGAACGCGGAACCGTTCTTTCTGTCAATAAGTTTGGTGCGGAACAGCTTGGGTACACCGTCGAGGAGCTACTGAGACAATCGGTCCTGAAGGTCTTTCACCCGGATGACCGAGACACGGCGCTGCAGCAACTCACTCGGTGTTTGGAGAATCCCGAACACCTTTTTCATTGGGAGTTACGCAAGGTCCGCAAGGATGGCAGCCTGATGTGGGTGAGGGAGGCCGCCCGCGCCCTTCGGGGCACGGATGGCAAGCCCGTTGTCCTTATTGTTTGCGAAGATATCACCCAACGAAAGCAGGCGGAAGTGGCGTTGCGGGAGGCCCATGACAAGCTGGAAGGGCGGGTTCAAGAGCGGACGGCCGAGCTTTCCTGGACCATCAAAATCCTGGAGGACGAGATCGTGCAACGCCGGGAAGCTCAGGATGCGCTTCAAGCGAGCAAGGAGCGCTTTCGGCAACTGGCGGAAACAACCAAGGCAATACCCTGGGAGGCGGACGCGAGAACCTGGCTGTTTACCTATGTCGGCCCTCAGGCAGTCGAGCTTCTCGGCTATCCCATTGAAGCGTGGTACGAGAAGGACTTCTGGGTGTCCCACATCCATCCGGACGATCGGAAATCCGCCGTGGACTTCTGCACGGAATCCTCCAGCCATCTGGAACACTACGAATTCCAATACCGCATGATCGCAGCGGACGGACGCATCGTCTGGCTCAATGATATCGTCCGTGTGGAATCGACCGACGGCACCCCCGAAAAGCTTCGGGGATTCCTGCTCGACCTCTCGGAACGGAAGTGGGCCGAGGAAGACCTCCAACGGCACCGAGACCAACTGGCCCACGTCACCCGAGTCACGACGATAGGGGAGCTCACGGCCTCCCTGGCTCACGAGCTGAACCAGCCACTCACCGCCATTGTGAGCAACGCCCAGGCGGGCGAGCGGTTCCTGGCCGCCCCGTCCCCGCCGCTCGCAGAGGTGCGCGAGATCCTTGGGGACATCGTGGCGGATGGCCAGCGGGCGGGCGAGGTCATCCGCCGCCTACGAGGCCTGCTGAAGAAGGGCGAGTTCCAGTTCGCGCCCCTCGACCTCAACGGGGTGATCGGCGAGGTGGTCACGCTCGCAGGCGCCGATGCCATCCTCAGGAACATCGCGATTGCGCTGGAGCTCGCTTCGGATCTGCCACTGGTGCGTGGCGACAGGATCCAGTTGCAACAGGTCCTCCTGAATCTCATCCTGAACGGGCTCGAGGCCATGGGGGCAAGTGTCCCAGGCGACCGTCGTCTCGTCATCCGCACCACGCGCGGAGAAGGCGGAACAGTGCGAGTCGAGGTGCAGGATGCCGGGGTCGGAATCAAGGAGGAGAGACTGGACCGGATCTTCGAGCCCTTCTATACGACGAAGCCTTCCGGAATGGGCATGGGCCTCTCCATAACCCGCTCGATCGTCAAGGCACACGGGGGGGAGATCCGAGCTGCGAGCAACCCGGACCGGGGCGCGACCTTCTCATTC
>CAZNWB010000122.1:2044-8978 GCA_964576535.1 uncultured bacterium | reverse complement strand
GAAGCCGGCGTTCATGCTGCGCTTGATCACCATGACCGTCCGGGCCTTGTCCACGTCCAGGATCGGCATGCCGAAGATGGGGCTGGCCTTGTCGTGCCGGGCCGCCGGGTTGGTGACGTCGTTGGCGCCGATCACCAGGGCCACGTCGGTCCGCGGAAACTCGGGGTTGATCTCGTCCATCTCGATCAGGCGGTCGTAGGGGATGTCCGCCTCGGCCAGGAGCACATTCATGTGGCCGGGCATGCGGCCCGCCACGGGATGGATGGCAAACTTCACGTCCACCCCCCGCCGGGTGAGCGCGTCGTAGAGCTCCCGGACCTTGTGCTGGGCCTGCGCCACGGCCATGCCGTAGCCGGGGATCACGACCACGGAGGTCGAGGCCTCCAAGATCGCGGCCGCCTCCTCCGCCGTGGCGCTCCGCACGCTGCGCTGCTCCGCTCCCGCCGCCGCCCTCTGCACCTGGCCGAATCCCCCGAAGAGGACGTTGGTGAAGGACCGTTTTATGACTGAGCCCGCGACCACCGAGAGGATGAGCCCCGACGAGCCGTCCAGCGCGCCGGCCACGATCAGCAGGTTGTTGTCCAGCACGAAGCCCATGGCGGCCGCAGACAGCCCCGCGTAGGAGTTGAGCAGCGAGATCACCGTTGGCATGTCGGCGCCACCGATGGGGATGATCAGCAGGACCCCGAACAGCAGCGACAGGACCGCCATCACCGGAAAGAGCTCGCTCCGGCCGGGGTTCACCACGAGGTAGACGGCCACGCCGACGGCGACGGCCAACAGCGACAGGTTGACGGCGTTCTGGCCCCGGTAAACGATCGGGCGGCTCGGTACCAGGTCCTGCAGCTTCCCGAAGGCCATCAGGCTGCCCGTGAACGTCAGGAATCCCAGGATCACCTCCAGGCTCAGGGCGGTCATGGTAAAAGTGCTGAGCGTTCCCGGGTTCAGGTAGTACTCGGCCGTCCCCACCAGCCCCGCGGCCAGCGCGCCGAAGGCGTGCGAGAGCGCCGTGCGCTGCGGGACGTGGGTCATCGGCATGAACACGGCCAGGGGCAGCCCGATCGCCGTCCCCAGGATGAATCCCACCAGGATCCACTGGTAGCTCACGATCTCGTGGTGCACCAGGGTCCCCACGATCGCCAGGGCCATGCCCACCTCGCCCGCCCGCACGCCCCTCCGGGCCGTGGTGGGATGGCTCAGCCACTTCAGGGAAAGGATGAAGAGCGCGGCGGCGACGATGTAGCTGAACTGGATGAAGTAGCTCGCGATCACCGGCCGGGCTCCCGCTTTTTGAACATCTTGAGCATGCGGTCCGTGATGACGAAGCCGCCCACCACGTTGGCCATGGCGCACACGACGGCGATCGTCCCCAGGACCGTGCTGAGCGGGCTCTTCCCCGCTCCCGCGATGACGATGGAGCCCACCAGCGAGATGGCGGAGATGGCGTTGGTGAGGGACATGAGCGGTGTATGCAGGAGGGGGCTCACCCGGCGGATGACCTCGAAGCCCACGAAGGTCGCCAGCACAAAGACGAACAGCCCGCTCTCTAGATTGGACGGCATCCGATCAGCCTCCTCTCCTCATTGCGTCTGAGATGTTGATTGGCTACTTGGTCGGAACGGGGACCTCGAGCGGCGGGAGCTTCAGCGCCTCGCGCACCCGGGGATGCACGACCTCGCCGCCCCGGGTCAGCAGGGTCTCCCGCGTGATCTCGTCGTCCGGGTTCAGCTCCAGGCTGCCCGTCTTCACCAGGTGCAGGAAGAACGCGGCGATGTTTCGCGCGTACATCTGGCTCGCATGGAAGGGGACGGATCCCGCCAGGTTCACCGCCCCGATGATGATCACGCCGTGCGCCACCACGGTCTCGTAGGCGCGTGTGAGCTCGCAGTTGCCGCCTCGCTCGGCGGCCATGTCCACGATCACCGAACCCGGCACCATGCCCGCGACCATCTCCTTGGTGATGAGGACCGGCGCCTTCCGGCCGGGGACCACCGCCGTGGTGATGACCACGTCACTTTCGGCGACCACGCGCGCCAGGAGTTCCTGCTGGCGCCGGTAAACCGACTCGTCCTGCGCTTTCGCGTACCCGCCCGCATCCTGGGCCTCGGCCACCTCTAACGGAAGCTCGACGAATCGGGCGCCCAGGCTCCGGACCTCTTCCTTCGTCGCCGGCCGGATGTCATAGGCCGACACCACGGCGCCGAGCCGCCGGGCCGTGGCGATGGCCTGCAGCCCCGCCACCCCCGCCCCGACGACCAGCACACGGGCCGGGGGAATCGTCCCTGCGGCGGTCATGAGCATCGGAAACATCCGGGGCAGGACATCGGCGGCCAGCAGCACGGCCTTGTAGCCCGCCACGGTGGACATGGCGGAGAGGGCGTCCATGCTTTGCGCGCGGGTGATGCGCGGCATGAACTCGACGGAGAAGGCCGTGGCGCCGGTGACGGCGATCTCCCGGACGGTCTCCGGCACGGCCAGGGGTCGGAGGAAAGCGATGAGGATTTGGTCACGCCTGAGGAGCGGCAGATCGGCGCGGCCGGTCTTGTCGTTGGCGCCGTGGCCCAGCACCTGCACCACGGCGTCGGCCGAGGCAAAGACCTCGGCACGCGAGCCGGCGATCCGGGCCCCCTTCTCGAGGTACATCGCGTCGGGGAAGAGCGCGGTCCCGCCGGCTCCCGCCTCGACCAGCACCTCGTGGCCAGCCTTCTTCAGGCCGGGGACGGCGGCGGGCACGAGGGCAACCCGCCGTTCGCCGGGGAAGCTCTCTCTCGGGAGGGCGATGATCATGGAGGGATCCTTTGGTAGAACGCCACCCTGACAGTCGGGTGGGCATGAACTTGGAAGCTGCCGGCGATGCCCAAGGCGGAACTTTGGTACACGACCCCGGATTAGATGTCAACCCGCCACGTCATTTGGGGGAAGCCGACCGTAGGGGACGCCTTAGGACGGACTTAGGGGACGTTGCATTATAAGTATTATATTCCTACCCACACCACCGCTCGATGAGGCTCCCTCGGGCCCGTACCATCTCTGCCCCCCGCTTTGCCGCCAGGGAGACGTTGCCGCGGGTCTGCCCCAATACTCGCGCCAGCTCGCTGGCCCGCCGCCCGAGCCGCTCGACCCACACGTATGCGAGAATCTGGCGGGCGCGGGTGGCTGCCCGCGACCGGCTCCGCCCGAGAATTCCCTCGGGCTCCAGGCCCAGGCTTTCGCCCATCCGGCGGACCAAGGTTGCGAGCGGAACGGACCGGCGCCGGGCTTTCTCCTCCTGCCCAGCGCGCTCCTCCACCTCCCTCCGTACGGATTCGATGAACTCGCTGCTCCCGAGGATCCGCTCGTCGCCGGTGTACGCCTCCCGGCCCCGGCGCAGGTCCCGCACCGCCTGCCACCCCCCCAGACTCCGGATCAGGCCCCCACCCTGCAACTCGGGGCGGCGCCCCAAGGGGACTCCCGCCGCCACAAATGTCCGATAGTGCGCCCGGGCCCGCCGCAGGGCCTTCGCGAAATGGCCCAGCACCTCCCCGGTCGCCTGCCAAGGCCGGGGGACCTTCCCCATCAGGGCGGCGTGCCCGGTGTACGGGTGGCGCTCGAGGGCCCGCAGGTCTGGCACGAGCCCTCCCCGAATCGGGTTCAGGTGGAGATAGCGCACGAGTTCCAGGAAGTAAGCCTCCTCCTCCACCACGATGGACCGGTACCGGTTCTGGAAGAGATGGCCGGCGCGCCGGTGGCGTCGGTTGAAGGCCCCTGCATACCCCGTGAGGAGGCTCCGCATAGTGCGGGCGAGGGGGCGGGTGCCGGTGCGCACCAGCAGGTGCACATGGTTGGGAAGCAACGCCCAGGCGTAGACGGTCAGAGTCCCACTCTCGGCGAGGCTCCCGAGCCGGCGGAGGAAGTCGTCCCGATCCCGGTCATCCCGGAACAGCGGCCGCCGCTCGATTCCCCGCACCATTACGTGGTGCAGCACCCCTGGCGCGTCTAGGCGTGGCCCTCTGGGCATAGGCGAAAGATAGCTGAATTCGACTTATAATGCAACGTCCCCTAAACGTCCCCTAAATCTTGTTCCCTTCACAAGTCTCCGGTGCCTATCTTCGGTAAGATTGAATGATGGGGCCGAGGTGTTCCAGCAGGTCCTGCTCCATCTGCGCTTGGTCGAGGATTCCGGTCACGATGGCGCGGGCAACGGCCATGTCCAGATGGAAGTAGGGCTCAGTATACCTCTTGAAGAGGTCCCTGGTTGGCCCCTGATGAAACTCATGAATGGCTTGGCTCAGCTCGTGGCTGCCAAGGTTCCCGGCTCGCCATTCGTCGAACTTCGCCGCGAGGGACTCCAAGGCACGGCGCAACTCCTCTTCATGGGCAAGGGTAGCATAATACCGGATCAGGTTCTTGATGTGCTTGGGATACTCGCTCATCGTCGTGCCTCAAGTTCGGCAAGCCAATACCCGAAGTAACCGAACTTCGCCCCCCATTTCATCCAGTATGGGTCTCCCATTACAGTATCCTCAGATCCGCCGCGACCCTCCGGAGCGGCCTGTCTAAAGTCAACAAGCCGCAACCGGTGATTCGGGCTGACGCGATCAAGTGGGCGTCAACCCACCCGAGGCCACGTCCGTACAGCCGCTCGGTCTCGACAAGATGGAGGACCTCATCGTGTTCCGCGACTCGGGCCTGTGGAAGGTGCGCCAGGAGATTGAGGATCTCCTCCCGGTTCCGGAGGCCACCACACGCCAGCTCCCCGATCACAAAAGGATGGCAGAGCACTTCCCCGTCATGGAGGAGAGATTGCAGGCGGGGGTTGCCCGTGCGGAGGTGCTCGACCCAAACGGAGGTATCAACGAGAATCACGCAGCCTTGACAGAGCGTCGCCGCCGGACAGGACGAAGACCCTTCTCCGTCCCCCTCAGGTCGGCGAGGCGTCGGGCACTCTCTCTGGCGACGAGGGCCTCGAGACCCAGGCGAACCAGGGAGGTCTTCTCCTTCACCCCGGTGAGCCGAGAGGCTCGCTGGAGAAGGGAATCATCGATATTCAGCGTCGTTCTCATATGCATCACGATGCCTTAGAGAGGCATATCTGTCAAGAGAAAATCTCGACTCGACGCCGCCAACCGGATGCGGTTGACCGCAGACCAGCGGCTTGGTGGTCGTCCACAAGGACACTAAAGCCGCAACGTCATACAAGTGGGGAAACGGTGAACCGGAGAGGCGAGATTGACGGGAGGCAGGGGCAGGAAGCAGCGAGCAGCAGGGAGGGCTGAGAGCCGAGATTGACAGCAGGCAGCGGGCAGCTCGCAGCTGGCAGAAAGCAGGAGGCAGGGGGAGGACGGAGAGCCAAGAGCCTAGAGTCGAGACAACAAGGCTCAGGATGGTGAACGACGGAGGCCCGTTGTTACTTTCTTCTGAGCTTGGCGAATTTCTCTGGGTCGATGTCTATGTCATTCAGGACTTGGCGAAGCAGGCCGCGGCCGATGTTCTCACCCTTATGAACAGGCACGATCGTGGCCCGGCCGTCCTCGTGCTGCCAGAATGCGTGACTGCCCTTCTGGCAGATCAACCGGAATCCCAGGCGAGACAGAATAGCCTGCAGCTCGCGAGCAGTAATCGGGGCGAGGCGGGTCATGCCGGAATCTCAAGTTCCTGGACTCCGACAAATTCCAAAAGAGGAGGAAGGACGGTCCGCTGGCCTTTATGCACCTCGAGCCAAAGCTCCGCCGCTTCACGGATGCGTTCCATGGCCTGATCCAGGGTCTTGCCCTGTGTGTGGCATCCCTTCAGCACAGGAATAGACGCCACAAACAATCCGTCCTCGTCGCGTTCGAGGACAACCGTGAAGCGGCGAAGCTTCCGAGCCTTCTTCATGGGAACCCTCTTTCCACGCTCGTTATTCTATCCTACCTCCGCCCTTCCGAGCTGCTTCGTTCTGCCGAATCGACCATTCGACTACTTGACCAATTGACGGTCTAAGGCTTCGGGCGCCAGCGGAGGTTGGGCTGGCGGGCGGCCTTGGTCTCGTCCATGCGGCTGACCCGCGGATAATGCGGGGCGCCGCGGACGAGGTCGCCGTTCTCCTTGGCCTCCCTGGCGATGGCCCGCATGGCGGCGATGAACTGGTCCAGCGTCTCCTTGCTCTCCGTCTCGGTGGGCTCGATCATCAAGGCCCCGTGGACGATCAGCGGGAAGTAGATCGTCGGCGGGTGGAACCCGTAGTCCATGAGGCGCTTGGCGATGTCGAGCGTCTTGACGTTGTCGGGGACTTGGATGGCGTCGTCGAAGACGCACTCGTGCTTGCAGTAGCGGTCGTAGGGCAGGTGGTAGCTCCCCCTGAGCTGGCTCAGGATGTAGTTGGCGTTGATGACCGATACCTCGGCGGCGCGGCGCAGGCCGGCCGGTCCCAGGCTCCGGATGTAGGTGTAGGCCCGGAGCAGGACACCGAAGCTGCCGTAGAAGCTCCGCACCTTCCCGACAGACTTGGGGATGTTGTAATTGTGCGCGAACTTGTTCCCCTTCTTCTCCACCGTCGGCACCGGCATGAAGGGGGCCAGGTGCCGCTTCATGGCCACGGGACCCGCCCCCGGCCCGCCGCCGCCGTGCGGGGTGGAGAACGTCTTGTGGACGTTGAGCTGGATGACGTCAATCCCCATGTCGCCGGGCCGGGCGATGCCCACGAAGGCGTTCAGGTTCGCCCCGTCGCAGTACACCTGCCCGCCCTTGCCGTGGACGATCCTGGCGATCTCGACGATGTGGTCCTCGAAGATCCCCAGGGTGTTGGGGTTGGTCACCATGATCCCGGCCACTTCCTCGTCCATGACCTCGGCCACGGCCTGGGGCTCCACCACGCCGCGCGACCCCGACTTCACCGGGATCACCTGGTAGCCGCATATGGCCGTGCTGGCCGGGTTCGTCCCATGGGCCGAATCCGGGATCAGGATCTTCTTCC
>CAZNWB010000122.1:0-2034 GCA_964576535.1 uncultured bacterium | reverse complement strand
CCGCGGATTCCCCTTGGAGGTGTGGTACGCCCGGATGAGCATGATCCCTAGAAGTTCCCCGTGCGCCCCGGCCGACGGCTGCAGGCTCACCCGGTCCATGCCGCAGATCTCGGCCAGGTACTGCTCCAGCTCCCAGAGGAGCTGCAATGCACCCTGGCTCACCTCCTCGGGCTGGTAGGGGTGGGCCCGGGCGAATCCGGGCAGGCGCGCCATGTCCTCGTTCAGGCGCGGGTTGTACTTCATGGTGCAGGAGCCCAGCGGATAGAAGCCCAGGTCGATCCCGTAGTTCCATTGGGACATCCGGGTGAAATGGCGGATGACATCCACCTCGCTCACCTCGGGAAAGCCGGAGATCTCGTCCCGGAGGAGCTTCGACGGGATCAGCTTGTCCGCCTTCTTCTCCGGCACGTCCGAGGCGGGCAGCGAGTAGCCAACCCGCCCGGGGGAGCCCTGCTCGAAGATCAGGGGCTCGTTGAAGACCAGCCCGCGCGTGCCAACCGTCGGTCCGCTCATCGCCCACCTCCTATCGCCTTCGCCAGCGCGTCAATCTCCTCCCGGGAGTTCTGCTCCGTCGCGCACACCAAGAGGCAGTCCTTCAACTCCGGATAGAACCGCCCAAGCTCCAGTCCGCCGATGATCTGCTTCTTGAGCAGGCCCTTCAGGACGTCGGCCGGCTTCTTCTTGACCTGCAGGACGAACTCGTTGAACGTGGGGCCGGAGAAGCGCAGGCCGCAGCCCTTCACCCTGGCCAGCTTCTCCTTGGCGTAGGAGGCCTTGCGCAGGTTCTGGAGGGCCACCTCCCTCAGGCCGTTCTTCCCCAGCGTCTGCATGTAGATCGTCGCGATGAGCGCGATCAGGGCCTCGCTGGTGCAGATGTTGCTGGTGGCCTTCTCGCGACGGATGTGCTGCTCGCGTGTGGCCAGGGTGAGGACGTAGCCGGTCCGGCCCTCGCGGTCCTCCGTGGCGCCCACCAGCCGCCCCGGCATCTGGCGGATGTACTTCTCCTGCGTGGCGAAAATGCCCAGGTAGGGCCCGCCGTAGCTCATGGGCACGCCCAGGGCCTGCCCCTCCCCCGCCACGATGTCGGCGCCGCACTCTCCCGGCGGCTTGAGGATCCCGAGCGACACCGGCTCCGGCACGGCCACCACCAGAAGGGCGCCCACGGCATGGGCCGCCGCGGCCAGCTCCGTGAGGTCCTCCACCACGCCGAAGAAGTTCGGGTTCTGCACCACCAGACAGGCCGTCTTGTCACTGAGCAGTCCCTTGGCCTTCTTGAGGTCAGCCGTCCCGACGGGCGTGAACGGGACCTCCTGGAAGCTGAGGTTGATCTGCTGGGTGTAGGTGTGGGTGACCTGGCGGTACTCGGGGTGGACGCTTCGCGCCACGACCACCTCGTTCCGCCCGGTGACCCGGTGGGCCATGAGGATCGCCTCGGCCGTGGCCGAGGCCCCCTCGTACATGGAGGCGTTGCTCACCTCCATCCCCGTGAGCTGGCAGATCAGGGTCTGGTACTCGTACGTGGCCTGGAGGGTGCCCTGGGAGATCTCCGGCTGGTAGGGGGTGTAGGCCGTCAGGAACTCGCCGCGGGAGATCAGGTGCCCGATGATGGCCGGGCTGAAGTGGTTGTAGGAGCCGGCACCCAGGAAGCTGCTGTACCGCCCCACGTCGGCGTTCTTGGCGGCCAGGCTTCCCATGGCCTTGGCCAGGTCGGCCTCGGAGAGGGCCGGCGGGATCCGTAACGGTCGCTTCAGCCGGACGGCCGCCGGGATGTCGGCGAAGAGGTCCGCCACTGACCGGACCCCGATCGTGTCCAGCATCTGGCGGCAGTCGGCGTCGGTGTTCGGGATGTAACGCATCACTTGCCTCCCTCCACAAACACGTGAGGCTCAGGTTGAATCTCGGCTCTCAGTTCTCGGCTCTCGGCGCTTGGCGCTCATCAATGGCCTCCTTCCGCGGCCAGGTACGCCTGGTACGCCTTGGCGTCCATGAGCTTGCCGAGCTCCTTCGGATTGGCGACCTTCACCACGATCATCC
>CAZNWB010000121.1:0-9155 GCA_964576535.1 uncultured bacterium | reverse complement strand
CGACCCGGTTGGGCTTGCCCTTGCCCAGGGGGATGCTGCCGATCACCTCGAAGGTATTGGTGTCAATGATGGAGATCGAGTCCGATTTCGTGTTGGTGACGTACAGGGTGGCAGCCTCGGCCAGCGCAGCGAGCGGCCAGACCGCCAGCACCAAACCGAGAACGATCAGCGCGCGGCGTGCGTGCGTCATCGATTTATTATTAAAGCACGACGCGCCGGGCGCGGGGGGATTTTTTGGATTTTCTCATCTCATCGCTCCACCGAGTACCCGCGCTTGACCCAGCCCGGGAATCCCTCCTCCATGACACTGATGTTGCGGTAGCCCTGATCTCGGAGGGACTGGTAAGCCGCCTGGATCTCTTCCGGGAGGCAATCGCAATAGAGGATGACCCGGCCGGTGCGTGGCACTTCGGCGTATCGACGGAGAAGTTCCCTCAACGGCACGGAACGGGCTCCGGGCAACCGTTCCCGTTTGAACTCATCGGCCGGGCGGAGGTCGATAAAGATGAGCATTTCCCCCTCGTCCAGAAGCCGCTTGACGTACGGCGCCGGGACGCTCAGGACAGGCCCGCCTGTCCCGTGGCCGGCGGCGGCGGGTAGGGTCGCCAGGACGATCCAGAGGGCGCCTATCAGCGCGTAGCCCCTGACAGGGTGGCTCACTGGACTACCCTCATAGCACGAGTCCGAGTCTGCCCGAGCGCGGGCTTCGCCCGCGCAACCCTCGGGGGGAGGCTTCGGAAGGGGCGGGTACCCGGGCATCCACGCCGGAGGCGTGGGGGGGCCTGGGTGGCCCCTCTCCGAGGAAGCTCATGGGCTTCCCTCCTTCCGAAGCGCCACGATGACGGGGTCCTTGTCGGCGGCGACCAGGGTGAACCGGACCCGGTCTCCTGGCTCGATCCCCTTCAGGAACACCCGATCGCTCACGCGAAACGTCATCGTCATCGCGCCCATCAGCCCCGGGATCGGTTCGTGGGTGATGACCACCATCCGATCGGCTGCCCTCCGCGCGCGAACGATTCCCACCACCGACCAGCTCTTCTCGCCGCCGGGAAGTGTTGTGCTGATCCGGCGGGCCGTGGCGAGTTCCCGGCGGAGTTGATCCACGTCCCGCTCCCACCAGAGGTAACCCGACAACAGGCCCAACCCGAACATGAGATTCGCGAGGATCACGACTTTATAGAGCCGCATGTTCCGGTTCAGCTCTTTCGCTCAATGGACGTGCTCCTCCGGTGCCGGCGCGCGGGGCGCTTCCTTGTCGAGCAGTTCGATTTCCCGGAGAAGGCGCGAGATGTCCCCCCACCCGCGACCGTCTCCAGGAATCCAGCGCGCTCGGATGTACCCCTGGCGGTCGATCAGGAGCTCCATGTGGGAAGGCACCGGGGGCACGCCCTCCGAGACCAGCGTCCGGCGGAAGAGCGTGTAGGTCTCGACGATCTCCCGGTTGCCGTCCATGGCGATCGGGAAGTTCGCGGCGCGGGCTCCGAGCTTTCGGTAGATCTGAGCGGCGTTCCCCATCGGGACCGCCAGGACCCGGGCCCCAGCGAGCCCGATCTCGCCCCAGGCGCGGTCAAGCGCTTCGAGGCGCGGAAGCGAGGCCGGCAGGGTGAACAGGACCAGATGAACCATTGCCCACCCCCGGTTGTCCTTCAAGGTGTCCCCCGGACCGACCCCAATTCCGAACGTGAAGTCCGGGGCGACGAGCCATGGAGTCGGCTCCACCAGCGGCCCCATCGCTCTCGTCTGCTCAGCCGCCGACAGGGCACGAAGATAGTTGATCAGGTCCCACCGTTCCTCCTCGCCGAGGCGGTCGCCGAACCCCGGCATCGGCGAGCCAGTGATCCCGTAGGTCAGCCACCAGAAGAGGTCTCCGGCGGTGTGGTCGCCCGTGTGCTTGGCCGTCAGGTCCGCCGGCTTCTTGGCCAGCCCGCGCGCCCCGGGACCGTCGCCGTAACCACCCACGCCATGACAAATCGCGCAGTGCTGCTGGTAGAGGTGAGCGCCCTTGGCGACCGAAAGCGCGGAATAGGGGACCGCGGGGCGGACGTACGTGGTGGGGTAGGCATCAACCAGCTGAACTCCCGGAAGACTCTTGTTTGCTTCCCAGATCAGACGGAAGGTGAAAGGCCATGAAGGCTGAATGTGACGGGCGGGGGGCGTGATCCCCAGGGCTCCAACGATAAGGAGGATCGTGGCCCCCAGGCACGCCTCGGCGAGCACGTTTCGCCGGAGGCGTCGCAGCAGCTCCCTCGCCGTCTCCCCCGAGTCGGACGCCGGCGTAGCCACCAGTTGGGGCTTCAGTCGGAAAAGGTTGCCAGCCGCGATTCCGATTAGAGGGAGGAGAAGACCGAGCTTCACCAGCAGGAGCCATCCGTAGGGGGTTCCGACGAGCGGGGGAACGCCTCCGACCAGGATCCACCCGTTCACGACGCCGGTGAGCGTCAGGCTGGTTACGCTGGCAAGCCCGAGGATAGAAAAGCGCCGGGTCGCTTCCCTGGCGACGGCGGTCCAGGAGGACTCCAAAGATCTCCGGGCTCGTCCGAGGAGGAGGAAGAGCGGGAGCAGACCGCCGAGCCAGACCCCCGCGGCCAGGAGGTGAATTGAGTCCGCCGCGAGGTGGAAGAGGCGGGCTGGCTCCGCTGTGGCGGCCGCGTGGCCGGCCCACGCCAGGGCGGCGATCAGGCCGGTTGCGAGGATCACGCCCTCGAAGCGGAGGGCGATCCAGTCTTTATCATCCCGCTCCCGATCCCGAAGAAGCAGAAACCCGCCCAGGACGATGGCGAGGCCCAGGCGGAGTTCCCAGACTCGTCCGAACCGGGTTCCGGTCAACACGCCGCCGATCGCGTCGCGCGCGAGCGCCTGGCCGAGGGATCGACCGGTCACGATCGCGGCCTGAGCCCAGAGCCACACCAGTCCCGAGATGAAGGCGATCGCCAGGCTCCACAGAGCGAGGCGGATCAGGAAGCGATCGAAGTGCTCAAAGTCGGGCAACCGCTCCGGGCCGCCCTTCTTGAAGGCTGGCCGCGCCACGAGGAGCGAAAAGGCAAAGGCCCCGACGAGGAGTGTCAGCGCCGACAGGTGGACGGACCGGGTGATGCTCAACAGACCGGTCACTGCCTCCCCCGATTAGCTCTCTGGCTCTCGTCGGCGTTGCGATGGAGGCGTCTGCCGTCGTTCCAAAAAGGCGAGCACGGGCCAGATCAGGGCGACTACCAGAGCCGCCAGCAAGAGGCCGAGCCAGGCCCATGGCCCTCGCCCGCCGGGCGCTGGATGATCGGCCCAGGCGGCTCCGGAAAGGACGAGGTCCCCGAGGCCGCTGCTGAGAACTGCGAGGCGGATCCGTGTCAGACCGGTCATTTGATCATTCGCAACGCTTGATGAGCATGTCCCAGACCTTTGCCGGGTGCTCGCTTTCGTTTCTGACATCATGGGGCGTCAGGCTCGGAATCCAGTACGCGCTCCCCGCTCTGAAGGTTTCCACGCCCTTCGGGGTCTCCAGCCTCACCTCTCCCTCAAGCACGATGCCGAGCTCCGGCTCCAGCCCGAGGTGTCGGCCGCTGCCGGCGCCGGGTTGGTAGGTGAGGAGGGCCACTCGGATCGAGTCGTTGTCCAGCGCAAGATGACGTTCGGGAGGCTGGGCGCTCACCACGCCATTCGGCAGGAGTGTTCCGACGAGGAGGGCAGTCAGCAGCGCGCGCTTTGTCACGGTCTCAATCCTCCCTCCACCGCCCCTCCGCATCACGGAGCTACCCGAAAGGTGAAGTCCCCATGGGTAACATGGCTATCCACGGACAGCACGCGCCAGATCACTTTGTAGGTCCCGGGCGGCAGCGACGGGAGAGAGATCCTGAGCAGCGCGAGGTTGGAAGGATCCACCTGACCGTCTCCCTTGTCCACCCGCTCGCCCGCCTCGTTGAGGACCTGTACGCTGCTGAACGCAGGCTCGAGGCTCTCCGTGAACCAGACCCTGACCTGGGTCGGGGGCGTTCTGACCGTGCTCCCGACCCTGGGATCGGCGCGGTCGAGGAAGGCATGAGCGCCCGCCCCGGCCGCCCCCCAGAGGAGGACGGCCAGGGCGAGACCCACCAATCTGAAGCCTGTCATGGTCAATTGCCGAAGAGGGGACGGCCGAGGCTCTTCGGGAAGAGATCGTCCAGGAAGAAGTGGAGGACGCTCCGGAAGCCGACGTTCTTCCCCGTCCGCTCGTTCACGGGAACAATGGCTTCAACCCCAATCTGAAAGTACTTGCCGGCCCAGATCACGCCGGGGTTCACGGTGCCGGTGGTCTTGCCTGCCTGGCCGCGATCAAGGGGATTCTCGTACGCCAGCTCGACCACCAGGATCATCTGGCTGAACGGCTTCGGGAGGCCGACATCTCTAACGAACGACTGGAGGTACGGGAAGCTGTATTCGAACACGATCCCCCACTCGAAGACGTTCGGATTCCGCTCCTTTTCGACCTCGGCCTCGAACTCTCCTGTATCCTCGTTGAACGTCGTGGTGATCTTCCGCGTCACCTGGCGCGTCGGGATTCGGGCGCCGAAGGACCCGGTGACGGCGAACGGTTTCAAGAACCACACGGCGTCGGGCAGGTCGCCGAACCCCTTACCGAAGAGAAACGCCGGCACTACCGTGTCGAACGAGTCGGCTCCCACCCTCTTCTGCCCGGTGCCGCCGACCTCCCAGCCAAGCCCCAGGGACAGGATCGTCTCATGGACGTCGCTCTTGAAGAACTGGTACTTGAGGCCCACCTCCATGTTGTCCCATCCTGTCTGGGACGACCCCTCGTCGGGGTTCAGGTGGAGGAGCGTTCCCCCAAGGGAAAACCCCAAGTTCGGGGTGATGCGCTTGGCCCAGTCCCCGGAAATTTCAGTCCTCACCGTCGCGGGCTCCTCGCCGCTCGCGGGCTCCTTGATGTGGGAGACCAGCGGCAGCGACAGCTCGTCGGACACAAACGGGTCATCCACTGCAAGCGTTGTGGGGAAGAACCGCTTTCCCGCGAGCCCGTGGGCTGAGGCTAATCCGGCCCCGGTTGCGACCATTCCCACACAAAGGAAAGCCACCAAGACAAATTTGAGTTTCATCGACACCCTCCCACGAGCGGGCGACTTTTCCCCGGACGGGAAAGTCCCGCTCAGTTCAGTGGTTCAAGATGGGTCGAGAACCTAGACGGAGGGTGTGCAGTAGGGTGGGGCGCGGGGACGGCTGAGCGGCAGGTTGGCAGACGGAAGCGAAACTCCAGGAGAGAGAACTTGAACAGTTGCGATCTGGACGGGCGGCGTCAGGGTCGGCGGATCAGGCTGAAGCTCCGGGGTGTGCTGGCTCTGGGTAAGGTGGGGGCAGGCCGGGCGACCGTGGTTCTCGTCGAAGAGGTGGTGGACGAGGTGCGGCGGGAGCGCGACCAGATAGGCGGCAAACAGGGCGGCCGTCAGGGCCCCGAGCAACTTACCGAGCCTGTG
The DNA here is from genome assembly GCA_964576535.1 of uncultured bacterium. Taxonomy (GTDB): domain Bacteria; phylum Methylomirabilota; class Methylomirabilia; order Methylomirabilales; family 2-02-FULL-66-22; genus 2-02-FULL-66-22. The sequence goes on along the minus strand of CAZNWB010000121.1, from coordinate 3,699 downwards.
CCTCATCGCGAAGCTATTCTACACGGTTCTTCGCCGCTTCGTGAATTCCGTGAGCCCCCACCAGGCGAGGAGCACGAGCCCGAAGGCGCAGACCACCGTGGCCCCCGTGGGGAGGTCAAACACCGCCGAACCGGCTATGCCGACCACGCTTACGACCGTCCCGAACGCCCAGCCGATGAGGAGGCGGGTTGCAATGCGCTGACCCACTGCCAGTCCGGCCAGGGCGGGGACGATCAGATAGGAGAAGACTAGCAGGACGCCCGCGATGCGGACCGAACTGGTCACGACCACGCCAAAGGAGGCGTAGAAGAGGAAGTCCCAGAGACGGACTCGCCAGCCTTCCGCATACGCCTGTTCGGGCGACTCGGAGATCAGGAAGAAGGGGCGCCGGCAGAACCAGTGCAGTGCCCCGATGATCGCGTAGAGCGATCCCACCTTCAGGACATCATGGCCCCGGACGGAGAGAATGCTCCCGACGAGCATGGCACGGATGTGCTCGACACCGTGCGGCGCGCGGTCTGAGAGCAGGACGGCGGCGGCGGCCGAGACCGCATAGATCACTCCGATCACCGCCTCCTGGGACACTTGGCGCTGACGGCTCCGGGTCAGCGACAAGACTACCGCCCCGAGGGTGGTGAAGCCGAGACCAAACGCATAGGACACCCACGACTCGAGATCGAAGCCAACCAGAAACGCCGCCGTCGCGCCGAGCGCCGCGATCTGGGCCATGGCGATGTCCACGAACACCACCTCACGGGCGATCACGTGGAAGCCCAGATAGGCGTGAATGCCTGTGAGCACGAGGCACATCAGGAACGGCACCCAGAGCAGGGACAGCAGATCGCTTGTCATCCTTTCGCTGCTCCTTTCTATCGGAGCGCTTGCGCCAGCATGTTCACGCTGTAGTCGATCATCTGCACGTACGTATCGATCCCTTTCACGCCACCCACGGCGGAGGGTAGCACCAGCACTCGCGCTCCGCTGTCACGAGCGACCAGATCGACTGTCTTGCGATCGGCCCAGGGTTCGGAGATCACCGCCTTCACGTTCTGGTCCTTCATCTGCCGGATCAAGCTCGCCAGATGAGCGGGCGACGGCGGAATCCCGGGGCGATCCTCGATCGAGCCGACCAAGGCGAGGCCGAAACGGGCGAGAAAGTAGTTGAAGCCTTCCCCGTGGTAGGTGACCACGCGGCTGCCGCGCACCGGCTCCATCGCCTTCTGCCAGCGGGCCATGTCGCTATCGAGCCGGGCCAGGAAGGCGCGGCGCTGCTCCTCGAACTTCGCCGCGTTCTCCGCCGCTACGCGCTTGAGGCCATCGACGATGTTCTGGGTGACCTGCGCCGCGGTCGCGGGGTCGAGCGTGTAGTGCGGGTTGCCCTCGGGATGGACGTCGCCGCGAGAGCGGTCGACGGGACCCGTGGGGGCGAGGATCCGCACGCCCACCGAGGCGTCGACGTAGCCGGGCGCGCCCGGGAAGATCTGCGAGTTCTGGGAGCCCATGAGGAGCGGCTCCACCCACGGATCCCCCCCGGCGCCGTTGCGCACGAGGAGGTCGGCGCGGCGGAGCTTGAGCATCAGGCTCGGCCGCACCTCGATGTCGTGCGGGTTCTGGGTCCCCCGGGCCAAGCTGTCGACCTCCACGAGGTCGCCGCCGACGGCCTCCGTGAGCGCCTTCAGGTCTGGCAGGGAGGCCACGACTCGTACCTTGCTGGCGGCGCGGGCGCCCCCGGCAAGAAGGCCGAGGGCGAGAAGGGCAACGAGGGCCGTCTGCATCACGCGTCGAATGCTCATCATCTCCCTCCTAGAATGGATGCGCCGGATGGGCCCCGAGGATGAACGAGGCCTGGAGCAAGAACTCGTTCACGATCTGGCTGCCGTTCGGGACGCCGAGGTTGGCGGCGGCCTGGGCGTTGAAGTGGGTTTGCTTGTAGGCCAGGCGGAAGCGCAAGAACTCCGACGGCTGGAAGGCGACGTAAGGCTCCACCGCCCACTGGCGCCCGGAAAACTGGAGGTACTCCGAGTTGTCGTAGCGGACGCCACCCAGCCACCGCTTGAAGGGCTGCACCTCCGCGTAGACGTAGTACCCGAATGGTGTCTGTCGCTTTTTCTTCGTCGTCTCGAGTTCCTCGCCGGTGTCGGGGTCGATGACGAACTCGCTCGTACGGATCAGCTGCCAGGCCTGGAGAGTCTCGCCAGCTACAGTGAGCAGCGGACGGCTCCATCCCTCGGGCGTGAACTTGTACTTCGCGTCGAAGCCGAAGATGGTGTTGTTGAGGTTCTGACTGGTCGTTCCGCTCGCGACGGAGGGGCCGAGCTGGAGGGCTCCGAAGGCCCCGAAGTCGAGGAACGTCCGGACCCGTCCGGTGAACAGAGGATTGCGGAAGCTGGCGTTCCCGAAGGCCACATCGTTGTCGCCGTTGAAGATGCCGAAGAGGCCCTCGAGGTAGAAGGGCAGATCCGGCACCCAGGACAGCTCGTTACCGCTTTCACGGAGACCCTCCTGGCCGAAGAAGTTCACCAAGACGGCCGGGCGGTCAGGCTGAGGCAGGTCGTGGTCGTGGTACTGGTTGAGGAGGCCGAAGCGGTTCCGCATCAGCCCGAACTTGTCCTGGAAGCCCCAGGGCAGCGCGGTGATGATCGCCGCCGCTTCCCCCACCTCGACGTTGAACGTTGAGCTGCGGTTGTCGGAGTCGAACTCCTCGCCCCCCTCGATGATGACGTACGCGCGGGCGTAGGGGTCGACGGCCCCGTAGAAGCCCAGCTCGATCTCGCGGGGGAAAACACGCTGCTGCTGGTCGGGGAAGGTCGCGAGGCCGCCATACTTGCTTTTGCTCTTGTCGCTGAAGTCGCCGCTGAAGTCGCCGATGACGCCCATGTCGAAGAGGCTTTGACCCCTCCCGCCCGCGCCGTAGAGGGCGAACGGCTCGCGCGGCCGTAGGAGTTCAGCGGCCGAGGGGATCGACGGCGCCACCGGCGTCGGGGACGGTGGGGCCGTGGGCTGGGCCGCCACGGGCTTCGGCTGAGTTTCCAGTCGTTGGAGCCGGTCGCTCATGGTGTCGATCGCCTTCTGGTACTGGTCCTTCATCGTCTCGAACTGTTTACGCATTTCCTGAAGTTCCTTCCGCAACGCCTCCGCATCCTGGGCCGAGGCTGGTGAGTGGGCCAGCGCCAGACCCAGCAGGGAGCAGACCACGACGAGTGCACGCATGGGGATGCCTCCGTCCATAAGAGTTGAGGGGCGGCTCCGGACAGCGGGAGTCCGGAGCGGGTCAGAACGCTATGGCGACGGAGAGATCAGCTAGCAGGCCGGAGGGGCGCGGGAATCAGCGGATGAGAGAAGCGGAGAAGGGAGGACCGGAGCAGCGGGGAGATCAGGAGTTTGGCTGACGGTCAGGGGGACTGCGGCGGAAACGTGCGAGGGGAGGGGTGCGCCGGCCGTATGGGCCGCGAGCCCCGCGAGCGGGCACTGCTCGTTGTAGAGCCCCGGTTGCTCGCCCGTATGGGCGTGGAGAATCGGGATGCCCTCGAGGACGAGGGCGAACAGGAGCAGGGTGAGCAGGGTACCGACCCCGACGGTACGCTTCACAGTTCGCTACCTATACCCTTTTGTGAGCATCAATGTCAACTCAGGATTTTCCCTCGCGGGTGACGGCGACGATGGTCACGTTGGGCGGGACTCCCTTCAGCGTGAAGCGGA
>CAZNWB010000120.1:0-9520 GCA_964576535.1 uncultured bacterium | reverse complement strand
GAACGCCCGGCTGCACGATGCGGTCCAACGGGAACTCGCTGAGCGCAAGAAGGGGGAGGAGACGCTGCGGGCCCTCTATCAGGCGAGCCTGCAGATCCAGGAGCCGCTGGAGCTGCGAGAGCGGTTAAATCGTCTGCTTGACACGGCCCGGAACATTCTTCACCTGGATCGCCTCAATGTCCTTCTGGCTGATCCTGAGGGAGAGTGGCTGCAGTCGGTGGCGAGCCTGGGGACCGGGGAGGCCCTGGACGCGATCCGGGTCCCGATCGGGCCAGAGGGGGGTGGCATTGCCCGCGCCTATCTCACGCTGCAGACGATCACCTGGGACGGGCATGCCCCCGTGCCTGAGGACCTCCGACTGAGGCCCCCCTACGACCAGATCGAGGCCTTCCGGTCCCGGGTCTTCGCCATTGTGCCCCTGGTCGTTCAAGGCCGGGCCATCGGGGTCCTGGGGGTGGATCGGAAACACAGCCGCGGGCCCCTCGATGCCCACACGGTTGAACTGCTCCACCTCTTTGCCGCCCAGGCGGCCCTCGCCATCGAGAACGCCCGACTCTTCGCCAAGGCCGAGCAGGCCGCGCGCGAGACGCGGAGCCTGTACGAGGTCGCCCAGAGCCTCACAACCTCCCTGGATTTCTGGGAGGTCCTGCACATCATTTCAGCCAAGACGACCGAACTCCTGGGTACGCCCCACGCCCAAGTCGTCCTCTGGGACGAGAACACCGGGACGCTGCGTTTTGGTGCGGCCTACGGCACGGAGGCAGGGGAGGTTGAGGATCAGCAGTTCCGCCTCGGCCAGGGCGTGAACGGCATCGTCGCCCAGACCCACGAGCGGCTCATCGTGAACGACTACCAGAACTTCCCGCATCGGATTCAGGGGATGACCGACCTGACCGCGGTTATCGGAGTTCCCCTCCTGTATCGCGGCCGGCTTTTGGGCGTTCTGACGTCGCATGCGAAGCAACAGGGTAAGGCGTTTACTCAGGGGCACTTGGATCTCCTCACCAGCTTCGCGGATCAGGCGGCCGTGGCCATCGAGAACGCCCGCCTGTATGCGGCCACCGAACGCGGCGCCCACGAGGCCCGGAGCCTCTACGAGGTGGCCCACAGTCTCACGACGTCGCTGCAACTGGGGGAGGTCCTTCACCTGATCTCGGAGAAGACGACGGAGTTGCTGGGAACCCCCCATGCCCAGGTCGTGCTCTGGGACGAGACCTCCCAGACACTCCGATTTGGGGCGGCCCATGGGACCGAAGCCAACAAGGCCCGCGGCCAGCAGTACCGCTTGGGGGAGGGACTCAACGGGATCGTCGCCCAGACCCGGAAGCCCCTCATCCTGAACGACTACCAGGCCTTCCCCCACCGGGTCTCGGGGCTGACGGAAGTGACGGCGGACATCGGCGTGCCCCTGCTGTACCGGGGCCGGTTCCTGGGTGTGCTGAACTCGCATGCGACGAAGCCAGGCTGGGTGTTCACCGATGAGCACCTGGCCCTCCTCACCAGCTTTGCGGACCAGGCGGCCGTGGCCATCGAGAACGCGCGCCTGTACGACGCGGCGCAGCGGCACGCCGCGGAACTGGAGGACCACGTCAAGCAGCGGACGGCCGAGCTGGAGGAGGCGCTTCGCGTCAAGGCGCTCTTCCTGGCCAACATGTCCCACGAACTGCGAACGCCGCTCAACTTTGTCATCGGCTTCTCCGACCTCCTCCGTGACGGCACCGCGGGTCCACTCACCCCAAAGCAGGTCGGCTATCTCGACAGGATCCACACCGGGGGCAAGCGCCTGCTGGAGCTGGTGACGCATCTGTTGGAGATGGCGGAGACCGACTCCCAGCCCGCCAGCTTCCAACTGGATCGTCTGGTGCTGGACGAGGTCTTGGATGAGGTATTGGCTCGCTTGGCCGCGACCGCGCAGGCGAAATCCGTGGCGCTGGAGACGGCCCTTCATCCAGGGCTGCCGGTCGTGGTGGCGGATTGCCGCAAATTCTCCCAGATCCTTCACCACCTCGTGACCAACGCCATCCGCTTCACGCCGACGGGGGGACGGGTCACGGTGAGCGCCCGGCGGATTAGCACTTCGAAGGGGGAAGAGGCTGAACTCGCGGTCCAGGACACCGGGATCGGGATTCGATCGGAGGACCTGGAGCGGATTTTCCGTCCCTTCGAGCAGGCGGACGGCTCGGACACACGGCGCTTCGGCGGCGCCGGCTTGGGTCTGGCCCTCGCGCGCCGGCTCACGGAGCTTCACGGGGGTCGCGTCTGGGCGGAGTCCGAGGGGGAGGGGCGCGGGGCCCGGTTCATCGTCCGCCTGCCCCTGCTGCCCGCCCCGCCGCCCCCGCAGATCCTGGTGGTGGAGGACGAGGTGTTCGTGCGGGAGGCTCTCCGTGTCGCGCTGATGGCCGACGGATACGGCGTAGATGGCGTGTGCAGCGGGATCGAGGCCCAGGAGCGACTGGCCGCCGGCCTTCCGAACCTCCTCGTCTTGGACATCGGCCTGCCGGACGTGGATGGCCGCGACCTCTTGAAGCAACTCCGTTCAGACGCCCGGACCCGGGACCTGCCGATCCTGATCCTCACCGGGATGGATTCCATCCAGCCCGACCAGGTCCTGGGCCTGGGCGCCGACGAGTTTCTGACCAAGCCCGTGTCCCCCCAGGTCCTCTCGGCGACCGTGGCGCGCCTCCTGAGGCGGCCTGGCCGGGAGAGCCGCGGGGAGGGAACAGGCATGAGCGCCACAGCCCAGGACAGCACAGGAAGCAGAACATGACCCAGCCCTGGAGGGGATGGCCCCAGGCGTTGGATCGGAGGAAGTCATGCGGCGAGTCTTGATCGTTGACGACGAACCACACGCAGTCGAACTGCTTTCGGAGTTCCTGACGGCTAAAGGCTACGAGGTGGTCACCGCCTCCAACGGCGACGAGGCCCTCTGCAAGGTCAAGGAGGAGCGACCCCACCTGATCCTGCTGGACGTATGCATGCCCAAGATGAACGGCCTGGAGGTGCTGCGGCGGGTCCGGGAGATCGACCAGGAGGTAGGGATCATCATGGTCACGGCGGTCCACGAGGAGGAAACGGGTCGCAAGGCGCTCACCATGGGTGCCTTTGACTACATCACCAAGCCGCTGGACCTCAAGTACCTGGAGCAGAGCCTGTGGACCAAGCTCACGCTGATGACCCTGTGAGCCTCCCCCCCGGCGGCACATGCCCGCGGTAACTGTGGAGGCCGAGGCTCCGTTGGACTGGTGAACGCCCGGCTCGTGTAGGCGATTGATCAGGTTCCAAATGGTGGAGCGTTCCGATGAACCCTGAAGCACGGAGCGGGTGCCCGCGAGTCCTGGTGGTGGAGGATAACGCCACCAACCTCGAACTCGTCGTTGCCCTGCTGAACCAGGGAGGCTGCGAGGTACTGGTGGCCGAGACGGCCGAGGCGGGCCTTCGCCTGGCGCGGGGGGACCGGCCGGATCTCATCCTGATGGACTTGCAGCTTCCTGTGATGTCAGGGTACGAGGCTGTCCAGCGCCTCAAGGCAGACGCCGCCACGGCCTCCATCCCCGTGGTGGCCCTGACGGCCCAGGCCATGCGGGGGGATGAAGCCCGGGCGCGGGCAGCCGGGTGCGATGCCTACCTGGCGAAGCCGCTGGACACGCGGGCCTTCTGGAACGTCTTGCGCCAATTTCTGCCCCGGGACGATGTGCCATCCCAGTAGGGAACGAGAGGAGCAAGAACGCCGGGAACCATATTCCACTTGCTTCACGTATGACATTGCTTTTGGGCTGTGTGTGTGCGGAGGTGCACGATGGCCGAGACAATCCTGGTCGTGGACGACGAGGCAACCAATCGCGCGCTGCTCGATGCGATTCTCACTGAGGCCGGTTACGAGGTCCAGCAGGCGGAAGGCGGCGAGACTGCCCTGGCCCAGGCCACCAGCCAGGCCCCGGACCTGATCCTCCTAGACGTGATGATGCCGGGGATGAGTGGGTTCGAGGTCTGCCGCCGGCTAAAACAAGACCCCGCGACCTGCGCCGTGCCCGTGATCATGGTAACGGCCCTGGGCCAGTTGAAGAACAAGGAAGCCGCCCTGACCAGCGGGGCCGATGACCTCGTGACGAAGCCGGTCCAGCCCGAGGATCTCCGGGCGCGCGTCGAGGCCATGCTCAAGGTGCGGCGCATCCGCCAGGACCTGGACCGGACGCTGGCCTACCTCCATGAGCTGGAGGCCGCCCGCCACACCCAGCGGCGGGAGGCGCTGGCCAGCCTGGCCTCTGCGACCGAGCCCAGGCCGTCGCCGCCCTCCCCGGCCATCCCGATCCTCCTGGTGGACGATGAGGCCCTCACCCGGCAGTATTACGGGGATCTGCTGACGGAGCACGGGTTCCAGGTTCTGGCCGCGGGCAGCGGGGCGGAGGCCCTCAAGATGGCCCGCCACCAGTCGGTGGAGGCGGTGGTCCTCGACATCATGATGCCCGGGATGTCGGGCCTCGAGACCCTGGAACGGTTGCATGCCCAGGCCCCCCAGGTGCCGGTCATCATGCTGACAGCCGATGCCAGCTCCCAGAACGCCATTGCCGCCCTGAAACTGGGGGCGTTCGATTTCATCCTCAAGGGCCTGGAAACCGACTTGATGGTCCTGGCCGTGCACCGGGCGGTACGTCACCATCGGGAGACGGGGAAGAGACAGGAAGAGGTGGCCAAGCTCCGGGCCCGGATCGCGGAGCTGGAAGCTGCCCGAGCACATTCAAGACCCGCGTGATACGGATCGTCGGACATGCGAGGGAAAATGCCGAAGCGCGTGCGGGTCCTGGTCATTGACGATGAGGTTAGGGATCGCGACCTCGTGGCTGCGATCCTGCAAACCGCCGGGTACGAGGTGCGGCATGCCGAGAGCGGCCCCCACGGCCTGGAGCAGGTGACCGCCGCGCCTCCCGACGTGATCCTGCTCGACGTCCAGATGCCCGGCATGGACGGCTACGAGGTCTGCCGGCTCCTCCGCCGGGCTCCGGGGACCAGGAAAATCCCTGTCATCATGATCACGGCAAGCGACGATCCCGCCCTCAACCGCAAAGCCTACGCCGTTGGGGCCCAGGCGTGTGTTCCGAAGCCCTTGCGCGGGGATGCCCTGGTCGCCACCGTCCAGACGGTGGGGCGCGCCGCGCGTCAGGGAAAACCGCCCTCGAACCGGTAGACCCCGCCGGAATCGCCGAGCACAGCCTCCCCGCCCCCTGACGCTGGACGATCCGTTCGTCTCGCCCCCAGATCTTTCCGCTATCCCCCTTGCTGTTGTGGTGCGGGCCGTGTATTCTGCGCCCCGGAATCACATGCGGCGTGGAGGGTGGCCGAGGAACGAGGGCCGATGGCTCTGGACGCAACCCACTTTCGGGCGGTCATGGGCTGCCTGGTCGCGGGTGTGACTGTGGTGACGACTCTCGACCGGCAGGGCAACCCGCGAGGGCTCACGGCCACGGCCGTCTGCTCGGTGTCGCTCACACCCCCGCTGGTCCTGGTGTGCATAGACCAGGCGGCCGACTGCTATGAGGCCTTCCGGGAGGCCCGGGCCTTTGCCGTGAATCTCCTGCGGGAGGACCAGGAGAGCCTCTCCCGCCATTTCGCCACGAAGGATGCCCTGAAGTTCGAAGGCATCGCGCACCGCCCCGGTGTTACCGGGGTGCCCATCCTCTCCGGCGCCCTGGCCCACCTGGAGTGCCTGCGTACGGCCCAGTACCCGGGGGGTGATCACACCATCTTCGTCGGCGAGGCCGTCGATTCGGCCATGGCCATATCGGAGGAGGACGGCTCTCCCCTGGTCCACTTCCGGGGGGGCTATGCCCACCTGGCAGGCGAGCCTCCCGGGCCCTCCTGACCGGCGCCCGCCGCTCTGGCCTTGCTCTTTCCTACTTTACAGCCAGCATCGCCCTTGGATACACTATCGGGGTGAATGTCGAATGTCGAATCCGCCAATGGCGAAAATGTCGAACGATTCCTCGGACGGTTCGGAGGATCCCTCTTCGTTCATCATTCGATATTCATCATTCGATATTCGATATTGAGTGAGGTTGCGCGGGGCTGACGGCGCCCGTGGGGAGACGAAGGGATGTGGCCCAGAGGTCGGTGGAAGCTCAGCCTGCAAGCCAAGCTGCTCGGGATGATGTTCGGTCTGCTGCTGCTCGTGCTGGCCACGCTGTTCCTCCTTTACTCGCTGGCGGAGACCCAACTCATCACCCAGGTGGAGCGGCACACCACCGATCTTTCCACGGCCATCCAGGTCAGCGTGGAGCGGCTCACCTCCAGGGGTCGGACCACGGAAGCGCGCCTGCAGGATTACGTGCAACAGCTCCAGCGGCGCGGGGTCCGGGAGATCTCCATCGTCAGCAACGACGAGGAGGTCATCGCCTCGTCCAATCCGCGCCGCGTGGGCGCCCGCGTGGATCCAAAGCGCAAGGACCTGCTCATCACGGCCCGGCTGGGCGAGGAGATCGAGGGGGGCCGTGGCCAGAAGACCTATAACCTCTTCGTGCCCATCGTGGTCGGTAACCAGCGGAGCGGCTACATCCTGGTCAGCATGATCCTGGATGACTTCGCCGAGCTGGCCCGGGTCAACCTCCTGAAGCGGCTCGTCGCCACGGTCCTGGTCTTCGCCGTCGGCATCGCGGGCACGGGGGTCCTGGCCTGGACCTACGCGAAGCCACTCTCCCGGGTGGTGGAGGCGGCCCGCCGCGTCGCCCAGGGCCACCTGGACGAGCGACTGCCCACCAACCGCCGCGACGAGATCGGGGAGCTGAACCGGAGCTTCAACGAGATGGTGGAGGGGCTCCGGGAGAAGGCAGAGTTGGAGGCGCGGCTGCACCAGGCGGAGCGGCTGTCGGCCATCGCCCACCTGGCGTCGGGTATCGCCCACGAGGTTCGCAACCCCCTGAACTCGATCAGCCTGATCATTGACCACCTGCGGGCGCAGTGCGCGCCCGAGGGCCCGCTGGCCCAGGCAGAATTCACCCGGCTCACCGCCATCATCAAGGAGGAGATCCACCGCCTGAACGACATGATCGGGGCGTTCCTGAAGTATGGGAAGCCTCTCGAGCTGACCCGGCGGCCCACCGACATCTGCAAGCTCCTGGACGAGGTCCTGGAGGTGGCAGCCCCCAGGGCCCAGGCCCAGGAGATCCGGGTGGAGCGGGACTACGGCCCCGACCTGCCGCAGGTCTGGGTGGACGGCCCCCACATCAAGACCTGCTTCTTGAACCTGGTCCTCAACGCCCTCCAGGCCATGACGCCGAACGGCGGCACCCTTTCCGTCGCTGCGCGACGCCTTTCGGGGCAATCCGGCAATCCGGCAACCGGGCAACCAGGAGAACCCCCGGATCGCCAGATTGCCCAGTTGCCTGATTGCCATCCGGGAGATGGATGGGTGGAGATTCGGTTCCAGGATACGGGGACGGGGATCGCCCCGGAGAATCTGCCGCGCGTGTTCGAACCCTACTTCACGACCAAGGAAGTGGGGATCGGTCTCGGTCTCGCCCTGACCAAGCAGATCCTGGAGGAGCATGGCGGGCGCATCGAGCTCGCCAGCGAGCCGGGGAAGGGAACCGTCGCCCGACTCCAGCTCCCCACGGGAGCACCCAAGGCATGAGCAAGGGCCAGATCCTGGTCGTGGACGACGAGGGGGCGCAGCGGGAGATCCTGCGGACCATCCTCACCTCCGAGGGCTACCGGGTGGAGACGGCGGCCAGCGCGGCCGAGGCCCTCCAGCAGGCGGGGGGGACGCGCTTCGATCTGGTGCTGACGGACCTGCGCATGCCGGGCGTCGACGGGCTCTCGCTGGTAGGGCAGCTCACGCGGGAGGACCCTCCGACGCTGGTCATCCTCATGACCGCCTTCGGCTCCCGGGACTCGGCCGAGCAGGCCCTGAAGCAGGGGGCCTTCGATTACCTCACGAAGCCGCTGGAGCGGGACGAGCTGCTGCTCACCGTCGGCCGGGCCTTCGAGCGGATGCGGCTGATCCATGAGAACCGGCTGCTCCGGCAGCAGTTCGAGGAGCGGTTCCGGGTCGAGGGCATCGTCGGCAGCCACTACCGGATACAGGAGGTCTTCGACAAGCTCCACAAGATCTCCAACAGCAACTCCACCGTCCTCATCACCGGGGAGAGCGGCACGGGGAAGGAACTCATCGCCCGCGCCATTCACCGTCACAGCCCGCGAAAGGACGGCCCGTTCGTTGCGGTCAGTTGCGCCGCTATCCCCGAGACCCTGATCGAAAGCGAGCTGTTCGGCTACGAGAAGGGTGCGTTCACCGGCGCCATCAGCCGGCGCCAGGGCCTGTTCGAGGCTGCCGACAAGAGCACCCTGCTTTTGGATGAGATCGGTGAGCTCAACGTGAACCTGCAGGCCAAGGTCCTGCGGGCCCTCCAGGAGCGGGAGATCCGCCGCGTGGGCGGGCGCGAGGACATCAAGGTGGACGCACGGATCATCGCCGCCACCAACAAGGACCTGGAGTCCGAGGTCAAGCGGGGGACGTTCCGAGAGGACCTGTTCTACCGGCTGAACGTGGTGAGCATCAACCTCCCCCCGCTCCGGGAACGCAGCACGGACATCCCGCAACTGGCGGAGCACTTCGTGGCCCGGGCCTGCACCGAGGCGGGGCGGCCCCCCATGGCCATCACGACCGAGGCCATGCGCCTGCTGCTGAGCTACCACTGGCCGGGGAACGTGAGGCAGCTGGATACGGTGCTGCAACGCGGCGTGTTGCTGTCCGACGGCCGCGTCATCGACTACATGGACCTGCCCATCGAGGTCCGCTTTTCGGACCTGCCGCATCGTGATCCGGGCCCCCCCGCGTCCGCCGCCGAGGCCGAGAGCGGGCAGCGTTTTCGCCTGCCCCCCCAAGGGATCAACTTGGAGGGGGTGGAACGGGCATTCATCCTCCAGGCTATGGAGATGTCCGGCGGGGTCATTGCCAAGGCCGCGAAACTCCTGGGGCTGAGCTACCGGACGCTCCAGTACCGGTTGGAAAAGTTCCAGATCCGGCGGGAGGGCGTCGAGGGCGCGCCTCCCCCTGAGGCGCCCGAGGGCGAGTGAGGGGTGTCGGTTCCCTGGGAAGGCCGCGCGTCGGGCACCCGCTGTGCGGGCACCCGGGTTCAACGGAAAGGGGGGATGTCATGGGGAGCGTGGTCAAGAAGCGCCGCAAAAAGATCGCCAAGCACAAGTACAAGAAACTCCGGAAACGGATGCGGCACCAGCGGCGGAAGAAGTAATCCAGGTCCTGGCGAGGCATGGGGGCCCGACGCCCGGGAGGGGGGATCCCTCCCGGAGCCGGCGGGCCCTCTCGCCTTGTTGGGCGGGCTAAGCCCAAAGATTTCACCACCAAGACACCAAGTGAAGGCAATCAGGCAACTCGGCAATTTGGCAATCAGGTGTTCCAAGTTGCCAGATTGCCGGATTGCCGGGTACCCCCTGGGTGTGCCAGACCGCCAATGACCTTGGTGTCTTGGTGCCTGCGAGGAAAATCCCTGACGCGGTGTGTCGTAGGGAG
>CAZNWB010000119.1:5356-9554 GCA_964576535.1 uncultured bacterium | reverse complement strand
TTGTACGGGCGATCGAAGGCACTCAGAAGCCCGAAGATCGTTCCCAGGAGGCCGCCGACCGGAGGACGTTCGAACGCGAACCGCAGGGGAATTGCCAGAAACCCTGCACCGGAAAGGAGGATTGCACAGACCACCCGTTTGGCCAGGGCGTGGAGCTGCCGGCCGCTCGTACAGAGGACAAAGGAACCGATGAAGAAGAGATCGATGGACATGTAGGGGATAATCAGGATCGGAATGAAGGGTATCCGCCGTTCCCACGGGAAGTACAGCGTGCCCACGTCCGTCCGCCATGAGGTGATCCAGTTCGTGCCGGCGTAGACCAGGACGAACAAGGTGCCCATGCTGGTTGCCCACAGGGCTGCCGATGCCCACGAGGGGGGCGCAGAAGGAGAGGCTGGCCGGGCCATCGGGTTAGGCTCTCGGGAGTTTCTGTGCCACGGAAACGGTGAAGATTCCGTACTCGTCAATCTCCATGTGGAGTTTCTGAAAGCCGGCCACCCGGACGAGATCGTCCATTTCTGCCTGAGAACGGCACCGCATGAGCCAGGGTTGTCCCTGGCGATTGGTCAGCACGCTCCCGATAAGCTCCAGCTGCGGGTGCCACGGCTGGTTGGTGTAAATGAGATAGCCGCCGTCCACCAGGGCGTCGTGGAGGCCGCACAGCGAGGTCAGGATGCGGTCGTTCTCAGGGAACAGCTCGTAGAGTCCGGACACGACGGCGATGGTGGGCGGTGGCGAGACCGCCGCCAACGATCTCCGGTTGAAGGCGTCACCCTGGACGTACGTCACGTTAGAGATCCGCATCCTCCGGGCCAAAGCTCTTCCTGCCTCGAGGTTCTTCGGGTCATTGTCCCGCAACAGGGCGGAGATCTCGACATGGGGAAGGGCCTGGAGTGTTTCCAGAATGTAGCGCCCCGGCCCGCACGCCACGTCGAGCATCCTGACGGGTCTCCGGGCAAACCAAAGCTCTTCTACGACCGATCGGAGAGCCCGCTCGAGGTTCACCTTTCTTTGTCTGATTCCCTTCCATCCGATGGTGTTGAGGTACAGGCGGTCCAGCATCTTCCCGATCGGCGTGACCCCGCGAGGTTTGTTCTCGTAGACGTAGTCGAGGGATTCCCCGGAGTCGAACCCGCTGCGCCAGCCGATTCGGACGCCCTGGCTCAGCCGACCGACGGTCTTCAGCATGAGCTTCAGCCACGAGAAAAAGAGACGGCGCACCGCAGGATAGACCTGCGGCTCCGCGACAGACTCCACAGCCGCTCCAGCGGTCCCGGTCCCGCCGAGCCGGTGCACCCAGGGTCGCACAGGCGGACTCTCGAGGGCGTTCCGGATGAACTGCCGGGCCTTGGCGATGGGGAGATCCCGGCCCACCTCGTGGAAGATGTCGTGGTAGAAGCCGGGGTAAACCTGCATCTCCTTGAGCGGCGAAGACAGCCTCCCGAAGAATCGTCTCTGGGCCGAGAGTTTGACCACCCAATCGGATCCAGCGGCGAGCAGAAGGACGGGGATCCGGATGGCGCCGGCGTCGGCCATGAGGCGGGTGGAGGTTTCATGTAGGCCGATCAGGATGTTGACGGCAATGGCGCGGGTGATCAGCGGGTCGCTCGTGTACTGCGCGGCTTGTTCCGGATCGTGGGTGAGCATTCGAGCCTTCACATAACTCTGAACGTACGCCTTGCCCTTCAGGAGCTGCCAAAGCCTAAGGAGTGGCAAAGCGAAGGGGATGTAGAGTTTGACCCGGAATGCCGGACAACCCAGCACCATGGCCCGGATTGGCGGTGCGTAATCGTGGACCCAGGCACTGACGATGACGCTACCCACGCTGTGGGCCAGCACCACCATGTTCTCCATGGGGATACCGTATTCCCGGGTGATGAACCGCGCGAAGGCGTCGGTGTCCCTGACGAGGCACGCGAAGTTCCTGGCGTAGCCTCTCTCGCCTGGGGAGCGACCGTGGCCGCGAGCGTCCCATGCAAAGACCCAGGTGTCCTCCAGATTGAGCCGTTCCACGAGGCCCTGGAACCTCCCGGAATGCTCGTGCCCTCGGTGAAACAGGAGGAGGGCCTTGTTGCTGGGAGTCGAGGGTCGCCAGGCGCGATAGAAGAGTTTCTCGCCGTCCCACGTCGTCATGTAGTGCTCAGTTGGATGCAATGGTGCCACGGACCGTTCGGACAGGATGGATTCAGCCATGACACAAACCTCCTTTGCTCCATTCCCACTTGAACCACCCTCGCCATGAGGGACCATGCTGAGTTACGGCCGCTTTCCCGCTGGCCCTTGTGTGTTGATGGCGGCCAGCTCCAGAACCGCCTGCTGAAGCTCCGCACAGATCTGAAGCGCAGACTCTTTTCCCGGCCGAAGGGACGTGTACCTTCGTGAGCCGCCGATCAGAAGCCGAAGTCGGCCTGGGCGAGGGAGAATTCTTCCCTTAGGGCAGGCCTCGAATGTGCCCGCGATGTGGCAGGGAAGGACTGGTACATCCGTGCCTGCCAGGAGGACCCCGATGCCTGGTTTGAATTCGCCGATTGCGCCGCTGTTCGATCGAGCCCCTTCGGGGAACAGGATTAGGACATTCCCCGGGCTTGCCAGTAACTTCCTGCACAGGTTCAAGCTCTGAGAGCAGTGAGATTGCCGATGAAAGGGCAGGGCATTGGCGACCACGGCGGCTACGGCTACACGGGGCACACTTGTGAAGAAGTAGTCGGCGGCTGCGGCGGCGAAGGCCTGATGGATTCGCCTGAAGGGCAGGGCCGACATCAGGCACGGGGCGTCGAGGTGACTGGAGTGATTAGCGATCAGAACGAAGGATCCCTCGCCAGGAAGGTGCTCCCGGCCGACCACCTCCATCCGGTGATACGTATGCAACCACGCGCGGATCGTCAGGGCAGCCAGACAGCGGAATCCGTAGATTAGCATGTCAGGTTCGCGAGGGAACTGGCGGAGACGTTCCATGCCCGTCTGGCCCAGATCCCGTGCCGTGTCGTACCGCCACGCATCCATGGTCCGTGCGCCCCCACTACCCGATCGTCGCAGGGACTCCCCAAGGGGATCCCAGTCCCCTCACCGCACCCCGTAGAAATGGTTGACCATCCGCAGGAACAACGGGGCGACAAAGATCAGGCTATCAATCCGATCCAGGATCCCTCCGTGTCCCGGAATGGCGGCACCCATGTCCTTGAGGCCGAGATCGCGCTTGATGACACTGATCGCAAGATCTCCCAGTTGCCCTCCGATGCCGACGATGAGTCCCGTCAGGAGCCGCTGCGTCGTTCCGAAGTGGGGGAATGAAAACCCCAGGACCCACGGCAGCGCCATAGACACTGCCAGCGCGCCCAACGCGCCCTCCCGGGTCTTGCCGGGGCTGACCTGGCAGCAGAGTTTGTGCCGGCCGAAGAGCTTGCCGAAGATAAAGGCGGCGACATCGTTGAGTTCCACGGCAAAGAGCAGGTACAGCAGATAGCCGTAGGCGTGGTCCGAGTTCGCCAGGAACCCGAGATGACCAAACATCCATCCGATGTAAACGAAGCCCACGATGGCGAGGGAGATCATCTGCAACTGGCCCTGCGTTCGATTGCGTAGGATGGGCACCATCAGGATCAGCGCGATTGCATAGACCGGAATCCCCGTGAACAATCCGAACCAGCCCGGCTTCCCGCTGAAGGGGTCCGACACCAGGGAGACCACGGCGATGGCCACCGCCGCCAGATACACGCTGCCTGTCATCCACCAGTCCCGGTACAGCCCGGTGGCCCGGGCGAATTCCTTCAACGCCAGGATTGCCAACGACGTACATCCGATGATGGTCGCCACCCGGCCCAAGAGGATGCTTCCAAGAACCAGGGGTGCCATGATGAGCCATCCTCGATAGGTCACCCAGATCGACCGGATCTCCTTCCTTAGACCCCAGGTCAGCGTCGCCAGGGCGCCGCCGGCGATGGCCAACAGCCCACCTACGATGAGGAGGTACCCTCGAAAGATCTCACTATGGAGGGCGGCCTGAAGGGACATGATTTCACCCGGCAACGGGGGGCATCGGCTTTTCGGCCAGCGCTCGGAGAATGCGCCTGAGCCGGAGCCAGATCGTCTGCGTACAGCCGATAATGATGACAAGGTGTGTCCAGTCCAGAATTGCCCAATTGCCGACGAGGATCCGACCGTCCCCATACCAAAGGAGGCCAAGCGTCACCCAGGAACC
>CAZNWB010000119.1:0-5256 GCA_964576535.1 uncultured bacterium | reverse complement strand
ATCGAGAGGTACGAGATCACATCAGGGTGAACGTCCCACCGAACGCAAAGGCGGACCGCGCCATGGGCTGTCGCGCGAAACGTGTCCGCGATCGGGCGTCGGTGCGCAGGCCGATAGGCGGTCGTCGGGACGGCTGCCTCTTGAATGTCCATGGTCAGTTCTTGCTGGAATGAGTTGCCGCGGTATAGGCGAAGGCACGGACCTGGTCGTCTGTGGCGTATTCGACGAGGGCCCACAGGCGGTCGAGGTATGGGCCGCCTTGGGTGTTGGCGAGCTTGGCGATGCGTCTCGCATCCGCCATCGAGGCCTTCCCCGCGTCCCAGCCCGTGTTCATGACGACCTTCATCTGGTTCCTGTCCCGAAGTCCGGAAAAAGGATGGAAGGGTAGCCACTTCGTCGCGGATCATGGCTGTTCGTGGGGCAAAGCCAGTGCCAGAAGGGAGTAAAGGGCTGGGGCCGGGGGGGAAAGCGGCTAACTGCCTATTTTCAAATGACAATCATCTCAGCAGAGATCAGTTCGCCTCTGGCCGGAGGGGCCAAGGCGTTCAACTAGTCGAGCAGTTACGATCGAATGGTGTCTAGTCAGGTTGGCACTTCTGACTGAGGGGTGATGTGGGGTTGCCAGGGGACAGGTCATCTTGGGAAGGCATACGGGTAACCGCATACCTCTGCCGGGCTTGGTAAGCAAAAGGAAGCTCTCTCGCACTTGATCAAAGAGGGGCAGATCCTGACAAGAGTAGTGATTCGCCGCCAAGCGCCTGGGCCTCAGCCGGTATGGCCTGCAGCTCAAGGTGCGCCGCCTGGGCCTGCACCGGCCCGGCCCCACCTGAGTCCGAAATCTTCACCGCCAAGACCGCCAAGATCGAAAAGACTCACCATCTCTCCTCAAGCCAGGAGGGCATCCGGACCGAAATTTTTCGGTCCGTTCACCCGAAACCTTCCACCGCAGAGCCCGCAAAGATCGCAAAGGTCCGTCAGGTTTCCGCTACCTGGGCCCGGCGTCTGAGCCAACATGGTCCGGTATCCTGCCGCCTCCTTCCCCGCTGCTCCATTGGATATAGGGACTTTCTTTGCGTGCTTAGCGACCTTGGCGGTTCAAATGTAGTGTCTGTGCTCATTGGACACTCGCCCCACCTCTGCAAGGCTCCTCATGCCCCGAACGAGTCTCGGTTACCATCTTCTCGCAGAGTTCCCAGAGTCGCGCAATCGCTGACGGATCGCGGAAGATACAGGGCAGCTCTCGGCGGGAGGCCCAGAACTTGCCCGATACGTTTGCTATGTCGGGACTTGTCGCCAGCCACGTCGGCGTATCCGCGCCTTCACGGGGGCCGGTCTTGATGAGCCGGACCCACCCGCGCACGAGGGCCCCCTTGATCCCCCGGAGTTCGCGGTAGATGCCGGTGGCAACGCCGCCCGGGTGCACGGCATTGGCGGTGACGCCGGTCCCGACCAGCCGTTCTGCCAGGGCCCATGTAAGCATCCGGTTGGCTTGCTTGCTCTGGCGGTAGGCTGCCACCCCATCGTAGAGCCGCCGGTGGAACTCCGGATCCGTCAGGTCGAGCCCGTCCGCGAAGGTCGAAGCCACGTTCACGATCCGGGCGGGGGCGCTCGCCTTCAGCCGTTCGAGGAGCAGCCGGCTGAGCAGGTGGTACCCGAGGACATTCGTGCCCCAGGTCATCTCGATCCCATCGACACTGAGGCCACGACCGGGAAGGAAGACGGCCGCGTTGTTGAGCAGGACATGAAGCTCTGGATAGGTCGCCAGGAACTGCCGGACAAAACACCGGATGGAGGACTGGCTGGAAAGGTCCACCGGCATCACCTGGACCTGGAGGTTGCCGGTGGCGCGGACGATCTCGTCCATGGCAGCAACGCCCCGCTCTTCGCTGCGGCATGCCAGGACCACCGTGGCCCCAAGGCCTGCAAGATTCCGCGCGATTTCCTTTCCGATCCCCGAGGTGGCCCCGGTGACAATGCCCACCCGTCCCGTCAGGTTGTTTTCCATCTGCGTGTTCATGCGGCCCTCGCCCAGCATCTCGCCAAGACCTCATCGAACTCTTGCTGTACCGTCTTTCGATACGCGTCCACCGCAGCTCTGGCCAGAGTCGCGTTGCCACCCGTAAACACTCGGGCCAGTTCGAGCAGGTGGGGAAGGTGTTCGTTCGTGTGACCCAGTCCGCCCCGGGGAACCCACTGGGAGATGTTGGTGCGGCGGCGCAGGTAGTCCTCCAGGGTGAAGCAGCGCTCGTGTTCGGCAGCAAAGCGGGGAGAGACGACCGGCTCGGTCAGTCCCGGGAATCTGTCCCATTCCGGGCGGGGCGGTTCGGCCTTCTGGTCCCGGGACGAGGCGGCAGGGATTCCGTACCCCCGGACGAACCGTTCGACCGAGCGGGCGCCATCCAGGCTCCCCGTGATTTTCCCGCCGTACACGCTGATCCAGGGCGGGTCGTCGTGACAGTGGATGCGCAGGCTCTTTGTCAGATCCAGGGTATGGCGGCCCGGCTGGAAGGAGCGGGGAACAGCCAGCGGGCGAACGCCGCAGCGCAATGAGAGGATATCCGGCAGAGAGACAGGCCGGCCCAGATGCCGATTGAGCTCCCCCAGCAGTAGTTGGACATCCTGGGGCTCGACTTGGAAGCCGGCTTTCAGGTCTGTCACCAGGGTTTCGGTGGGCCCCCAGAGCGCAACCGGTCCCCACGGGATCAACACCATGCAGTCTGCCTCTTTGTCCTCTCGGTTCTCGAAGATAAGCGGGACCGAGTGCCGGGGATCGCGTTTGATCCCGATGAATACCCCCTTGCTCAGGACGTGCTTGTAGGGAGACTCGATGCCAAACTGATGGTTGAGCTGATCGGTCCACACCCCGGCCGTATTGATAACAAGTCTGGCGCGAGCTTCGGCCTGCGTCCCATCCCTTGTGTCAACCAGCTCGAGCCGCCACGTCCGAGCGGAATGGTCGTAGGCACCCCCGTGCAGTGAGCAGTAGTTGAGAGCCACCTGGCCAGGTCCCTGGTGAGAGAGGACCCAGTGCAGGACGAACCGGGCGTCCGACGGGGCGACGCACGCTTCTTCGTACACCAAGGAAGATCCGTGGCCGTTCTTCGCGAGCATCGCGCGCTCCGGAAAGTCGCTCTCGACTCGGGGTGGGGAACGGTGGAATGCTCCGAGCATCCAGTACAGGTGCAACCCGGCAAGGACCCACCAAGGGCTCCGGTTGTCCGTGCGTGAGGGCACGTAACGCATCGGGCACACCCGCACCCAGTCCTTCAGGTCCCGGATCATGCGGTCCCGGGAGAGGCAAAACTTGGCCACCGTCAGCAGCTCCAGGTTTCGAAGGTAGAGCACTCCACCCCAGATGAACATGGCAGACGCCTGGCTGGTCCCCCCACCGAAGTCCGCCTTGTCCACCAGCAGCACCCGGTACCCTTGGCTGCAGAGCCGGTGATACGCGGCGGCGCCATTGATGCCGCCGCCGATGATGGCGATATCGAATACATTTTCTTCCAGGGACTCCCACGAGGCCTTTCGGCGTTCGAATCGCATGGCACCTCCTCGGTGACAGACAGGGCAACACCCTTGGGCGGGTATCGCGTCACACGGTCATCGACTCAAGGCACAGGCCCAGGTGGGCGCGGGCGGTCAGGAGGATCCGCATCGCGCCGCCGGGGTTCCGGACGTAGACGATAGTTCCATCGCTCGGGTTGGTGATCTCGAGGGTTTCGGAGCCCATGAAGCCGGAGATGGCCACTGCCGCCAGGGGGATACACGCTCCGCGGCCATTCGTCTGGATGCAAAGCCCGGAGCGATCGAGCCGCGCCGATGCGGATACGAAGGGGGTCGGGCGGGTCGTGGCGAGATCCTGCGGGATCTTCGCGGTCTCCACGGTTTCTTCCAGAGTGAATCCCTCGCGTGCACGGGCCTCCACGGCTGACGCCATGCGGGCGAACGCCTCGTGCAAGGAAAGGTCGGTCTCTGCACCCCCGTTTGTGGGAATCCGATGTAGCCGTCCATTCGCGGCCGGACGAAGGCCGACGCCGCAGGCGGGGCATGCTAACCCGCCCCCGTTCCATGCCAGGGCGGCGCTTGCGCACTCGGGACAGAAGCACAGAACCTGCGTCAACCCCTTGACTCTTCCGGGAATCTCCAGTCGCAAGAGGGCCGCCTCCCCGGCAGCAGCCGCTGTCAGTTGGGATCGAAGCTCTTCGGCTCCGCGGGTGACATCCTTATTCCCTGGGGCGTACACCTTGGACCACCAGGGCCGAGGGATTCCGTTCGTCACCCGAGCAGGTGCGTGAGTGGTGTGGGCGAGCGCGAGGGGGCCGGCGATCCGGACCGTCACTTTCCGTGGCCGCGGCACGGAATCAAATCGTGGCCAGGAGTCATACGCGCCGTCGAAGGCAGCCACGTAGATGGGCACCTTGAGGCCCATCAGGAACTTCACAGCCGGGGTCATGGGCGAGCCGGGGACGCCCGTCCAGGTCCTCGCGCCCTCCGGAAAGAAGGCCACGAGCTCACCCTGCGCCAGCAGGCGCAAGGCCCGTCGAAGGGCAGTCGGGTCCTTCCGGTGGTGATGAACCGGGATCACTCCCCCCAGGAAGAAGAGCCAGGAAAGGAGTGCGTTCTTGGTGACGAAGAAGGACGCGGCGATGAATCGGGAGGGCCGGGGAAGGGCTGCGGCAAGGAACAGGGGATCGAGGAAGCTGAGGTGCGGCGCGACAACCACTGCGGGACCTTGCAAAGGGATGGTGTCCATGGAAGGGTCTCGCCGCCCGCCCAAGAGCCAGACGACGATCCGCCCGACATGCCAGAACCACCGGTGATACCAGGCCAGCGGCTTTCCGAAGGAGTGGAGCGGAACTTTCAAACGCATCGTGGCCCAATCTCCAGACCGTCAGGGAATGCGGCTCTCTGCGAGCTTGAGATGCAGTCAGGTTAGGGACGACCGCGACACGGCTAGGCATCAAGCAACTGGGGTGCCGTGCAAGACTGGGCGAGAGGGCGAGCGGCTGTGGACGGGGTGGATCTGCGCGTCCCTAAAGGGCGGATGGCCTGAGCAGGGGGGATGGCTCGGCAGGAATAATCGGCGGAGGGATGTCTAGCGACTTAGGCGGCTTTCCGCGGAGCCGCCCGCAGGCATTGACAGTCAAGCATGTTGCGCGCGGCGATGGCCGTGGCGTCCTTGTGCGGCGGCAAGAACACTTTTTTCCCGAAGAAGCTGGCCCGCGACTCACCGACGGACCTGGTCATCGGCGCATC
>CAZNWB010000118.1:0-9739 GCA_964576535.1 uncultured bacterium | reverse complement strand
CTCAAAGAAGGAAACGATGAGAAAACTCCAGTACTTGGTGCGCATCAACAAGGACCCAGGTAGCGATTGGGGGGCCTCCGTTCCGGACCTACCCGGCTGCGTGGCCACGGGCAAGACCATCGATGCGGCTCTTCAGCGCATCGAAAGAGCAGTTGTTCTCCATATTCGTGGTATGCGGGAGGACGGCTTAAGGCCCCCCCAGCCGAGACACCGTGCCATCATCCCGAAGCGTACGCCGCGCCAGGTTGATTTCTTTGCAACGATTGAGGTGGCAGCCTGACCCCGCGTAGCAGCCGTCGCCCACAGGGAGTGCGGCTGAACGCGAGCGTTACGCTATGTGGGGGTTAGGGGAGCATGGACGGAGATGACGACTTCCGCACGGCATTCGAATTCGCAGGCGCGCCGCAGGGGATCACGCGGGAAATTGAGGATTTGACATTTCAAGGCCGAACTTGAAATCAGTGGAGGGTGAGAGCGTGAATGGGGAACTGGATCGGCGAGGTGTGGTAGAGGCCCTGCTGTTTGTGGCGGAAGAGCCGCTTCCCCTGGCCAGGCTGCAAGCGGTCCTGGCGGACGAGGATCCGGCGGCCACCGAGGCCACGATCCGCGAGCTGGCACTCAGCCTGGAGGAGGCGGGACGCGGGCTCATGGTGCAGGAGGTCGCGGGAGGCTTTCGCCTGGCCACGCGGCCCGAGGCCCATGGATGGATCCAGCGATTGCAGGAGATCAAGCCAGCCCGACTCAGCCGGGCGGCGCTGGAGACGTTGGCCATCATCGCCTACAAGCAACCCATCACCCGGGCGGAGATCGAGGCCATCCGCGGCGTCGCCGCCGACGGGGTGCTCCGGACCCTGCTGGAGCGGGAACTGATTCGCCTGCTGGGGCGGAAGGCGGAGGCCGGCCGGCCCATCCTCTACGGAACGAGCAGCACCTTCCTGGAGCATTTCGGGTTCAAGGGCCTGGGCGATCTGCCCAGCCTCAGGGAGATTGATGAGCTCATCGGTCCCCCGGGGACGGAATCCCCGGGCAAGAGCACCAGCTCCACGAGCGAGCCGTCCCCAGCCGGTGCCTCCTCCGGGGGGAACGGCGCGGGGGATGTCGCCACGGGCCTCGGCGCCTCCTGATCGGTCTCGCCCGCGGGCACGCGGAGCCCGCAGCGCTCGGGTGGTGGCGGATCGCCCGGACCGAGAGCCCTCGCCGACCGCCTCGGGGTCCCCGGGCGGAGGGGCGGGGGAGCGATTGCAGAAGGTCCTGGCCCGGGCGGGGATCGCGTCGCGGAGACAGTGCGAGCTGCTCATCACGGCCGGACGCGTGCAGGTGAATGGCCAGGTGGTGCGGACGCAGGGCGTCCGGGTGCAGCCGGAGCGGGATCGGATCCAGGTGGATGGGCAAACGGTCCGCGCCCAGAAGCCGGTCACCATCCTCCTGCATAAACCAACCGGCTACATCACCTCCCGCTCCGACCCGCAGGGCCGTCCGGTGGTGACCTCGCTCCTGCCGCGGACGGGCCTGCCGCGGCTGTTCCCGGTGGGACGCCTGGACTGGGACACCGAGGGGCTGCTCGTCCTCACCAATGACGGGGACCTGGCGTACGCCCTGACCCATCCCCGCTACGGCGTGCGGAAGGTCTATCACGCCAAGGTCAAGGGCCACCCGACGCCAGAGGCACTGGCGCGTCTTACGCGCGGGGTCGTCTGCGACGGCGAACCCCTGAGGGCCCTGGCGGTGGAGATGCTCCATCCCACCCGCCAGAACGCGTGGATCGCCATCAACCTGGACCAGGGGCGGTATCGGCAGGTCCGCCGCATGTGCGAGGCCGTGGGGCACCCTGTCCTGAGGCTTCTCCGGGTGGCCCTGGGACCCATCCGTCTCGGGTCGTTGCCCCGAGGAGCGTGGCGCCCCCTCACGCCGGCCGAGCTCCAGAGCCTGCGGTCCGGCGTGTTGGAGCGGTCCGGCGTGTTGGATAGGGTGCGGCCGGGCGCGGGAGGCCACTGAGGCAGGTCGGCAGGCATAAACCCCTTGATCGGTCTAGAGCCCCCGGCTATGATGAGTTCGCCATGATCCGAGAAAGGCTTGAACCGCCATGCCGCTAAGGGAGGCAATCAGGCGATTTGGCAACTTGGCAATCAGGAGTTCCAAGTTTCCGGGTACCGGGTACCCTCGGGGTAAGGTGCGCCGGATTGCCCAGTTGTCAGGAAATCCTGGCGTTCCGGGTACCCGGTGCCAGCACCGGGTGACCTTGGCGGTTGATAAGGGACGAGGGCATCCGTGCGGATCGACGACCTCCGGAAGAAGATTGACGAGATCGACTCGCAGATCCTGAAGCAGCTGAACCGGCGGGCGGAGCTGGTGATCGAGGTCGGCCGCGTCAAGGCGGAGCAGAATCTCGACTTCCACGCCCCCCAGCGCGAGGAGGAGATCTACACTCGCCTCACCGGGGAGAACACGGGCCCGTTCCCGCCCCAGGCGGTC
Organism: uncultured bacterium; assembly: GCA_964576535.1. GTDB lineage: Bacteria > Methylomirabilota > Methylomirabilia > Methylomirabilales > 2-02-FULL-66-22 > 2-02-FULL-66-22. The sequence goes on along the minus strand of CAZNWB010000118.1, from coordinate 7,267 downwards.
CGCCCGGTATTCCGCGAGGTCATCTCCGCGTGCCTGTCCCTGGAGCACCCGTTGCGCGTGGCCTACCTGGGCCCGCGGGCCACCTTTTCCCACCTGGCCGCCATGGAGCGCTTTGGCCTCTCGGCCCAGTTCCTGGCCGTCCGCAGCATCGGCGACGTCTTCGCCGAGGTGGAGAAGGGGAATGCGGATTACGGCGTGGTCCCGGTGGAGAACTCCACCGAGGGCATTGTGAGCCACACCCTGGACCGCTTCGTGGACTCGAGCCTCCTGATCTGCGGCGAGGTGGTGGTGGAGACGGCGCTGCACCTGATGGGCCGGGCGTCCAGCCTGGGGGAGATCCGGCAGATCTACTCCCACCCCCACGCCCTGGCAGAGGCGCGCAAGTGGCTGGAGAACCACTCCCCTCACCTTCCGGTGGTGGAGACCAGCAGCACGGCGTCCGCCGCCGAGACCGCGGCGTCGGAGCCGGGGGCGGCCGCCATCGCCTCGGAGCTGGCGGCGAGCCTGTACGGCCTCAACATCCTGCAGCGGCGGATCGAGGATCACCCCAACAACCTGACCCGGTTCCTGGTGATCGGGCGGAAGGCCACGGCCCCGACCGCCGCCGACAAGACGTCCATCCTGTTCTCCATCAAGGACCGGGTGGGGGCGCTGCACCGGATGCTGCTGCCCTTCGCAGACCACGAGGTCAACCTGACCAAGATCGAATCCCGCCCGTCCAAGCAGCGCGTGTGGGAGTACGTCTTCTACGTGGACTTCGAGGGGCACGCCGGCGAGCCGCGGGTCCAGCGCGCGCTGGAGACCCTCCGGGACGAGTGTATCTTCCTCAAGGTCCTGGGGTCGTATCCCAGGGCCCGCCGGCCCATGGAAGCCTGAAAGGACCTCATCCATCCCCTGCATGGAGGTGTCGCATTGACCCGTTCCCTGGATGACCTCGCCTCCCCCTACCTGCGCGGCCTCATCCCGTACTCCCCCGGCAAGCCAATCCAAGAGGTGGAACGCGACCTGGGTATCCGCGAGTCGGTGAAGCTCGCGTCCAACGAGAATCCCCTGGGCCCCTCGCCGATGGCCCTCCAGGCGCTGCGGGACGCCTTGCCCGAGATCCACCGCTACCCGGACGGGAGCGGCCATCGCCTGCGCCATGCCCTCGCCGGCCACTGGCATGTCGCCCCGGACCAGCTCATCCTGGGCAACGGGTCCAACGAGCTCCTGGAGCTGGTGGCCCGCTGCTTCCTCCTGCCGGGGGACGAGGCGGTGTACGCGGAGCAGGCCTTCGTCGTCTACGACATGGTGGCGCAGGTCACGGGCGCCAAGAAGGTCATGATCCCCCTGAAGGATTTCACCCACGACCTGGACGGGATGCGCGCCGCCATTTCGCCCCGGACCAAGCTGGTCTTCGTGGGGAACCCGAACAACCCGACGGGGACGGCGGTCCCGGCCCGCGCGCTGGAGGCCTTCCTGGAGTCGGTGCCCTCCCAGGTCCTGGTGGTGCTGGACGAGGCCTACTATGAGTTCCTGCCGCCCGACGTGACACCGGATGCCCTGCGGTTCGTCCGGGACGGGCGACTCCTCCTGGTCCTTCGGACCTTCTCCAAGATCTACGGTCTGGCTGGGCTGCGGATCGGGTACGGGATCGGGCCCCAGGCGCTCATCGCCCTGCTCAACCGGGCCCGCGAGCCCTTCAACACCAGCAGCCTGGCCCAGGCGGCGGCGACGGCGGCCCTCGGGGATGTCACGCACGTGGCCCGGACCCGGGCCGTCACCGAGGAGGGGCGGAAGTTCCTGAGCGAGGCGTGCCGGGCCCTCGGCCTCGCGGTAGTGCCGAGCGTGGCCAACTTTCTCCTGGTGGATGTGGGCCGACCGGGTCCCGCCGCGGCGGACGCCCTCCTGCGGCACGGCGTGATTGTCCGTCCCATGGTGGGCTACGGTTTTTCGACGCATCTCCGGATCAGCATCGGCACCCCGCAAGAGAACGAGCGCTGTCTCGCGGCCCTGAAGGCCGTGCTGGGAAAATGAAAAGACGATTTCCGACAGCCACAGGGTTCACCCCGAGGGGACAGCGAGCGAATTTCGCTGTCGGATTTCGCTGTCGCTATCGGTTTTTGGGGATAGGGTGATTCCATGATCATCGTGCTGCGGGCACATTCGACCGAAGAGGAGATCGCCCAGGTCTGCCGGCGGATCGAAGCCCTGGGGTTGACCCCGCACCTGTCGCGGGGGGTGGAGCGGACCATCATCGGCGCCATCGGGGACGAGCGCATCCTGCTCGACAAGGCCATCGAGGCCCTCCCCATGGTGGAGAAGGTCCTGCCCATCCTCAAACCCTACAAGCTGGCGAGCCGCGACTTCCACCCCGAGAACACGGTGGTGGATGTCAACGGCGTGCGGGTGGGGGACCGGCGACTCGCGGTGATCGCCGGGCCGTGCTCGGTGGAGTCCCGGGACCTGCTCCTCACCGTCGCGAAGGAGGTGCAGGCCGCGGGCGCACATCTGCTACGCGGCGGGGCCTTCAAGCCGCGGACGTCCCCCTACGCCTTCCAGGGACTCGGGGAGGAGGCGCTCCGCTATCTGGCGGACGCCAAGCGGGAGACAGGCATGCCCGTGGTGACCGAGTTGATGGACCCACGCGAAACGCTCCTGGTCCTGCAGTACGCCGATGTGGTCCAGGTGGGAGCCCGCAACATGCAGAACTTCCGCCTCTTGAAGGAGCTGGGGACGCACCAGACCCCGGTCCTGCTGAAGCGGGGGATGAGCTCCACCATCCGCGAACTGATCATGTCGGCGGAATACATCATGTCGGAAGGCAATTACAATGTCATCCTGTGCGAGCGGGGCATCCGGACGTTCGAGGATGCCACCCGGAACACCCTGGATCTGTCGGCCGTCCCGGTGTTGAAGCAGCTCACGCACCTGCCCGTGATCGTGGACCCAAGCCACGGCACGGGGAAGTGGGACCTGGTGGCCCCCATGGCCCTGGCCGCGGTGGCGGCCGGGGCGGACGGTATCATGGTGGAGGTGCATCCCAAGCCGGAAGAGGCGCTCTCCGACGGCCCTCAGGCGCTCTTGCCGTTGCGGTTCCATCGGCTGATGGCCGACCTCAAGCGGGTGGCCGAAGCCGTCGGGCGAACTGTGTAAGAAAAGGCGTTCGACTGTTCGATAGTTCGGTCGTTCGGTGGTTCACGCATGATAAATTCGAAATTCGAAATTCGAAATTCGAAATTTCCAGATCCCCTGTTCCGCGAGATAGCGATCGTCGGTCTGGGCCTCATCGGGGGCAGCCTCGCTTTGGCGGCGAGAAAGGCGGGACTGGTCGAGCGGGTCGTGGGCCTCGACACCGATGCCGGGCATCGCGAGAGGGCGCTCGCCTCAAGGATGGTGGATCGGGTGCTCGAGGGGGTGAATGGGGACCTGTCCAGCGCCGATCTGGTGGTCCTGGCCGTGCCGGTGACCGAGATCGCGGATCTCTTGCCAGACGTGGCGCGGTGGGTGAACGGGAGTTGCCTGGTCACCGACGTTGGCAGCGTGAAGGGGCCCATCCTGGCGGCCGGCGACGCGGCCTTTCCCGATGGCCGATTCGTGGCCGGCCATCCCATCGCCGGGCGGGAGCGCTCCGGTCCGGCCGCGGCGCGAGCGGATCTTTTCGAGGAGGCCAACTGGATCGTGACCCCCAGCGCCCGCACGGACCCCCGCGCCCAGGAGCGCGTGGCCGCGCTCTGGCGCGGGATCGGCGCATCGGTCGTCGCGATGGAGCCCGGTTGGCACGACGAGGTCTTCGCGGCCGTAAGCCACCTGCCCCACCTCGTCGCTTATGCCCTCATGGACGCTGTGCTGGCCATGCCCCGGGGGGAGGAGCGGCTGAGATTCTCGGCCGGCGGGCTCCGGGATTTCACCCGGGTGGCCGCCAGCCACCCGAGGATGTGGCGAGACATCTTTCTCATGAATCGTGACCAGATCCTGAAAGCCTTGACGGCGTATCGCGCGGCCCTGGAGGGGTTGGAAGCGGCCATTCGCGGCGGGGACGGGGATGCCCTCATGGCTCGCCTGGCCCAGGCTCGCGTGGCCCGGGAGGAGATCACCCATCGCCCGTAACCAAGACAGGCACCCCGGACGCGAGGTTGCCATCCTGGTGGGCGTCTGCCGCCGCAACCAGGCGCGCTGGGAGGCCGAGGATTCCCTGGCCGAGCTGGAGCAGCTTGCCAGGTCCGCCGGCGCCCGCGTGGCCGACACGGTCCTGCAGCAACGGGACCGCCTGGATCCGCGTCTGCTCATCGGCAAAGGCAAGGCGGAGGAGATTCGCGGCCGTTGCGCAGGAGTGGACCTGGTCATTCTGGACGAGGAACTCTCCGGCTCGCAGCAGCGCAACCTGGAACGCCTGCTGGGGCGGCGGGTGGTGGACCGAACCGGCCTCATCCTGGATATCTTCGCCCAGCGGGCCCAGACCCGGGAAGGGAAGCTGCAGGTGGAGCTGGCGCAACTCGACTACCTGCTGCCGCGGCTGGCGGGGGCGTGGACCCATCTGGAGCGGCTGGGCGCGGGCATCGGGACCCGGGGACCCGGCGAGACCCAGCTCGAATCGGACCGCCGGCGGATCAAGACCCGCATGGCCAAGCTGCGCCGGGACCTGGAGCAGGTGCGCCGCCACCGCGCCCTCCTGCGGCGGTCCCGGCGGAAGGTTCCGTTTCCCATCGTCGCCCTGGTGGGGTACACGAACGCGGGGAAGTCCTCGCTGATGAATGCCCTGACCCAGGCCAGCGTCGTCGTTCAGGACCAGCTCTTCGCCACGCTCGACCCCACGCTCCGCCGCCTCAAGCTCCCGGGGGATCGGGTGGCGCTCCTCTCGGACACCGTGGGCTTCATCCGCAAGATCCCCCACCAGCTGGTGGCGGCGTTCCAGGCCACGCTGGAGGAAGTGCAGGAGGCGGAAGTGCTGCTGCACGTGGTGGACCTCAGCCACTCCCACGCGGAACTGCAGCAGGCGGCGGTGGAGGCGGTGCTGGGGGAACTGGGACTGGCGGATCGCCCCACCATCCTGGTGTTCAACAAGATCGACCGCCTTGGGCGGTCGGCCTTCCCGCGGCGCCCGGGCAGCGGCCGGGTCTACACCTCGGCCACGACGGGGGTCGGGCTGGACGACCTTCGACAGGAGATCGTCTCCTGCCTGACTGGAGGAGTTGCCGCGGAGGCCGCCGCCAGCCACGAGGCGGCCGGGGCCACGGCCGCGGGGTAGGGATACAGCGTGCTGACCCTGGCGAATCGCCTGACGATCCTGCGCGTCCTGATGACGCCGGTCATCGTGGTCTTGCTGATGTACCGGCAGATGGGCGCCGCCCTGGCGCTTTTCTTGCTCGCCGGGATCACCGACGCCCTGGATGGCCTGGTCGCTCGCTCGTGGCGGCAGAAGACGGCCCTGGGCATCGTCCTGGACCCGCTGGCGGATAAGCTCCTGCTGACCTCCACCGTCATCACCCTGACGATTCTTAAGGAACTCCCCCGCTGGTTCGCGATCATCCTGGTGAGCCGGGACGTCTTCCTGATCGGCGGCTCCATGATCCTGTACATGTTCCTGGGGAAGCTCGACGCGCCGCCCTCGTGGCTGGGCAAACTCACGACGGCACTGCAGCTGGCAACAGTCCTGTGCGCCATGCTGGACAACTTCCTGCCGAGCCTCAAGCCTGCCATCCTGCCCCTGGTGGTGGTGACGCTGGCCCTGACGGTGGCCTCGGGCCTGGATTACGTGTACCGGGGCGCCCGGCTCCTCAACGATCAGTGACAAGCCATCGGGCCGCGGGCCGCCATGCGGTGAGGCCCTGAGTGGCTGGACTTCTCTGGCGGGGCAGCGGAGGCTCTCGAACGGCTGCAAAGATGACAAGACTGCTAACCATCCAGGCGGTGGAATCGGGAAGTCCCGCTGAGACGGCCGGGGTGGGGCCCGGATCGCTGCTGGTGAGCCTGAACGGCCTCCCGGTCCAGGACGCCCTCGAGCTGCGGTTCCTGGAGACCGCCGTGCGGGTGGATCTCGTGTGGCGCGACGGGGACGGGACGGAGCATCGGGCGCGCCTGACGAAGCTCGAGGATCGGCCGCTGGGGCTCGAGGTGGATCCGCTCAAGATGCGCGCCTGCAACAACACGTGCGCCTTCTGCTTCGCGCACCAGAACGCGCGGGGGATGCGCCGGGCCCTCTACTTCAAGGACGATGACTACCGGTTCTCGTTCCTGAACGGCAACTTCGCGACCCTCACGAACCTCAGCCAGGCGGACATGGCCCGGATCGTGGAGCAGCGGTTGGGCCCGCTCTACATCTCGGTGCATGCCACCGACCGGGGGTTGCGAAACCGAATGCTGGGAAACCCCAAGGCGCCCAACGTTCTGGAGCAGATTGCCTTTTTTGCGGCCGGGCGGATCAGGATGCACACCCAGGTGGTCCTGTGCCCCGACATCAACGACGGCGAGCATCTGGCCAGGAGCCTGGAAGACCTGTCACGCTTTCACCCCTTCGTCGAGACCGTGGCCCTCGTTCCTGTGGGCCTCACCCAGTACCGGGAGAAGCTGCCCGTCATCAAGAGTCCCGATCCGGATTACGCTCGATCCCTTCTGGAGTGGGCGGAGCCCTGGCGGCGACGGTTCCTGACGGAGCTGGGGACGCGCTTTGCGTTTCCCTCGGATGAGTTTTATCTGCTGGCAGGCCGGCCGTTTCCCGCGGGTCGGACGTACGCGGGGTATTCGCAGCTCGGCAACGGAGTCGGCGGCTGTCGGAAGTTCCTGGACGAGTTCCAGCGCCTCGCGCGCCGCCTTTCCCTCGGCGTTTCTCCGGTTCGCCGGTTCACCGTGGTCACGGGCACGCTGGCGGTTCCCGTGCTTGGAAGTGCAGTGGAACGCCTCAATCGGATCGCCGGCCTACGCCTGGAACTCGTGCCGGTGGTGAACGACTTCTTCGGCGGGTCGGTGACCTGCGCCGGCCTGCTGACCGGGAAGGACATCCTCAAGAGCCTCGAAAACCGCCGGGACACGCCGGGAGAGGCCCTCCTGCTTCCGTCGGTGGCCTTCAAGGAAGGCGAGGACATCTTCCTGGACGATATCCGGCTGGAAGAGCTGTCAGCGCGCCTGGGCCACCCCGTCCTGAAGGTCGAAGCGACCGCGCGCGCCCTGGTATCAGCCGTGCTCGGCCCGCAGGACACCCAGCCCCACCTGCGTTGAGCCCGGACATTGCAGTTCAACCACCAAGTGGTCATGACCGCTCACGGTCACCACAACGGATGAAAATCCCATT
>CAZNWB010000117.1:0-9762 GCA_964576535.1 uncultured bacterium | reverse complement strand
TGCCCAAGTCGCGATCAGGACGAACGGCCGGCGGTCGGTCGGGTTCAGCAGGCCGACGCCGGTGGCCACGAGCCAGAGACCAAACCCCATGAGGTGGCCCCACTCCATGGCCAGGTGGCGGAATGTCGCCAGGTCAATATCGAGCTGAGGCTTGTCAACCTGCACTGTTTGCTGGGAACCCTGGGGCGCCACCGCCTCCAGAGGAAAGTGCGCATCACCCACGTATCGACCCACGACATCGATAGTCAGCTCCCAACGTCCGGCCCGCGGGAATCGAACCTCGCCCACGTAAATCCCTGAATCCCGCCGGGGGGCCAGCCATACCTCGTCGGTGCGTATTGCGGAACCAAGTTCTGTGTGGCGCGTCCGGACCGTGACCTTGGCGCGAGAGAGGGTCCGCTGCCCTGCTGGGTCAAGCACCTGGACAGTTAGCCGCCAGACCAGTGGATCAATGAGATCAGGTTCGGCCTGGACCAGCCGGACCTGTGGGAAACTGGGAAGCTTGTGGGCAGCGGCATCTCCACTCGCGAAGACGGCGCCGGCAACGACCCCTGCGATCAACGCCAAGCGCATAGACGGAGGATGAATTGCTTTATCCGGAACTGCCAGGGGGGACGTGTCGAACCAAGCGACGTTTCCCGAGCGAATCCTCATCGCCAGAGAGCCAGAACGTTCACTCGGCAGCCTTCCTTATCCTTAGGGTCATGGATTCACGCAGGCGAGTCCTGCGCTCCTCCTCGTTGAGCCATTGGTTGACCAGAACCAGGAGTGGAATGAGGAACATCATCCCGGCCTCGGACATGATCGCCCCGCCATAGGCTTGGTCATCGAGGGGGCTTAACCCCCACAGGCGCGGGGCGGCTGCGTAATGGGAATATAGTACCCGCTCCGTCACAGCGATGGCAAACCCCAGGGCCACAGTCTGGAAGGTGGCGGCGAGGATATACAGGATGCGAAAGCCATAGGCAACCTGCCCGTGGAGTCGTGGGGCCGGATTGATGATAGGCCACCAGAAGAGGACGGCCGTCCCGAAGAAGGTCAAATGTTCCAGATCATGAAGGAGGTGGTTGAGCAGCGCCGCCCCGTACACGCCGGGGATGTGCCAAACCCAGAGGTTGATCACGTAGATTCCCCAGGCGATGGGCATCCAGGTGGCAACGTGGAGCAGTCGACGCACTATCGCGCCCCGGGCAAGAAGGTGCCGAACTGACAGACGAAGTTTCCGGGGCAGGCCCCAGAGAAGGGCCGGAAGCGGGTCGGCAAGCAACAAGAGGGGCGGAGCAATCATGATGAGGAGTTCGTGCTGGACCATGTGCACGAGGAAGAGAGAAGGGGCAAAGCTGTCAATGGGAGACAGGAGCGCCAGGGCCACGCTCCCCAGGCCGGCCAGGTAGACGGCAAGCCGCCAGGGGCGCGCGACCCAGGCACCCCGTTGGCGCAAACGCCACCAGCCGATCGTAAAGGTGGTGCCGAGAGCGATGAGGACGAAGAGGACGTCCAGTCGCCAGCTCCACTGCGAAAGAAAGCTCCGCAGGGCCGGATCCATACTCATCGCGATCAGTCGTTGCCGGGAACAGCGCCCGCGCCTGTTGTCGAGGAGCGGAAGGCAGACGAAGATGGCGCCATGCTACCGGACGGATAGATAGCCCGAACCCCGGCCTTCGCTGGTGACGATCCCGCGATCTGCCTCTGCCAGTTTCACGCCGAGCAGCTCCCACCCAACGGCGCCAATATGTTTGTAGGTGATCCTGCCCTCGCGATCAATGAAAAACGTCTCGGGTATGCCATAAACGCCATAATCTATGGCGATCCGACTCTGGGGATCGCGACCGTTTGGGTAAGTAATCGCGAACTCCTCGATGAAACGTTTGGCTCCCTGCTCAGTGTCCTGGATGTTTACCCCCAGGAAGACGATCCCCCGGTCTTTGACCTGGCGCCACGCCTCTTCCAGCAGGCGTGCCTCGGCGCGGCAGGGTGGGCACCAGGAGGCCCAGAAGTTGAGGAAGACGACCTTTCCGCGGAAGTCCGAGAGACGGATGGTGCGTCCGTCAAGGAGCGTAAGGGAGAAATCAGGGGCAAGCTTTCCCGTGAGGATCGAAGGAATCGCTCGCGGATCCGTGGTGAAGCCGTAGGCGAGCAGACCGATTACCGTGAGGATCCCGCCGAGCGTGAGGACATACCAAGTAATCGTCCCTCCCTTCCTCTTCTCGCCGAGGTGTCCGGTCAGTTTTTCGCTATCAGGAGCCATTGAATGAGGACACTGGCCGCTTCACCGCCCCAGTCCCGTTCCCCCGGGATGCGTCCGATGATTCGACCGCTTCGGCCAATCAGGATCGTGGTGGGATGCCCCCGGGCGTTGAAGCGGGGGGTGACCTCATCTCTTGCGTCCAGAAGGAGTGGATGGGTAATGCCGAACTCCTGACGGAACTTACGCACGGCGGCGGCGGTCTCCCCGATGCTCACCCCCACAACTGCAAGACCTTGGGGACTGAACTCCCGGTGGAGCAACTCCTTGGCGGGCAACTCCCGCCGGCACTTCGGTCACCAGGTGGTAAAGAATGTGAGGAGGACGACCTTTCCCCGCAAGTCGGGAAGGCCCATGCGCTTCCCGTCGGGGTCAGGAAGGGTGAAGTCCGGTGGATCGTTGCCGCGTTCGGTCAGGACAACGCCCATGGCGGCAAGTGGGTCCGCGGGAGCTCCTCCCAGACTGGAGATAGGGAAAAGCAGGACCGAGACAGCTATCAGGGTTGCATACCGCATCACCTCTTTACTTCCTGGTTCACTGTGTCATCCGAGAGTTGCTTCTTCTGCTCAGCCGGGCTTCTCCCTTGCTCCCGCTTCATCATGCCCCGCATCATGAAGTACATGCCGATCGGGCAGGCGAGTGCAGCGGCGACCGAGAGAGCCGAGCCCGCCACCGCGGCCAATCCCCCAGCGCTCACCAGGCCGAGGGCGGGCAGCAGCAGGAGCATCCCGCCACAGCACGCAGCCATCTTCAGGAAGCCCGCCATCCCCCCGGATTTCACTGGTGTGCCTACAGGAGCCTTGGCTGCGCCTGATGGCGGCGGAGTGCCCGGAGCCATCGCGCAGCAGCTCTCGCCGACCTTATTTCCCTGGCCCGATTCGGGGGGTGGCGCAGGGATCTCCGCTCTCACTTGATCCAGGCCTTGAAGCTTCTCATTCATGATGTTGCCTCCTCTTCACACATCCGGCTTAGTTCTGGGATAGCCAGCTCTGGCCGCCGTCCGTGCTCTTGAAGATCTTCCCGGGGGCCGTCCCGAGGAAGACGACCTCCGGCTTCATCGGATGGATGGCGATAGCGGCCACCTCCTTCGGGGCCGCGGTCAGTCGCTTCCAGCTCTGTCCGCCGTCTGTGCTCTTGAAGGCGCCTTCCCGGAGACCGGCGAACATGATCTTCGGCTCGGTGGCGCTGGCGGCAAAGGCGTATACCGTCTTGCTGGCGGGCAGACCGCCCACCTGCTTCCAGCCTCAGAAACAATCGGGACCGCGGAAGATCCCCTCGCTGGTGCCGGCGTAGAGGAAGATGCCGCCCATGCCCGTGGGGATGTTCACCGCCTGGAGGGCACGCACGTCCGGGTTGCTCGGCCCGTCATCCACCCGTTTCCATTCCGCCAGATCCCCGAGGATCCGGTAGAGCCCCTTGTCCGCCACCCAGGCGTACAATCGCTTCGGCTGCGCAGGGTTGTACCCGTCCACCGCCAGGGCATGGACATCCATTCCGCCAAGGCCCGTGCTGAACGATTGCCAGGTTGCGCCCCCGTCCGTGGTCCGCAGGACCCCGCGGTTATGGGTCCCCACGTAGAGCACCTTGGGGTTAGTCGGGTCCTGGGCGAAGCTCATGAAATCCATGGCCGCTAGGTCAGCCGGGATCTCGACGGGCTGCCAGCTCTTCCCCTCGTCACCGCTCCGATATAGGCCGTGGTGCGTCCCGACCCACAGGCTGGCGTCGGTCGGACTGACGAGAAGGGCGTGCAGGTGCCCGATGTCGTCCGGTTGGCCGGCGGTCTCGCCGAGGGTCGAGACGGCCAGGGCAATCGCTGTGGCCAATCCCGCCATTGCCAGAGCGCGGGACCAGCGTGGATACATCAGCAGCTTCGTGATTGCGGCACGACGATCGGTCGCTAGTGGTTGCTTTGGTCTCATGTTCCCTCCTCAAGACTGACCAGTTAACTGACACGGAGGTCAGGAAGGATCACCCGATCTTTGCCAGGGTGATCATCCCGCCTTCCATGTGCATGGGCTTGTGGCAGTGGAAGAACCAGTCGCCGGGGTTGTATGCGGTGAACTCGATCTCCACGGAGCCCATGTGCGCCTCGACGTCCACACTGTCCTTGACGATAGGCTGGCGCAGCCGGCGTCCGTTGACGGCTAGCACCTTGAACGACTGCCCGTGCAGGTGCATGGGGTGCGCCTCCATGCTCATGTTATTGAAGCGCACCCGGACCCGGTCGCCCTTCCGGAGTCGCAAGGGGTCCGTGTTTGGATATTGCTTGCCGTTGATGGCCCACACGTCGGAGCCCATCATCCCCCCGCTCAGGGTGAGGTCGAAGGTCCGCTCCCGACCAGAGGGAAAGTGCAGGACGTCGCGGCCCCGCCCGAGGCCATAGCGCCACAGGCTCAAATCAGTAATCCCCTCGATCGGCGCCTGCGGGGTTCTCCCCTCATGGCCCTTGTATACCACGGCGACCTGCTCGCCGGCCCCAGGATGGCCTGGCTCGGCACAATACAGGAACCATGATCCGGGGTTGTCTGCCACGAAGAAGACATCATAACGCTCGCTGGGGGCAATGGGTACGGCGTCTACCTCCACCGGCTGCACGAGTGGATTCCCGTCGGTATGCGTGACCTTCAGTCGGTGGCTGGCGAGGCGGATCACATGGGTGTGGTCGGCGCTGCCGTTGATAAGGCGTAGGCGCACCCGCTCACCCTTGCGGACGCGGAGCGGCTCGGTGGCGGGGTAGGCTTTGCCGTTTATGGTCATCGTGTCGTAGGCGGGCGTCTGGCCTCCCATCCCCATCATGCCACCGCCCATCATACCACCCATGCCACGGCCTCCCATCATTCCCTCCATCATTCGGCCCATCCCGCCGCCCATGCTGCCGCCGGAGCCTGCCGTTCCCTCCCGGGTGCTGGGGAGCGGGCGACCCGCTCCGGTGGCCCAGTCGTCCAGAACGAGGGTGTACTCGCGGTCGAAGCCAAACGGCTCTGGGTCCGCTGGCTCAATAATCAGTGGTGCCACCAGCCCCAGGTCCATCTGCTTGTGCTCCTGAAAGTGCGTGTGGTACCACCGCGTCCCCGGGGGCTGGGCCTCGAACTCGTAGATGAACGTCTCGCCCGGCTTCACAGGCGCCTGGCTAATCCCGGGAACGCCGTCCATGGGTGCTGGGACATCCACGCCATGCCAGTGGATGGTGGTCGGCTCGGGGAGTTCGTTCTTCAGGGCTATCCGGACGCGCTCCCCCTCGCGGAGACGGATCGTGGGCCCGGGCACCTGCCCGTTATATGTCATGGCCTTGATGACCTTGCCTGGGGCCAGCTCCCACCGAACCTCTTTGGCAATTAGCTCGATCTCCAGGACGCCACTACCGCCTACCGCCCGCCGAGGCATGAGCATGCCACTTCCAGCAAGGGCGATTCCCGCCGCGGCCACGCCGGCGGACTGCAGGAATACCCGGCGGGTCAAGCCATTCAGCTCACGCCAATCGTCCATGGCTTCCCCTCCTGCTTGCAATGGCTGATTCTGGTGTCTCACCTCTTGTTTCCAATTTGGCGGCGCTCCCCCAGGAGTGTTCGGATATATTCCCGCCCGTCCTTGCTGTCCCACTCCCGGGCGCCCACGACTCGCCCTACAATCCCTTGGTTCCGGTCGATGAGGTAGGTCGCTGGCAGACCGCGGACGACGTACGCCATGGCTGCCCTACCCTTCGGATCCAGGACGACAGGAAACGTCAGCTTCAGTTCTCGGATAAAGGCGCGGACGGCCTCCGGTCCCTCTTGAACATTCACCGCCAGTATGACGAAATCTCGTTCCTTGAACTCTCGATAGAGGCGTTCCATCGCCGGCATCTCGAGCCGACACGGGATGCACCACGTCGCCCAGAAATTGAGGAAGACCACCTTCCCACGGAAGTCCCCAAGCCGAATGGTGTTCCCATCCGGGTCGGTACCGACAACGTCTGGCGCCTCGACTTGCTCCTTCGGTCTCTGGATGCCGAGAGCGGTGGCGAAGTGATCGTTCGCTCCGGCCTCCAGCGCGGCCGAGGCGATCGTCGTCGCCAGTAGGACGATTCCAAGACTTCGAACGATTTTCGCTACCAGAGGCATCGCCGTCTGCCTACACCTTCAAAATGCTCTGAGGATACTGCGCCTCGGGATTGCCAGGGGCCATGCGGAAGATGGCGCTCTTGTCCACCTGCAAGATGCCCTCGGCGGTCAGCACAATCTTGATCCGATCCAGGGGCCTTGGCGCCGGTCCTTCGAAATTCGCCCCATCCCGCTTGAATCCGCTGCCGTGACAGGGGCACTTGAACTTATTCTCCGCCGCGAACCAGTTGGGCGTGCAGCCCAGGTGCGTGCAGATGGCCAGGAGGGCGTAGAGGCTGCCGTCCTCCTTCCGCACGATCCAGACCCGCTGGCCTTTCTTCCACCGCTCGTCCACCACGCCCGGGACGAAGTTCTCCGGCTTGTCCGCCAGGAAAACCGCCGGGGGTTCGAACAGGACGCGCGGGAACATGAACCGAGTGAAGGCAAGGAGACTGGCCCCCACCACGCCAGCAAAGCCCGCCCAGCCCGCCAAGGAGAAGATGTCCCTCCGCGACCACAATGTTGCGTTCAGGTCTGGGAGGTCACCCTCGTGCGCTTCCTTCGCAGCCCTCCCGTCAGCCATTCTTCAAACCCCCGGAAGTTACCATCGAAAACTCTCGGTAAAGTCAACTCTTGCCCGACCATCTCGGCAGTCAGGACGCGGACCGCTCGGACGGTGTCCAAGGAAACAGGTGCAATTGAACGGCTGAGGCGGAAGGTTTAGACGAGGGGGGGTGCGCGGCCGTCAGGAATTGAAAGAAGGCCCAGAGAGGGGGAAGCCGGTTCAACGTAGGCTGTTACAAGATCAGGGCTCTCGTGTGCAGAGGCGAGGGAGAACGGGGGTGCGGGGACAGCCAGAAGGTGATCAGCGTGGCTCACCGCCTTGCTGCACAGGCCAGGGGGCGATCCCAGGTCCTGACAGGAATCCTGGTGAGCCATGGTCCCGCCAATGAGGCAGAGCGGGAGTACGACGACGAGTATGGTCGCCACGAGCCCTGCCGGTCCAAGCCTGTGACTTCGTCTGTCGCGCTTCAACATGGCGGAGATAGGATATGGGACGCCAACTGTCCGGTCAAGCAAAACCATTTTTCGACAGGGACCTTCAGTTCAAAGAGACCACAAACGACGATTGCCTTGCATCGGGAGGCGCCGTGCTTTCGGCGCCATGGGAGTGGCCTCGATATGGGGGCAGACCATCGTCTCGCTCCTCCCCTGTCTCCCGGGCACTTCCCAACCGGCCAACAGCCGTTTCAGCTTCCTCCTCAGTGTAAGTAGGTCGTTGAGCCTCTGATCGAGATCGGCAATCTTCCTCTCCAGGAGGGGCCGCACGTGGACACAGGGCTCGTGACCCCTCAAGCGAAGATCGACGATTTCCTTGATCTCGGATAGCCGAAGCCCTAACCCTTGCGCCTTCCTGATAAAGTGAAGTAGCTCGACTACCTCTTTCGGATAGAGCCGGTAGCGGTTCTCGCCTCGTTGGGGCTTGGTCAGGAGACCGATCGCTTCGTAGTACCGAATTGTCTTGGCATTGGTCCCTGCCTGCTTCGCCACCTTCCCGATGAAAAGCCTTTCCCGGCCCATTGGACGCTCCACTATCGAAGTAGGGGGAGCCGTACCTGGGAAGCCGGCTCCCCCGTATGCTGCTACAGGGCATTCAGAATCCCCTCCCTGACATATCGAACCAGGGTGTTCCAGGCTGTCCTGGGAAGGGTAATCTGCTCTCCCCCCTCCGCGATCCGGACTGCAACCGGCCTCCCCTCTTCTTGGAGGATCTCCACCTCCGGGCAGGCGCCGCACTCCGGGCAAAGGGAAACTTTCTGCTTCACCTCCATGGCCATCACCCCCCTTCGCGAAAGAGGATACACCTTCCAGCGAAGGGGAAGGTCAAGGCTTTTCTGACGGCCTTCTGACTATGGGATTATGGCTGATTCTCCCGGAGCAGGGTTCTTACATCTCGGCGGAGTCGCCCGAGAGCCTCCTCGTCATTGCTCTGGTAGTAGCCTCGGATCCTCGCTTGGCCATCCAGCAGGGCGAACCGGGAGCTGTGGATAAAGGGTTTCCCCGCGTGTCCGGGATGCGCCTGCGCCGGAGCAGGCTCCAACAGCGACTTCCCGGCCGTCTGCAGAAAGCGTGCGACCGCGCCCACTCCCCCCTTTGTCTGTTGGAATGGGTTCTCCTGACGATCCTGCGGGCGGCTTGACGGGGCTCGCTTATCGCGAGGGCCCTGATCCAGTTCTTCCGGGTCTGCCACGCTCAGGCGAAACCCCTTCACCGCCAGGGCATAGATGGCCCGCTTGTTCCCGGTCAGGAAGAGCCAGCGCTCGCGGTCCGCGCCGAACCGGGTCGCATATTCGGAAAGGGTCTCAGGCGTGTCCTGCTCCGGGTCCACCGTGATGGACACCAACCGGAAATCGGGTTCGGTCTTCAGCTCCTCTTGCAGCCGGGCCATCTGCGCGCTCTGCAAGGGGCACGTGTCTGTGCAATGGGTGTAAATGAAATTGGTGATCCAGACTTTTCCCCGGAGGTCGGCTAACGTGACCTGTCGCCCGTCCCGCTGGATCAGCGAGAAGTCCGGTACCGTTCCGAAGATCCGTAAGCCCTCGAGTGGCCGGTCTTCTCCTCCTCTCCCGGGCCGGGAACCTTGCCAGGTCCAAACTGCTGTCCCGAGGATGCCAGCCAAGGCGGCGAGTAGCAGGAGCCTTCCGAACGGCTGCCGAATTGAGACCGTCTCCTTCATGACAGAACTCAGAGGGCTTTCAGGCGTCGTCGCCCTGGCACGAAGGCGTTGACCACACTGGCGTACTTCCGGTATGTCTCGCCGAACTCCCCCTCCAAGTCACGATCCTCCTGCCGGGCCAGGCGAAGGTACATCACGATGAGGACGGGGGCCATGAGAAGGGTCAGGATCGTCGGCCACTGGATGTTGAACCCCAGGATGGTCAGGATCAGCCCCGCGTACTGCGGGTGGCGCATGGAGCGGTAGATGCCTGTTGTGACGAGGTATCCTCGGCCCGCATGGACCTGCCGCCAGCCTGTGGCCAGAAGGACGACGCCCATACCGACTAGGGCCATGCTCACGGCCATGACCAGGTACACGCCCCGGCCCAGGCTGATGAGACCCGTGCGGGACAGGAGATACGCCCACAGGTGGCTCTCTTGGAGGCCAAAGGCCGAGGCGGGGATTCCAAGGGCCGGCGCCAGCAGATAGATTGTCAGCGGAATGCCGAACATCTCGGTGAAGAGGCTGATGAAGAACGCCGAGGTCAGGCCGGCATTTCGCCACTCGGCGCGGCGGCGGGGAGCGGTGAACCCGAAAAGGAAGGCGAGGAAGAGCAGGCTCGCCAGCGCGACGGACCGCCAGTTACCGTACCACGCGTCAAATGGTTGACGCATGCCGTCCGGATGCTCTCGCAAAGTGAGGATCAGGGCAGCGACGGC
>CAZNWB010000116.1:0-10461 GCA_964576535.1 uncultured bacterium | reverse complement strand
GAGGCCCTGCGCGAGGCGGACCGGTGCCTCGAGTGCAAGAAGCCCCGCTGCATCGCCGGCTGTCCTGTGGGGATTGACATCCCGGGCTTCATCCGGGCCATCGCCCAGCAGGACATGCGGAAGGCCTACGAGATCCTGCGTCAGGACAACCCGTTGCCGGCCGTCTGCGGCCGGGTCTGCCCCCAGGAGAGCCAGTGCGAGATCCGCTGCGTCGTGGGGGTCAAGGCGGAGCCGGTGTGCATTGGCCGGCTGGAGCGGTTCGCCGCGGACTACGCCATGGCCCATTTTGAGCCCGAGGTGCTTCAGATCACGCCGGCGCGCAAGAAGGCCGCCATCATCGGCTCCGGGCCGGCCGGGATCGCCTGCGCCGCCGACCTGGCCCGGGCCGGGGTGGACGTCACCATCTTCGAGGCCTTGCACATGGCCGGCGGGGTGCTGAAATACGGGATCCCGGAGTTCCGGCTGCCCAAGAGCATCGTGGACCGCGAGATCGATCTCCTGAAGCAGATGGGGGTGAAAATCGAGCTGAACACGGTCATCGGGAAGCTGTACACGATCCCCCAGCTCATGCAGGAAAAGGGATTCGACGCAGTCTTCATCGGCACCGGGGCGGGCTTCCCCAAGTTCCAGGGCATTCCGGGCGAGAACCTGAACGGCGTCTTCTCGGCCAACGAGTTCCTGACGCGTGTGAATCTCATGCGGGGCTTCCGTCATCCCGAATACGACACTCCCGTGGGCATGGGGCGAAAGGTCGCGGTGATCGGCGCAGGGAACACCGCCATGGACTGCGCCCGCTGCGCCCTGCGCATGGGGGCGGACAAAGTGGCGGTGGTCTACCGCCGCACCCAGAAGGAATCGCCGGCGCGGGCCGAGGAACTCCACCACGCCATGCAGGAGGGGATCGATTTTCAGTGGCTGACCAACCCGGTGAAGATCCTGGGGAACGGCCAGGGCTGGGTGGTGGGCATGGAGTGCATCCGGATGGCCCTGGGCGAGCCCGATGCCTCGGGCCGGCGCTCCCCGGTGGAGCAGCCCGGGACCAACTTCGAGATCCCGGTGGACACCGTCATCTACGCCCTGGGGACCCGGGCCAATCCCATCATTGCCAGGAGCACGCCCGGCCTCAAGACCAACCAGTGGGGGTACATCGAGATGGACGAACAGACGGGGATGACGTCGTTCCCCGGGGTCTTTGCCGGGGGGGACATCGTCACCGGGTCGGCCACCGTGATCCTGGCGCTGGGCGCAGGCCGGCGCGCGGCCAGGGGGATGCTCCAATTCCTCGGCCTCGTGTCTGCCGCCGCACCAGCGGGCGCGGCCGCCTCGGTGGACACCTGATCGAAAATGCGTTCGACGGTTCGGTCGTTCGGGTGTTCGGTTGTTCCGGTTCCCGGCGAACCACCGAACTACCGAACTGCCGAACCACCGAACGCTTTTGAGGAGATTGTGTCATGCCCAGCACCTGCCCCAAATGCCACCAGACCATCGACGAGGATTACGTCTGCTGCGCCGACGTGATCTACACCTGGAAATGCACCCAGTGCCGGAAGCTGTCCAAGGGCTTCGTGGTCCCCTTCGGCCGCTGCGAGATGTGCGGGGGGACCCTGGAGATTGTGGAGGAGTATGCCTTTGAGGACCCCGCCCGCCTGAAGCCCATCCGGCAGGCGCTGCAGGCGGAAATGAACGCCTACACCTTCTATGCCATGGCGGCGACCGAGGCCACCGACCCCGATGTCCGGACTCTGTTTGCCAGCCTGAGCGAGATGGAGCGGGAGCACCTCGAACACCTGGCGCAGAAGTACCATGCCCACATCGAGGTGGACCCCAATCTCACGCCCCATCCCAAGATCCGACAGATCCTGTTTGAGGGCATCGAAGCCGTCCCGGCTCAGGACCGCCTGGTGATGCTGTACGAGCGTGCCATCGAGATGGAGCGGCGGGCCCGCGCCTTCTTCCTGCAGCAGGTTGAGGCATTGCAAGAGGGGGTGGAGCGGGAAATCTACCGCGAGCTGGCTGCCGAGGAAGACGAGCACATCGCCCTCCTGGAATCGGGCCTCGCCAAGACGAAGGCGGCGCTGGGCCGCCGTTGAGTACCCCGCACGGGGGTGCCGCAAGGGGCGGAAACGCCACCCCCGGAGGGGCTTCGCCGGGGGACCGGGCGTGCCGAGGGCGCTCGCCAAGCCGCACGCCCTGAAGGCGACCGACCGATGGTCCACAGCTTGAAGTTCAAGTTCATTACCGCCCTGGTCCTCTTGGTCAGCGTGGTGATCGCGCTGTCCACCTGGTGGACCCTGGACGCCCACCGGCGGCACATGCTGCAAGCCACGGAGGACAAGGTCCGCGCCCTGACCGAGGCGATTGACCGAGGGATCCACGTGGCCATGCGAGAGGGGCGGAGCCAGGACGTGCAGCGCATTCTGGAAGAGGTGGGCAAGGACCCCGACATCGAGAAGATCATCATCTTCGACGACCGCGGGCGGATCCTCCGGGCGTCGCAGCCGGATTTGGTGGGGCGGGTGCTGGATCGGGATCGCCTCTCCCGGTATTTGAAACAGCCGGACTTCACGGTGACGGGGCTTCAAGAGAACGGGCGACTGGTCCAATCGGTCGTGAAGAAAATCCGCAACCGGCCCGAATGCTTCGCCTGCCATGGGAAAGAGGCGGCGGTCAACGCCATGCTGCACGTGGACATGTCCTTCCAGCAGACCCAAACCCAGATCGCGGACATGGAGCGGACGGCCGTGTGGACCATGCTCATCACCGCGGGCGTCCTGGCAGCGGGCGGGGCCGTCCTGATGGTGCGGCTGGTCGAGCGGCCCGTCGCCCGCCTCATCGGGACGATGGCGAAGGTGGAAGCGGGCGAGCTGGAGGCGCGGGCCGACCTGAGGACCCGCGACGAGCTGGGGCGCCTGGCCGAGAGCTTCAACAGCATGGTGGAAAAGCTGCGGGCGGCCCGGGCGGAGATCGAGGGGTACCACCAGGAACGCCTGGCGCGGGCGGAGCGCCTGGCCACCCTGGGTGAGCTGGCCGCCGCCCTGGCCCACGAGATCAAGAACCCTCTGGCGGGCATCGCCGGCGCGGTGCAGGTGATCGCCGACGAGTTACCTGAGGCCGATCCGCGCAAGGGGATCATGCGCGAGATCCTCAGCCAGGTGCACCGGTTGGATCGGACCGTCCGGGAGCTCCTGGCCTTCGCCCGCCCGGGCAAGCCCGAGATCAGCCCCTGTGACATCCATCAGGTGCTGGACCGGGTGTTGCTCCTGCTGGCGGAGAGTCCCGAGGCCAAAGCCGTGCGCGTGGTTCGGGCGTACCAGCCGGGCATTCCCCACCTGGATGCCGACGGCAAGCAGATGGGGCAGGTGTTTCTCAACCTCATCCTGAACGCGGTGCAGGCGATGCCCGGCGGCGGGTCCGTCACCATCGCCACCCGCCGATTTGACAGAGGTCAATTGGTCAAATCGTCAATGAGTCAACTGGGAAGAAAACCGGATCCTGGAAACGGCGACGAATTGACGAATCGACAAAGTGACCACTCGACGAATCGACTCGCCGAAGGCGGATGGGTGGAAGTGGCGGTGAGTGACACCGGACCTGGCATCCCGCCTCAGATCCTCAAGGACATCTTCACGCCCTTCGTCAGCACGAAGCGCCGTGGGACCGGCCTGGGCCTCTCGGTGAGCCGCCGGATCGTGGAGGACCATGGCGGCTGGATCGAGGCCGAGAGCCCCGCTGGAAGCGGGGCGACCTTCCGGGTCTTCCTGCCGCTCGACGCGGCGAGCCGGCAGACCGGGGAGCGGCTGCCATGACGCCGGCGCCTGCGACCGTCCTCGTGGTGGACGACGAGCACCTGATCCGCTGGTCCCTGGAGCAGCAGCTCCGGCGAGAGGGCTACGGCGTCCTCCTGGCGGAGACCGGGGCCGAGGCCCTCCAGAAGGCCCAGGCGGAGGGGCCCGATCTGGTCCTCCTGGACATGCGGCTCCCCGACGCCGACGGCCTGGAGATCCTGGAGCGCCTCCGGGTGGCAAACCCCGAGGCGCCGGTGATCATGATCACGGCGCATGGCGGGGTGGAATCGGCCGTGCGGGCCATGAAGCTCGGTGCTCACGACTACGTCATAAAACCCTTCGACATGGAGGAGCTGAAGCTCACGGTCAAGAAGGCGCTGGAGACGAAGACCCTGCGGCGCGACCTCGCCCGCTTTCAGGAAGAAGCCTCCCACGGGGCCAGGCGGGATGACATCGTGGGGGTGAGCGGGGTCATCCGGGATCTTAAGGTGCTGATCCAGCGGATTGCCGAGAGCGACGCCACCACCGTCCTGCTGGAGGGCGAGAGCGGGACGGGCAAAGACCTAGTGGCGCGGGTCATCCACTTCGAGAGCGCTCGGGCGCGCGCCCCCTTTCTCACGGTCAACTGCGTGGCTCTACCCGAGCACCTGCTGGAAAGCGAGCTCTTCGGCCACGAGAAGGGTGCCTTCACCGACGCCAAGATCCTGAAGAGGGGGTTGTTCGAGCAGGCGGACGGCGGCACCGTGTACCTGGATGAAATCGGGGACATGAAGCCCGGCCTCCAGGCGAAGCTCCTGCGGCTCATAGAGGAGAAGACCTTCCGCCGGGTCGGCGGGTTACGGGACCTCCACGTGGACGTTCGCATCATCGCCGCGACGAATCGAGACCTCGCCGAGGCCATCGGGTCTGGGGAGTTCCGGAAGGACCTGTACTACCGGCTGAAGGTGTTCCCCATCCACCTGCCGCCGTTGCGGCAACATCCTGAGGACATCCTGCCCCTGGCCATGCATTTCATCGCTCGTTTCAACCGGGAGATGCGGCGGGAAGTCACCGGCATCCATCCAGAGGCCCAGGCGTGTCTCACGGGCTATCCCTGGCCCGGCAACACCCGCGAGTTGCGAAATGTCCTTGAGCGGGGAATGATCCTCGCCAGCGGGGACGTGCTGCACGGCGAACATCTCTTGCCAGAGATCAGTCCCCTGCCGTTGGAGGCTCAGCCGACCCCCCCCAAGGCCGCCCCCGTCGCCCTGCCCAGGGAGGGCCTGCGCCTGGAAGAGGTGGAACGGGACCTCGTGCGCCAGGCCCTAGAGGCCACGGAGGGCAACCAGGTCCGGGCGGCGCGCCTCCTGGGAATCAGCCGGGATGCCCTGCGCACCCGCATGAAGAAGTTCGGCTTCCTGCCATCCGTGTGACGCTGCTGTCCTCTCGCCCCTTCTCCCCCCTGCACTGCGCAATTCCTCGCATGGCCTGAGGACTTTCACGCACGGAGCCTGAGGATCGTGCGTGCCGGCACACCGCTTTGGACCGCTGCAAACGGCGTCTCAGTCTATGCCTTCCGTCGCATTGCCGCAGTGTGCGTGGCATGTGGCACCTCGATTGCTGTGCGAAACGATTTTCATTGGAGCCCACGCTATGCCTGCCGCCAGCATCCTGGTTATTGACGACGACAGGCTGACCCGCTGGTCCGTGTCCACCTTGCTCGGGCGCGCCGGCTACCACGTTCACGAGGCAGCCACCGGCAAGGACGGGTTTGCCGCGATCGAAGAGGTTGGGCCGAACCTGGTGCTCCTGGACATTGAGCTTCCGGATATGGATGGCTTTGCGGTCCTCGCGATGGTCCGGGAGAGGCACCCGGACCTGCCGGTCTTGATGATGACGGCGGATGCGACGGCCGAAACAGCGCGAAAGGCTCTTCGCCTCGGGGCGCAGGGGCACCTGGACAAGCCCATCGATTCCACCACGCTGGATGCAGCGGTGTCACGGGCCCTGCAATCCAGTGCCCCGCCTGGCCAGGCCAGCAGGTAATTTCCCCACGTCTGCCCTGCAGGACTAATTCCGATCCGGGAGTGCAAAAGACCAGGAGGAGGTCTCCCACCCCCTGCGAGAAAACGCGCAGACTCCCTTGAGTGTCCTCTGCGTGAATTCTCGCACAAGCTCTTGAACCTTGTCGTCGAGCAATCGACCGCTTCCGGGGAGTGTTTCGCCAACTACTGGTAAAATCTGGGACTGCTGGCCGAGGCGTTTGCCTGGCCAGTCCTTTGTCGGACTGGCACCCTGGTTGCTTTTGGCGGATCAACATCGGGGTCCATTTCTGCCGTCTCGAAGGGTTCGCCCGGCGTCGCATCGGATATTCGTACCGGAGGGAGACACCATGGAACCACGAGCCAATCGGCCCTCGGCAGGTTTCCGGTGGAAGGGACCAGGGAGGCCCTGGGCCCTGGCGGGAGCGGTCGGCATCTTGGCCGTCGCGGCCCTGCTTCTGGGGGCCCGGGCCGAGGCCGCTGCGCCCACCGTCCCCGGGGCGACCTACGTGGGGAGCGAACTCTGCAAGGGCTGCCACGAGGATCAGTTCAAGAAGATGGACGCGACGCTGCACGGGCGCGTGTTGGGTGAGAAGGGTCGAACCACCCTTCAACAGCACAACTGCGAATCCTGTCACGGTCCGGGCAGCAAGCACATGGAGGACCAGGCGAATCCGGCTTTTAACTTCCGCTTCGGGCCGAAGTCCCGGCAATCCGCGGCGGACCAGAATGCGGTCTGCCTGCAGTGCCACCAGAAGGGAAGGCGCCTGTTCTGGTCGGGCAGTCAACATGAGGGGCGAGACGTCTCTTGTACCACCTGCCACTCGATCAAGTCGCCGCAGTCGCCTCGCGCCCAGCTCAAGGCGCCGGACCAGTTCACCCTCTGCAGAGAGTGCCACCCGGTCTTCGTGGCGCAGCAGAACAACTGGTCCCACATGCCCGTGCGCGAGAATTCCTGGCCCTACACGCCTGTCACCCGCTCGTATGCCGGCCAGGGCAAGGTGCAGTGTTCGAGCTGCCATAACGTGCACGGGACCGTCACCGAGAAGCTGATCCCCGACAACAGCGTCAACGAACTCTGTTACCGCTGCCATCTGGACAAGCGGGGCCCGTTCCTGTGGGAACATGCGCCCGTTCGGGAAAACTGCCTGAACTGCCACAAGGCGCACGGCAGCAACAACATCCGATTGCTCCGGGTCCGGGAGCCGCGCCTGTGCCAGCTGTGCCACAACGAGAACCGTCATCCGTCCACGGCCTTTGCCGGGGGGACGACTGACCCCACCCAGGACCGGCGCTTCCTGGGACGGAGCTGTGCCTACTGCCACAACAATCTCCACGGGTCGAACCATCCGTCTGGGTTCCGCTTCACACGGTGAGGGAGGTGGTTCGATGAGCAACACGGGCCCGCGGACACCGGAGGCGACGATGAAACGGCATGGAAGCATAGCGGTGGGGCTGGCGTTCAGTCTCGGGCTCCTGCTGCTCGGGGGGTCCGGGGTCGCCCGGGCAGGGGAGCCCAGCTCGCCTGAGAAGAAGGACGCGCCCTACGAGTTCACCGGCGAGATCGAGGCTGGGCTGCAGATCGTGCAGCCCCGGGGGGATGGGAAATCCGCGACCTTCGATGAGTACCGGGATCTCCCCAGGACGGACGAAGGGGGATGGTGGGGCCACCTCTTCCAGGTGCCCTCCTTCCGCCTGCTAGGGGAGGACAAGGCCCGCACCCAGTATCTGGAAATGGGGGGGACCGACCTGACCCGGATGGACGCCACCTACTACCTGAACGCCGGGCGCTACAATTACCTCCGATTCAACTTCGAGTACGACCGGCTCCCGCACGATATTGCCAACAACGCGCAGACGATTTTCACCGAGGGCACCCCCGGCAACTATACGATTCAAGGGGGAGCCGGACTAGCCCTAGCCCTCAACAACGTCGCGAACCCCGCCACCCAACCCCAGCGCGACGCGGTGATCGGTGCCGTCAACAGCCTCCTGCAGCCCACGCAATTGGGCTTCCAGACCGATACCGCCAAGTTCGGCCTGAACTGGCTCCCCCTGCCCGAATTGGAACTCAGCGCGGGATATGCCCACACGACGCGGGAAGGGTCCGTCCCCTGGGGGGTCTTCATCGGAAGCTCACCGACCAACGCGGTCGAGTTGGCTGGCACCCGGGATGAGACGTTCCACGAGGTCAAAGCCGGGGCGGAATACGTCCGGGACTGGTACCAGCTCCGGTTCAACTACACCTACTCCCTGTTCGAGAACAACGTGGACCAGCTCACGTGGGACAACCCGTGCGGGGCGGGGGCGGGCGGGTGCCGGAACCCCTCGGGCCTGGGACGCTACTCCACCATGCCGGACAATTACGCCAACACATTCACCGGCGCGGCGGGGGTCAACCTCCCGTGGTGGAGGACCCGATTGACCGGAATGTTCTCGTATGCCATGTGGCGGCAAGACGAAACCTTCCTGCCGTGGACGACCGTCGCCGGGTTCACCGGGAACACCACGGACGCCGGAGCGACAAAACCCGACGCGAAAATGAACATTGTGAATGGGAATCTGAACCTGACCACCCGGCCCTTGCGGGACGTGAGCGCCACGACCCGGTACCGATACTACGAGCTGGAGAACGAGCTCCCGGACCACATCTTCACCAAGGTCCTGAATCCGGGTGACATGACGCCGTCCCAGGCGGCGACCAACGTTCATGAAAGCGAGCCCATCTCTTTCCGGAGGCAGACCGTGGGTCAGGATATCACCTGGCGGATCATCCCCCAGGTCATGGTCAAGGCCGCGTATGAGTGGGATCACTGGAACCGGTTCGAGCGGGAGGTGGCGAGCAGCAACGAGAACATCATCAAGGGGATCGTGGATGTCCGCCCGTACAGTTGGCTCCTAGGGCGCTTCAGCTACGCGCATGGTGTCCGGACCATTCATGCCGGCGGCTATGAGCCCCTGGGCGGCAATGCGACGGCGCTCCCCCAGTTCCGGAAGTTCGACGAGGCGGACCGTACCCAAGACAAGGTTGACGTCCTGCTCCAGGTCACCCCGACGGACACCCTGACGCTCAGTGGCTCGTTCAACGGCTGGGACGCCCACTTCTTCAACAGCGCCTACGGGCTGCAGGACGCCCAGTCCTTCGGCTGG
Organism: uncultured bacterium; assembly: GCA_964576535.1. Lineage (GTDB taxonomy): Bacteria > Methylomirabilota > Methylomirabilia > Methylomirabilales > 2-02-FULL-66-22 > 2-02-FULL-66-22. The sequence goes on along the minus strand of CAZNWB010000116.1, from coordinate 1,505 downwards.
TCGGTGGACGTCCAGTGGGCGCCCATCGAGCGGTTGAACCTCTTCGTCGGGTATGCCTACGACCAGTACAACTCGCAGGAGAAGAGCTGTAACGTCCCCGGCGCTCCTCCGACCCCGTGCGACCCCACGGGCGTGAATGACTTTTACGTGCGCCCCCGGGACACCCTGAACACCGTGCGGACCGGGGTGAACCTCGCGGTCATTCCCAAGCGCCTGGACCTGAGTCTCGGCTATAGTTACAGCCTTGGCGAGAGCCACCAAGAGACGGCGGGGGTCGCCGGCGGGGTCGCCTCGGGCGATCCCACCGACGTGCCCACCACGAAAAACACCCTGCAAATCTTCAATGTCGTGGCCCGCTACTTCGTGACGCCGCAGTGGACCCTGCGGCTGGGGTACCAGTACGAGCGGTACTCGGAGACCGACTTCACCACCGACGGCATTGCCCCGCCCCTGGCGGCTTTACCTGTCACCCCAATGGCTCAGCAGGATGCCCGCTCCATCATCCTGGGGGCCCAGCATCCGCCCTACGAGATGCACATCGTGGGCTTGACGTTGGGATACCGGTTCTAGGTCCATCCGCCGGCCCGCCTGGACCCTCCGGGGCGGACCGGGCGGACCCGTCGTTCTAGCCCGGCTGGATGCGGGAGGGCAATCAGGCAGTCGTTCACGGCCCGGGGAAGCTGGCCCTGGGCCGTGGCCTTTTCGGCCTTATCTCCGCTGCCATCGCCGCAAGTGACACCTGCTTACGAATTCCCCTCCGCACGGCCCCGGCGCAGGGCATGGCTCAGGTTGAGTTCACGGCCGTCATCCAATCGCCAATTCCCGCGTCAGACCCTCGCTACTCGGCCTTCAGACAGTTCGTCCCCCCATTTTCTAGGCTTTGGTCTCATGGTTGTTTGTGCTAGCGGCTAAAGGCTCCTTTGATATTGACTTTGCGCCTCTCTAAGCAGTAGCCTTATAGATAGTCCTGCAATGGCTTCGAGAGCGACGGAGATGTCGGCGAGAAAACGTTTGCACGGGCGCACGAGCGGCCCTCTGGGGAGGATGCCCAGAGGGCCGTTGCATTTCGGGAGGAGATCGGTCCTCATTCTCGGACCTCGGTCGGGTTGCCGATTGGGTCTTGCTCCCGAGCAGCGGTGGCGGATGAAACCGTGATGACTGCGCCATGTCCAATGGACCGGTGGTGGTGCAGCTACATCAACAGGGAAGGGAGGTGATCGAAAGGAAACAACCGATCGATGACAACGAAGCCAGGAGTGGATTCACAAGGAGGTTGCTCATGGAGAAGAAGACGCGACGGAAGTTGAGTCGGCGGGAATTCATCAAGACGGGCGCCGCCGGCCTGGGCGTGGCCGCCCTGGGGTCTCTTCCCCAGAAAGCGTTCGGCGCGGCGCCGGCGGTCATCAAGGGGACCAAGCTTACGATCCTACAGGGCACCTACTTCATCGCCCCCGGGCAGGACCTCTACAAGAAGCAGGCCGCGGCGTGGGGGCAAGCCAACGGTG
>CAZNWB010000115.1:0-10490 GCA_964576535.1 uncultured bacterium | reverse complement strand
ATGGCCACGGCCGGAAAGGTGGACAAGGATCGCAAATACCAGAGCGAGGTTAACGACCACTCGAAGCGCATCATGACGGAGTACTACGACCAGCTGGGCGCGGCGGCAAAGAGCGGGGCGCCGGCGGGGTTTCTCATGATCTCGGGAAACTGCGTGGAGATCCTGCGGGCCTTCGACATGCACCCGGTCTTTCCCGAGGTGAACGCCCTGCAGCTCGCCATCCGCAAGCAATCCCTCCCCATGATCCTCAAGGCCGAGCAGATGGGGTACAGCAGCGACAACTGCGCCTACGTCAAGGCGGATATCGGGATGCTCATGAGCGGCGGCTATGGTCCGAACGGATCCATTCCCCATCCGACCCTGGTCGTGTGCAACTACGTCGGCTGCAACGTCTACGTGAAGTGGTTCGAGCACATCGCGGAATTCTGCAAGGCGCCCCTCTTCATGCTGGACGTCCCGTTCCTCCGTGAGGGAGACCGACCCAGCCAGGACGACATCACCTATGTGCTCCGCCAGCTGGAAGAGCTGATTGCGACCTGCAGCCGGATCACAGGCAGGCCCTTCGACATGGACAGGCTGCGGGAGGTGCTGGCCTTCTCCGCCCGGGCGGAAGAGGGGTGGTCGCGGGCCAAGGCGTTGTGCAAGCACCGGCCTGCCCCCTTCGACGCCTACTTCGACAGCATCAACATGATGGGTCCCATCAACGTCCTGCGGGGGACGCGCGAGGCGGCCGAGTTCTTCGATGTCGCCGTCGAGGCCTTCGAGGCCCTGGTGGCCCAGGCGGCGGGACCCCTCCCGGCGGAGCGGTTTCGGACCATCGTCGAGGGGCCGCCCCCCTATCCGTATTACCGGAACTTCCGCAACCTGTTCGCGGCCTGGGGGGCCGTCGCGGTCAACTCCACCTACTCCACCGTGGGGGGCCTGTGGGAGTTCGGCTTCCGCCACGACCCCAGCCGCCCGCTGGAAAGCATCGCGGAGCAGATGATTGTCGAGAACCTGACGAACCGGAGCCTCACCGCCCGCTACCAGCAGATCCGGCGATACGTCGAGGGGTGGGAGGCGGACGCACTGGTGATCCACTCCATCAAGAGTTGTCGCCTCTTTTCCGCCGGGCAGGGGGACATGCGGGAGTACTTTACCCGGGAACTGGGCGTCCCGACCCTCTTGGTCGAGTCCGACCTGGAGGATCCCCGGTATTACTCCGAGGCGCAGATGAAGAACCGGATCGATGCCTTTTTCGAGGCGCTGGAGCACAAGAAGTTCCTGCAGCGCGCGTAGGGGAGAGACTCATGATCTACGGCGGGGGCGTGGATGTCGGCTCCACGCAGACGAAAGCGATCCTCGTGAACGACCGACACGCGATCGTCGGACGGGCCCTGATCGAGACCGGCGCCAACGTCATCAAGGCGGCGGAGCAGGCCTTCCTGAAAGCCCTGGAGGATGGCGGCCTCGCCCGGGAGGCCGTGGGCTACGTGGTGGGCACCGGCTACGGCCGCTACAAGGTGACCTTCGGCGACGCCCAGATCACCGAGATCACCTGCCACGCCAAGGGGGCCCAGTTCCTCTTCCCTGGAACGCGGACGGTGATCGACATGGGTGGCCAGGACACCAAGGCCATCAAGGTCGGATCCACGGGTGAGGTGCTGGACTTCTGCATGAACGATAAATGTGCGGCGGGGACAGGACGGTTTCTGAGCGCGGCGGCGGAATGCATGGGGCTGTCCCTGGACGAGATCGGGCCGATCTCCATGCAGGGGCGGAACCCCGTCCGCATGACGTCGGTGTGCACGGTCTTCGTGGAATCCGACATTCTGTCCTATGCGGCCCAGCGGAAGCGGCCGGAGGATATCCTGGCGGGCGTGCACAAGGCCATTGCCACCCGGACCGTCTCGCTGGTCCGTCGCGTGGGGATCGAGGAGGAGATTACCTTCACGGGCGGGGTGGCCCGGAACGTCGGGATGGTGGACGCCATCCAGGCCATCTTGGCCCGGCGGGTGAACGTGAGCCCCGATGCCCACTTCAACGGCGCCCTGGGGGCGGCCTTCTTCGCCTTGGAGCGGGCGCAACGGCTGGCTGCGGGGCAGGCCGTGGCAACGTCCGGGGAGCCGTCCATGGCTCCCGGCGCGAGAGGGGCCCAGCCAGGGGGAGGGACCCGATGAGCCTGGTGGCAGGGATTGACCTCGGCTCTGGCCGGACCAAGGTGGTGCTCGTTGACGAGACCGGGACGATCCACGGGCGGGGTGTCGGCCGGACGAAGGGCGACTTCGAGGCCGTGGCCAATGAAGCGCTGGCAGCCGCCCTCGCCGAGGGGAGAACCTCCCGGGCGGAGTTACGCTACGCGGCCACGACAGGTCTCGGCCGCTACAGCGTCTCCTTCCGCGACATCCAGATCACGGACATCACGTGCGGGGCCAAAGGGGCGGCCTTCCTGTTCCCGTCCAGCGAGTTCGTGCTGGACATGGGGGCCCAGAGCACCCGGGCGATCCGGCTGCGTGCGAACGGCAAGGTCAAGGAATTCCACATGAACGAGAAGTGCGCGGCCGGGTCCGGCGGCTTTCTGGAGCGAGCCGCGAAGTACCTGGAGGTGGAAGTGGAGGCGATCGGACGCCGCTCCCTGGAGAGCACCACACCCCAGACCATCAGCAGCATCTGCGCCGTCCTGGCGGAATCTGAGATCATCAATCACATTTCCGAGGGGCGCTCGGTGGAAGACATTCTCGCCGGAATCCATCATTCGCTGGCCGAGCGCTCCCTGATGCAGCTCAAGCGGGTGGGAATGAAGGGGGGAGAGGTCACGTTCATCGGCGGGGTGGCGCTTCAGCTGGGGATGGTCAAGGCCTGCGAGGCGAAGTGGGGGTTTACGATTCACGTCCCGGCCGAGCCGCAGTACACGACCGCCCTGGGCGCCGCCCTTCTGGGCTGGCAGCGGGTGAAGAAGCTGCAGCCAGACTCTCCCGAGGCCCGGACCGTCCGTGCGGCCTGAGCAGGAGCGATGTGCGGGATGCCTGAAGGCTTCCGGTTCTCGTGTCCGATCCGGGTCCGCTACAGCGAGATTGACAGGCAGGGAATCGTCTACAACTCCCGCTACCTGGAATACGTGGATGTGGCCCTGACGGAGTACTTCCGTGCCCTGGGGGTGCCGTATCAGGAGATGATAGAGCGGCATGGCTTCGACCCGTCCCTGGTCAAGGCCACGCTCGAGTTCAAGCGCGTGGCCCGCTTGGATGAAGACCTTCGGGTCTACGGTCGTATCACCTCCATCGGACGGAGTAGCTTCAGCATGGAGTTCCGGATCGTCCGGGAAGAGGGTGGTGACCTGGTCACCGGCGCAGAGATCGTGTACGTGAACTTCGACACGGCCACCCAATCCTCCCGCCCGGTCCCGGACGAGATTCGGCGCCGCATCGAGGAGTTCGAGGGGACCGCTTTCCCTGCGGCCCAGTAGCCCGCCATCGCGCTGCTCTCGGCTGGATGCCGCCCAAAGGCTAAAAAAGAGGGGAAAACAGGTTGACTTCATCCCCTCCCCAGGCTACGTTTCTGGCCGAAGCGCCCGGGCGCCTGCCTCCTTGGGGCCCGATGAGCGTCTGGTCCTGGCAAGAGAGATTTCCGGTTTGGAAGCGGGTGTGAGCAAAATGACGGCAGGGTCGCAGGCTGCGTACATCGTTGCTGGGGTGGCCAACTTCAAGCCCCCTCCGGCCTGGGAGCAGGCGAGCGCCGGAGGCGGCAAGAGCCTCGAGGAGTTCTGGGAATCCGGGAAGCTGAAACAGCTGTACGCCGAGGAACTCCTGTGGACTGGCTTCGACCGGCTGGTGGGAGAGGCTCGCCGCCAGGGCATCGACATTTCTCGAACGACGACCATCCGCGTCGCCGTTTCGTACCCCCACGAGCTTGCCCAGATGACCGAGGACGAGGTTGCCGAGGACTTCCGTCGTCGTCTTGCCCAGAGCGAACACGGGCACCTCTTCCGTCAGAAGCCGCGAATCCGGTGCACGCCGACGCATGCAGCCTCCGCATCCGGCATTGTCCCATACAACGAGGCCCTGGCGGATCTGCTGGAGCGCGGGGAAGAAATGTCCATGGTGGTCGCCGGGGGCAACACCAAGGGGACCAACCGAAACCGCGCCCGCATCAGCCCGGCGGAAACGACGCAGATCTTCGCCAGCCTTGTCTCGTCCTTCGACCAAAAATACGCCAAGGCCAACATGCTGAAGCTCGGAGCGGCGGCGCTCGGCCGGGCCTATCAGCACGATTTCGATCTCATCAAGGCGTTAGAGCGGTTTGTGTATCAGCAGCGGCTCTTCACTCATGAGATGGCGCGGCAGGGCCTTTCCACCGCGCATGTGACGACGCACCCTGACGAGATCGAGGACCGGACCATCTTCACCCCGCTGAAGCTCGGCGGCACCGGACCACAGAGCCTGGGGTATGCCGGCTTGCTCCTCTCCCGCCAGCCGCCGCCGGGGGGGCGGGCGGTTCGCATCGTCGGCATTGGCTGCGGGGTGGACGCCTCCAGCATCCGAGACCGGGAGTCGCACCTGTTTTCCAAGGCCATGGCGTCGGCGGTGACTACTGCCTTGGGGCAGGCGAGGATTCCCGCGTTGTCGGGACTGAAAATCCTCGAACACCATAACCCGTACCCGGCCGTCCCCCTGACCGAGCTGCGCGTCCTCCTGGAGGCCCTGGGGTATGGGGGGGGTGTGACCCAGGCCCTGCTGAAAAACGACGTGGGGGTTCATGGGACATTGATCAAGGCGGGCCGCTCCGGGGGCGCGCAGGCAGGCCACGCAATCACCCCCACGTTCATCCGATTGGTGTGGGAGACCGCCAAACAGCTTCAGGGCGTCGGGGGGTATCCCCCCTTGGGCCTGGGGGAGGGTGATGTAGCCTACGCGGGCGTGAGCAGCGTGGGCGGACACCACACCTTTGACGGCTACACGCTCATGGTGTGTGGACAACCCACGGATCTTGCCAGGGTTCCGACCCACGTCGCCCCCTTCGACCATGATGGCTTCAACACCAAGGCGGAACGCGACCTGGAGACCCAGGATGCCCTGTCAACAGTGGAGGTCCCGGCTGGCATGACGGTTGCCTTCATCAGCTACCAGGATACCAAGGGTGGCCGCGAATACTTCGGCCTGGCCCGCACGCCGGACGGCCGGGACTACCCCTTTGCGGGTGCCCCCGAGCTGTTTGCTCGGCTTCTCGGAACCGCGTACATTGGAACGCCCATCCGGCTGTCCGGGACACTCCAGGCTCTTGGGGCGTGAGGCGGATCTCCGGAAGACGACTTCGGTTTGCTGGGCGGATGGCGACCGTGACGAATGGGTTCGGTAGTGGGGGATGACCGCCCGACCCCGCTTTCAACCTCGAACAGGAGGGCGCCCGTGAATCCGGTACTCGACATGTTGACCAGCTTGACCCTGTTCCCCGCCCTGTACTCCCAGGCGGCGCTCCAGCGGGCCTTCCAGTGGCAGCGGGAGCAGGTGGAAGCCTTCACCAAGCTCATGGCATCCTTCACGGGGCAGGAATCCTTCGGCAATGGCTCCGTCCAGCGCCAACCCAGGGACGCCGACCTGTTCGTCGGGAAATCGATCTCCCACACCAAGACCTTTACGGACATGCATACGGTATTTTTCGGCCTGCTCTCCCTGGATTTCAATCCGCTGCATTTCAACGAAGCGATGTCGCGGCGCACCCGGTTCAAGGGGCGGATTGCCCACGGATTCCATACCGCCAGCATGTTCTCTGGTGTCCTGGCCGAGCTGACACCGTGGTGCGTCTATCTCCGGCAGGATATGGAGTTCACTGCCCCGGTACGTCCCGGGGACGTCATTACCGCGACGGGAGTCATCGAGGAGATTGACCCCAAGGGCGTGCTGCAGGTGGGGCTCACCTGCAGCAACCAGCGCAACGAGGTCGTGGTGCGTGGGAGGGCGGTCGTGAAGAAGCTGAAGGAGATGTACAATCCGGAGGGGGCCAAGGCCTGATCCCTGACGAGATCCCAGCGCAGCCACGGGCCGGCTCGTTTCGTGAACCGGCCCGTGGCATTTTCATGGCAGCCCCGAATCCATATTGACTCGCCAGTGCCGTTCGGTATACAAATCAGCCCTTTCCCGGTCCGCAGAGACCCGTTTCATCCGAGGGGGAGGGGTGTCATGAACAAGCCTTTTGTCCTGAATAGCCACGGTCGCATCGTTTTCCCCTTCAACTTCCTCCCCGACCTGGACTTCACGGTCTTCGACACGCTGGAGCAGTTTTCGGCCGTCATCAGGCGGGACTTCGAGGAGAAGGCCCCGACCGAGACGGACATCGTCGCCCGGCTGCGCGACGGAAAATTCGCCAGCCGGTACGAACTCCTGCGGGACCTAGGGCTGGATCTCTTCTGGGTGAATCGCTACGCCCTCACCATGTACGAGAAGCGCCCCATGCGGGTGTTTGCCCCCGGGTTTGGTGCCGGTGCCGTGGGCGGCTACGTGGTGATGCGGGTGGACCCGGCGGTGGTTGCGTAAGGGAAAGGAAACACCATGGTCGAATGGCACCTCCCCATGTCCGGTGAGTTCACAAAGCAGGTGCAGGAGGAAACGGTCAAGAATGTCCAGAGGTTCGCGAAGGGGGTGGACCTGGTCTACCGTCCCCAGGATCCGCGGGTCGGGCAGACCCCGAGGGAGCTGATCTACAAGAGGAACAAGTCCATCCTGTACCGCTACGGCCCCACCTCCGAGCGGCGGCATGCGGTCCCGGTCCTGATGGTGCCCAACCTGGGGATCAGCCGCCCGTACATCTTCGACCTGTCCCCCGGCAGCAGCTTTGTCGAGCACATGGTCCAGCAGGGGTTCGATTTCTACCTGCTGGACTGGGGGGTCTTCGGCGATGAGGACAACGGCCTGACCGTGGACGAGTGCGTCACCCAGATCCTGCCGGTGATGGTGCGCAAGGCGTTGAAGCGCTCCGGCACCCGCCAGCTGACCCTCCTCGGCTATTGCATGGGCGCCCCCCTCAGCGCCTGCTATGCCGCCCAGAATCCGGAGGCGGTGCGGAACCTGATCAACATGGCCGGGCCGATCGACTACAAGAACACGGGGTTATTCACCACCTGGCTGGACAAGCGCTACTTCGATGTGGACAAGCTGGTGGACACCTTTGGCAGCATGCCCGCGGATATGGTCCGGCTTGGGTTCAAGATGCTGAAGCCGACCATGGACCTGACGACCTTCACCAACCTCTGGTGGAACCTGTGGGACGACAGGTACGTAGATGGGTTCCTGGCGCTGAACAAGTGGGCGAACGAGTATGTCCCTTTCCCTGGGGAGTTCTTCCGGCAGTGGGTGAAGGAGTTCTACCAGGAGAACAAGCTAATCCGGAACGAGCTGAGCCTCGGGGGGAGACCGGTGCACCTGTCCAACATCCACGCTCCGCTGCTGGTGGTAGGGGCCAAGCAGGACTATATCTGCCCGCCCGAATGCGCCCGGGCCCTCATGGATGCCGTCTCCAGCACCGAGAAGGAATACTTCGAACTCCCCGGCGGGCATATTTCCCTCATTGCCGGACGGGGGGCAGCACGCCACGTCTGGCCAAAGGTGAGCGCCTGGATCGCGCGGCGGTCCCAGGCGGCGTGAGTGGCCCGCGGGCGGGGGAGGAAGGATCTGCCATGAGCGACGAACAGACGACTCAAGACCTGTTCTCGATGTGGAAGCGCTCCATGGACCAGGGAATGGATGCCTGGCGGACGCTGGTGGGGCAGCCCCAGCCACCGGATGTCTTCCAGTTCTGGAGACCGATGTTCGGCCAGGCGATGGACGTTTGGACCCAGATGCTCCAGAAAGGCGCTGGCAGCCCCGACGGTCTCGCGCAGTCGAAGAAGTTCATGGATGACTCGGTCGAGGCCTGGTCCAAGGTCCTGGGAGAGGCCATGCAGACCGAGGGCTTTGCCGCCGCCATGGGGAAGTTCATGGAGCAGTACCTGAATACCGTCGGCCCCATGCGGAAGGCGTTGCATTCCTCCAGCGAGGAGTTCCTGCGGAGCATGAACCTCCCCTCCCGCAAGCAGGTGACGGACCTGGCCGGCCAGTTCATCTCGCTGGAGACCCGGACGGAGGCCCTGGAGGAGCAGATCGAAAAGCTTGTGGAGGGTCTGCCCCCGGATCCGCCCAGCAAGAAGCAGGTCTCGGAGCTGGGCAGCCAGATCGTCTCCCTGGAGGTCCGGCTACGGGCCCTGGCGCAGCGGATCGAGGAGCTTGTGAGCAGTACCGCCCGGCTCGAAACGCTCGTGAAGAGGGTGGGAGCACCCCAGGCGACCCCGTCCTCCTAATGGCGCAGCGGGCGGAGATGCCCGGGTGATCGCCCCGAAAGGAGCATGCCAATGGAACGCAAGGGTGAGGAGTTTCTGAACTTTGCCAAACAGGCTTTTCAGACGACCCTGGATGCCGCCTCGAAGGTGCAACAGCAGACGCAGAAGCTGGTGGAGGAGCTGATCCGGCAGGGGGCGGGAGCCCATGAGGGGGGGAAGGGGCTGCTCGCGGACTGGGTCGAGCAGTCCCGGAGGCACCTGGAGGAGTTTCAGAAGGCTGCAGCCGAGGGCTATCGGAAGTGGGAGGGCGAGGTTAGCAAGCGCCTCGCCTCCATCAATCCTGCGACGAAGCAAGAGGTGGAAGCATTGCGGAAGCGGGTAGATGATCTGGCAAGAAAGGTTAAGGCTTCCGGCAAGACCAAAGCTCCCAAGCGGAGGAAACCCGCGAAACGACGCTGAGCGGTCCTCCTCCCCGTTGGCCTCAGGGCCCTCTTCTACAAGGCGAAGGGCCCGGCGCCTGGGTTCTGTGCCAATGCCGGGCCCTCCCGTCGACCGACCCCATCCAGCCCCTCACATGTACAGCCCCCCGTTGATCCCGTAGATCTGCCCGGTGATGTAGGCGGAGTCCTCCTGCGCCAGGAAGACGACGACCCGGGAGATCTCGTGGGGCTCTGCGAATCGCTTCATGGGGATCTGGTCGAGGATCTTGTCGACGATTTCAGGGGGAATCTTCTCCGTCATCTCCGTCTTCACGAATCCGGGCGCAACGGCATTCACCGTGATCCCCTTGCGAGCCGTCTCCAGGGCCAACGTCTTGGTGAAGCCGAAGAGGCCGGCCTTGGCCGAGGCGTAATTCGCCTGGCCGATGTTGCCGGAGAGGCCGATCACCGAGCTGATGTTGATGATGCGCCCGTAGTTGTACTTCAGCATGTGCGGGAGAACCGCCTTGCAGATGTAGAAGCAACTGGACAGGTTGGTCCGGAGGACCTTCTGCCAGTCGGCGACCTCCATCTTGAGCACGGTCTTGTCACTGGTGATGCCGGCATTGTTCACCAGGATGTCGAGCCTCCCGAGGTCCTTGACCACCCGCTCCACCATGGCGCCGATCTGGTCGGGCTCCGTGATGTCGCACTGATACACATCCCCCTGGTAGCCCTTCTCCGAGAATTCTCGCTTGAAGCCCTCGGCCGCTTGTTGGTCGTGCCCATACCCACAGGCGATCTGGGCCCCGTGTTCCGCCAGGTGCATGCAGATCGCCCGGCCGATGCCCTTGGTCCCCCCGGTGACCAGGGCGACCCGATCTTTGAAGAGTATCCTGGTCATGATGATCCCCCCGAGCCTCTCCCATCGCTTTTTCAGGTTCAATGGCTTCCAGGGTTCGTCGGTGCGTGCCGAACGCTTCGGCGGTCCCCGGGCATCCCAATGGACGCTCCTGATCACCCAAGGAGGTGGGCAGACCCGTGTGCCCCTCGCGCTGTTCGACCAGTCGAATCGTGTTGACGGATACCGACACGTCGAAGAGGCAGCGATCATGGGGCACCGCTGGAAGGAGTTGCCACAGTCCGTCGGGTACAGCACATCGCCTATGCACGGAAGGTGCTGGCCGGCCACGAATCCGACCCGGAGGGTGGGCCTTCGCTCGAAAAGGTATGCCGTCGGGGGGCCCGGTGTCAAGGCACGGGTACCCTGATTCGGCCAATGTCTGGATTTCGTGCATACCGGACGACCGCCATCCGTGGTGAATGTCTAAAGGTTCGGCGGATAGGACCACATGGACAGATTGTTGCCGTGCCGCTGGCGACAGCACATATTCTCAGTGGGTCGGAGATCCGCACCCCCGTGCGAGCCATTCCGCCGGGGAACGATGTGGCGCCGCGACCGGCATGGAGGTTCACCGAATCAACAGGACGGGTCGTCGCTGAGAGCCTTTCATCGAAGAGAGTGGGGGCGAGGCCATGATTCCGGGATGGAGAGAAGAGGTCGTCGGGGAGTATGTCGAGGTCCTCAAGTCGCATGGGAAGGTCACCCCGGCCCAGGTGGCAGCTCGGCTCGGCATCTCTGAATGTTGCGCCGTGTACTGGCTGACGGACCTGGCGAGGGACGGACGCGTCAGGATCCTCGGCGTCGAGCTGGTCGAGCATGGGGGGACCCCCTGCGATGCCGAGACCGCCCTTGCGTGCCAGCGCAAGGCCTTTTGCCCGGC
>CAZNWB010000114.1:0-10804 GCA_964576535.1 uncultured bacterium | reverse complement strand
GCCTACTCCCTGGACCGGATCAACCAGCTCTCCGACCAGGTCCCCTACCTGTGCAAGGTGAGCCCGGCCGGCCACCACCGCGTGGAGGACGTGGACCGGGCCGGCGGCATCAGCGCGATCCTGAAGCGGCTGGCGGACAAGGGGGATGTCCTGAAACTGGACCGGCCGACCGTGACCGGCAAGACCCTCGGTGAGAACATCCGGGACGCGGTCGTGAAGGACCCGGACGTCATCCGACCGCTGGAGAACCCGTACATGAAGACCGGCGGCCTGGCAGTCCTCTTCGGGAACCTGGCTCCGGAGGGCGGCGTGGTGAAGGTGGCAGCCGTGACGCCCGACATGATGCGGCACGAGGGGCCGGCCGTGATCTTCGAGTCCCAGGACGAGGCGCTGGCGGGCATCCTCAGCGGCACAGTGAAGGCCGGCGACGTGGTGGTGATTCGCTACGAGGGGCCGCGGGGCGGGCCGGGCATGCAGGAGATGCTGTCGCCCACCTCGGCCATCATCGGGCGCGGCCTGAAGGACAGCGTCTCCCTCATCACCGACGGGCGATTCTCGGGCGCGACCCACGGGGCCTGCATCGGGCACGTCTCGCCCGAGGCCGCGGTCGGCGGCCCTATCGCGCTGCTCCGGCCGGGCGACCGGATTCGCATCGACATCGAGAAGCGACTGCTGGAGGTGGACCTCTCCGAGGCGGAGCTGAAGGCCCGCCGGGCAGCCTGGAAGGTGCCGGAGCCCCGCGTGAAGACCGGCTGGCTGTATCGCTATTCCAAAATGGTCACCTCGGGGAGCCAGGGGGCCGTCCTGCGGGTCGATTGATCCAGCGCTGGTTGTGGAGCCATCCCGCGGGGGCGCATCCGGATCCAGGATGCGCCCCCGTTCTCTTTTGTGTGGCGGGTCAGGGTTGACCCCGATCCGAAACTCGCAGCGGAGACCAGGAGCGCGATGGGTGAGCCCAGGATTGCCATTGTGAGCCTGGGCTTCCCGACGTGAGGCTTTTTCGGATCGGGGTTGATTTCGGCGGCTCACCCGTGGCAGGGTACGGCGGGTTGATCGAGGCGGCCGCCGATCACGCGGCGGTCTGCCAAGATCCCTCGAAGAGGAGCACTGGTGCAACGGTCTGCGGACGTCGCCATTTCTCTGCAGGCGGGCGAACGCGCCGAGGGGGCGTACATCCGGCGCCTTGTGGCCCTGTTCTGCGGGGGCTGGGCGGTGATCTACGCCGACCGGACGGTCCTGTACCCGCTCTTGACGGTCATCGCCCGGGAGTTCGACCTGAGCGGCGTGCAGACGGGGCTCATCACCGGAACCTACTTCACGCTGTACGTCTCCGCGCAACTGACCTCCGGTCTGCTGGCGGAGCGGTTTGGCCTGAAGCGGACGCTCGTCGTGTTCTCCCTGGTGTCGGCCGCGGGCATTGCCGGGTTCGGGTTCGCCGCGGTCAACTACCTGGCGCTGCTCGCCGTGGCCGGGCTGCACGGCGCGGGTGCGGGCGCCTACTACACCATGGCCTACAGCATCACCATCCACACGGTCGCGAACACGCGGCGGGGGATCGCCTCGGGGGTGATCAACGGGGGGATGTCCCTGGGGCTGGCGGTGGGGCTGGCCCTGGCGGGGCCGCTCTACCAGGCGACGGGGAGCTGGCGCATCCCGTTCCTGATCCTGGCGGTCCCCACGTTCCTGGCGAGCGCGCTGTACCAGGGGATCGTCCGGGAGGTGCGGCTGACCGGTCGCCGCACAGTCCCGCTGTGGCACCTCATCCGCGATCCGACGCTCTTCTGCATGAACCTGTCGGGCTTCTGCGTCCTGTACGGGTGGTGGGTGCTGCTTTCCTGGGGGCCGGTCTTTTTCCAGACGGAGCGGGGGGTGAGCCTGACGATGTCTGGCCTGTACACCCTGGTGATCGCGATCACCGCCATCCCGTCGGGCCTGATCCTGGGCCGCCTCTCGGACCGGATCGGCCGGAAGCGAATCATCCTGGCGCTGCTCCCGCTGATGGCACTGACCCTGGTCGTGGTGGCCCAGGTGCACTCGCGGACCGGGATGCTGGCGGTCCTGCTGGCCTATGGGCTGGTGGGGAAGCTCGCGTGGGATCCGGTGGGTATCGCCTGGTTGGGGGATTACATGTCGCGGAGACACCCCGAGGGGATCGGGGCCGCCGTGGCCCTGTTCTCCTTCACCAGCGTCCTGTCCGCGGTGGTCGGCCCGCCTCTCACCGGATGGATCAAGGATCTCACCGGCTCGCTGGCCGGGGGCTTCTATCTGGCAGCCGGGGTCGCGCTGGCAGGCTTCTTTCTCTCCCTGCGCCCCGCCGACAGCGGCCGCGCGGGGACGCATCCGTGACAAGGTCCGGTCCGATGCGGGTCGGGCAGTGGCTCTCTCTCGGCGGGCTGGTCCTCGCCACGCTGGCCGCGGTGGACGGGATCGGGGGGGAAGCGCCTCGTCCCGCGGGAATACGGGTCCTCGTGGTCCGGACCCAGGCCGAGGCTCGGGAGGCGATCGCCGCCTACCGCGCAGGCGCACGATTCGAGCGTCTGGTTCGTGAGCGCTCGATCGGGCCGGAGCGGGAACGGGGTGGGTACCTGGGCCGCGTCGATCCGGCCAGCCTGCCGCCGGCCGCCCGGGCGGCCCTGGCGACGACCAAGCGGGGAAACCTCTCGCCGGCCTTTCCCATCGAGGAGGGATTCGGCGTCATCCAGGTTCTCACCGTCCAGGAAGAAGAGGAGCTGGAGGCGCGGGCCAGGCACGCGCCCGAGGCCCTGGACCTCTTCAAGCGGGGGACCGAGGTCGGCAAGACCGGGGACGTAGAGCGGGCCGCTGCGCTGCTCCAGCGGGCCACTGAACTGGACCCGGACCTGGCGGATGCCCATTTCAACCTGGGCATCGCGGAGCGGAATCGGGGACGACTGGATCCGGCCATCGCCGCGATGCGGCAGGTGATCGCACTCCGCCCCGACGACTTCGAGGCCCACATGCGCCTTGGGTCCTGGTTCGCCGAACAGGGCTCGTACGTGGAGGCCACGCGGAGTTACGAGCGGGCCGCAGCCCTCCAGATGGACTCGAGGGAAGCCTGGCTGGGGTTGGCTCAGAGCTACGAGGCATCCGGGCGGGCCCGGGCCGCCGTGGGCGCCTACCGGCGGGTCATCGGGTTGCTTTCCCGCGACGACCCAGCCCTGTACGCGGCGCTCTTGCGAACGGCCATGCAAGCCGGAGACGGCCCCGTGGCCGTGGAAGCCGCGCGGAAGCTCCTGGCCTACCGCCCCGGGCACGAAGGGTTCATCGCTCTGGGGAAGGCCTTGCTGCTCAGCGGCGAGGCCGACGCGGCCATCCTGGAGTACCAGAAGGCCATCGCCCTGGCCCCCACCTCGGCGGCGGCGCACGTCGCCCTCGGCTCGGCCTATGCGCGCCTAGGACGGGCGGAGGCCGCGAGCGAGCGCTTCTTGCGGGCGGTCGAACTGGAGCCGGGCAATCCGGTCCATTACCGGAGTCTGGCCCGCCTGTACGAGGGCCAGGGACGGCTCGATCTCGCCATCGTGGCGCTTCGGGACGGGCTGAGCGCGGCGGCCGCCTCTCCAGCCGCCTTGCAGGCCGAGCTGACCGAGGAGCTGTCCGCCCTCTACCAGAAGGCCGGCATGCTTCACGAAGCCGAGCGAGAGCGGCTGCGCGCGAGATCTCTTCGCGCTCCGTAATGCCGATCTTTGCCCCCGGATTCCCAACCTCCCGCGGGGACTTCGGTTCCAGAAAAATCCCGCTTGACAGCGGGTATGCGGCAGTAATACACACGGCGGTAGAGCCTGAAATAGGATCTCACGATACGACATTCCGGGCACCCGGCCGGTCTTCCCCCGGGTCCCCGGTCTCCTCGAGATCAACAGACCGCGATCCGGCGGAGGGGGCATATGCAGATCGATCATGGCAAGTGCGTGGCCTGCGGCAACTGTATCCCCGTCTGTCCCATGGGGGCCATCTACATTGACCCGGCCGTGAACCGGGCCACCGTGAACCTCGACGAGTGTGTGGAGTGTTACACCTGCCACCGGGGGATGAGCAAGGAGCACCTGAACCCCACGGTCGTCCGCACGATCCGGAGCTTGCTGAAGCTCCTCCGCATCCGGTTCGACCCCGAGCCGGACGTCTGCCCCACCGACGCCATCGCGCCCCATGACCTGACCTGGCCCCGTGTTGTCCGCCGGGCCTTCAGCGATCCGGTAGTCCCCCACGAGGCCACGGGAGTCCACGGGCGGGGCACGGAGGAGGTGAAGACCAACGACGTGACCGGCCGGGTCGGGGAAGGGGAGGCGGGCTTCACCATCGAGTTCGGCCGGCCCGGCGTGGGGGTCCGGTTCCGGGATATCCAGAAGATGACCATGGCCCTGGCCTCGCTGCCGATCGCCTTCGAGAAGAAGAATCCCGTGTTCGCCCTGATGTCCGATCCGGTCACCGGGACGATCCGCCAGGATATCCTGGACGAGAAGGTCCTCTCCGCCATCGTGGAGCTGAAGACCCGCTTGGAGCACGTCCCGACCGTCCTGGCACGGGTAGAGGAGGTCGCCCCGCAACTGGACACCATCGTCTCCATCGGGGTGGCCACGCGGTGCGACAGCCAGGGAGGCAACCAACTCGAACCCCTGCTCAAGCGCGAGGGCTACGTGTTCTACCGCGGCAAGACTAACCTGGGCCTGGGCCGGCGACCGGCGGTGGCGACGGCCTGAGGGCAGTTGAGCCGACGGGCACACCGAGTATTCGTTTCAAAAGGAGACGCGGGCATGACCAATACGCTGCACCGGTTTGGTGACCGGGAGAGCCTCCAGAATGATTACATCATCTTCGCCATGGCCGCCCGGGGGATCAATGATACCGATGCCCCCCCGAAGCTGCAGGCGTTCCTGCGCCTGGCCTTGAAGCACAACCCCATCAACGTGGGGAACGCCGTCAAGGGAGGCATCTTTCGGGCCTCTCCGCGGCTCACACCGCTCGCCCACTGGCGCCGTCGGGAGTTCGTGGACCCCATGGACGTCGTCCAGAGCGTGGAGAGCTGCACCACGGTCTCGGCCGTGTTCGATGACCCCACGAAGCTAGAATCCTTTCTCCGCGACCTGAAGGCGGCCGACCTGGGCATCTCCATCAACATCGCCGCCCTCACGGACGAGGCCCGGGACTGCTGCCAGCGGGCCGGGATCACCCGCCACAGCGTGGAGTACTCCCTCGGCTTTCACGGCGACCTCAACCTCCTCCCGGACCGCCGGGTCCTGGAGCTTTCCACCATGTGCGGTCACGGCATGATCTCCCACAATTTCGCCAAGAAGATGATCGACTGGGTCAAGGAAGGCCGCCGGGACCCCCAGCAGGCCGCCACCTATCTCGCCAAGTTTTGCACCTGCGGCATTTACAATACGACCCGCGCCACCCACATCCTGGAGGAGGCCCGGGTGGGACGATAAACACGCCTTCACGCCCCGGCCTGTGTCGTCTGTCCCTCCGTGTGTGGCTCTGTGCTTGCCCTGCCTGCGCCTCTCCGTATAGCATGGGTGACCGATGATCCCGGGGTCGTCCCATCCTTCGGGATGAGGAGTCAGGCATGCCGACACGGCGTTTCGTCCTGACCCGCCAGGAGGTCGAGGCGTGGCGGGACCGCACCTTCCGTCGCCGGCCGCACCTCAGAGTCCGGGGTGAGCGGACAGCCCTCCAGTTCGTCAACCAGGCCGGCTTCTGCTTCACCCTGAGCGATTTCGGCCTCCCCGTGGCCAGCCTGTACGTGGCCGTGTGCGGCCGCCGGCATCCCCGTTGGCCCAAGCGCACCCACCACGACCCCGAGATCGGCCTGACCTGGGACCTCAAGGATCGGCTGCCGGCGAAGCGCCTGACCTATTACGGGAAGCTGGTCAAGGGGAAGCCGACGCTCGTGTCGCTGTCTCTCCTGCCGGCCTTCTGCGCTCTGATCCGTGACGGGAAGGGCAGCGGGGATTACATCGTGGACTATCGCCAGGGGCGGATGACCCGGGCGGCCGTGGCGATCCTGGAGGCCGTGCACGATGCCGGACCCCGGAGCACGCCGGAACTCCGCAAGGCGGTGGCGATGCGCGAACCGGATCGGACGGCCGAGTTCGACCGGGCCATGGCCGAGCTGCAGCGCGGGCTCTGGATCGTCAAGGTGGAGGAGGTCTACGATCCGGATTTCTATTATCGCTGGGACCTCTTGGACAACTGGCTGCCGGACCCGGTCGCCGCCTCTCTCGATCTGCCGCGCGCGACCGCGGTCAGGCGACTGGTGGGATCCTATCTTCGGTGCGCAGCCGCCTCCCAGCCCCGCCTCCTGGCCGGCCTCTTTGCTCTCCAGGTGGGCGAGGTCGAATCCACACTCCGTGGGCTGGCGGCGGAAGGCGTCCTCTCCCTGAACCAGCGGATCAAGGGGCTTCCGGGAAGCTGGGTGGTCTGGAACGTAAAACGTAAAACGTAAAAAGGAAGACGGAAGACGGAAGACGGAAGACGGAAAAACCGAGGCCTTCGTTGCCGATTACGTTTTACGTTTCACGTTTTACGGGGACAGCGACGGTCGAGTGCAAGACACAGCAGATCCAGGAGATGTGCGGATGGACGAGCTGGTGAAGGCGGTGCTGGCGTTTCGGGATGAACGGGACTGGAAGCAGTTTCACAATCCCAAGGACTTGGCCATTTCCATCACGCTCGAGGCGGCCGAGCTCCTGGAACACTTCCAGTGGAAGACGGCTGGCGAGGTTGAGGCCTTTCTGGCGGCAGACGAGAATCGCCGCCGCCTGGGAGCCGAGATGGCAGACATCCTCATCCTGCTGGTGTCCCTGGCGGATGCGGCGGGGTTGGACCTCTTGGAGGCCGCGCGGGCCAAACTTCGGGAGAATGCCGCAAAGTACCCGGTGGAACGGGTGAAAGGGAGCGCGAAGAAGTATGACGAGCTGGCATCCTAGGTCAGCACGGTGGTGGGCGCCGGCAGTCCTCGTCGCATGGGTCGTCCTGGCCTGCGGCCGCGAGGTCCCGCTGGAGGAGCGCGTGGACCGGCTGCTCTCGAAGGGGGAGACCGGGCGGGCCCTCGGCCTCGTTGCCGGGGAGCTTCAGCGGCGCCCAGAGGCGTGGCCGATCCATGACCTGCATGTCCGGGTGCTCGTGGCGGCGGGAAAGGCCGACGAGGCCCTGCGGGTGTACGCCCTGCGCTGGGGCCGCGGCGGGCCGGAGGCGCCCTCCGCCTTCCGGCAGATCGCCATCGCCTTCGTGAAGGAGGGTCTGGCAAGCGACGACGGCCTCCTGCGGACTCGCGCCGCGACTGCCCTGGCCACGCTGGCGTCTCCCGAGCTGTTGCCCGTGTACCAGTCCGCGCTGACCCACCCGGATCTATCGGTCCGGGCGCTGGCGGCGCGGGGGCTCGGCGCCGTGTCTGGCGACGAGGCGGGCCGTCTCCTGCGGGCGGCACTGCAGGAGCCCCGGGCGGAGGTTCGGGCGGCCGCAGCCGCGGCTCTCGCCGGACGCGAGGATGCCGAGACGCAGGCAGCGCTTCGGCGCGCAGTGGATGATGCGAGCCAGGCGGTCCGCCTCCGGGCGGCCGCCGCGTTGGCGCGTCAGGGTGCAGCCGATGTCTTCCCCTTGCTAACGGGCCTGCTCCAGGACCGCGACGATTCGATCCGGATGCAGGCCGCCGAAGTCCTTGGCCATCTCGGAAACCCGGAGGCCATCCCGCCATTACATTCGACGCTCCAGGATTCGAACCCGTACGTCCGGATCTACGCGGGTGAAGCGCTGGCGCGCCTGGGGGACGTGCGGGGACGCATGGTCCTGCGCCAGGCCCTCCTGCATCCGAACCGGTCCGTGGCCCTGTATGCGGCCGAGGCCTTTTCGAATCTCGGCGACCCTGCTGGCGCGTCGCGGCTCGCGGACGCGATGGCGCCCGGACGGGATCTCTCCCTGCGCCTGTACGCCGCCTGGACCCTGGCACGGTTGGGAGACCTCCGGGGACAACCAATCCTGGAGGAATTGCTCCGGCATGATGACGTGCAGGTCCGCACGCAGGCCGTCTGGACCCTGGGGCAACTGGGTGACGGCGTGGGGATCGCCCCACTGCGGCGGGCGCTGATGGACGACGCACGACCGGTGCGCCTGCAAGCCGCCTGGGCCCTGGCGGAAAAAATGAGCGCATACCCGCGGGAGGGGGGCAATCTCCCCAGTTCCTGACCCCAATCCGACATCCGCCCCAATCCAAAATCCAAAATCTGAAATTGGAACGTGTTATTCCCCCCGGGTGGTGTGCCGGATGTGCATACGCGTGGCCGGACAACGGGCACCGGAATGTGCGCATTCGGCTCAATCGGCATCGGTGTTTTGCGTGGCCGAGTACCTATCTTCCAGGGGGCAATCTCTCGCCATCCTGGGCTGCCGTCGGTCCCCAGACCAACGGCGCAAGGCGCCCACAGACCCTCAAGAACCTCCTGGTCCTCCCTGCCCTGAAATGACCCATTCACGTCGGCACGCCGGTCGCATGCCAATCCTTTCCTAAGGCTGGAGATCGGCTGCATCGGTGGGCTCTGGAGGCCGGGCGTGGTGGGGGGGCAGCGAGCGAGATCAAACCCGGGAAAGGGCATGGTTTCCGACCGAGTGTTTCGTCCGGGTGCGTTTCCGCTTGACACCCTTGCGGGGCCAGTGGTACGGTGCCCGCGATTTCAGGCCAAAACTCAAGAGCACCCCCTGGTTCTCCTGCCCGTACTACCGTAGATCTCCCGCGGCTTCCTGAATGGGAGCCGGTCTTTTCACTCGGCAAGAGGGCGACCGAATTCTTTGCCGGCCGGATCTGGATTCCTTCCGGCGTGCAAGGAGGCGGGAATGGCCAAGCGATTCTTCACGGTGCTCATCCTGCCGGATGCCACCTCACCGGCGCGCAAGCTTCACGTCACCAGGTCCGTCGTCACGGGCGTGTCCGCAGTCCTGGCGGTCTCTGTCCTCGCCTTTGCCTTCTTCCTCTACCAGTACGTGAGCCTGAACGTCCGCATGCTGGAGTTGAAGCAGCTCCGCCAGGAGGCGGGGGATCGGAATCTGCTGGCGGCCAAGGTGAGCCAACTGGAGGGAGAGCTGTCGCGCCTTCGCGACCTGGATCGCAAGCTGCGCGTGGTCGCCGGCCTCGACAAGGGGGACGATCAGCAGCCCGCCATGGCCATGGGTGGGGCCGAGACGCAGAGCCGGTCGGCACTCTTGGATGCGTTGAAGCAGCAGAGCGGTCGCGTGATGGACTGGGTGACCCGCGACCTGGAGGCGCTGGGCCAGGAGATCACCTTCCGCGAGCGGAGTTTCCGCGAGCTGAAGACCCTGCTGGAGGAGAAACGGTCCCTGCTGGACTCGACCCCCACCATCTGGCCGGTGAAGGGCATGGTCACGGGCGGATACGGGTACCGGAACTCGCCCTTCACGGGGCAGCGTGAGATGCACGAGGGACTTGACGTCGCCGCGCCCCATGGGACCCCCATCGTCGCCACGGCCGATGGCGTGGTCTCCTTCTCGGGCCCCCTGTCCGCCTTCGGGAACGTGGTGTTCATCAACCATGGGCATGGGTTCACGACCTTCTACGCCCACAACAGCAGCAACCGGGTGCAGGAAGGGCAGACGGTCAAGCGCGGGGAGGTCATCGCCCACGTCGGAACCTCCGGCCGGGCCACGGGGCCGCACGTCCATTACGAGGTGCAGGTCAACGGGGCCACGGTGAATCCCATGAAATACATCGTCGACCAGTCGGGGGCAAAGTACGCCAACGAGGGAGACCCCGGCGGCCAGTCGTAGGCCTTGGATTGGAACGTCCGCAGGAGCCCCGGGACCTGGGTCCCGGGGCTCCCTTTTTTTAATATGACGGGCGGACCATTCCGGGGACGCAGGGTGGCCCGCCCTTCCGCGGGCTGCATCCGGGGCCGGGAATTGGATTGCTGCTCCCCAGTTTGTCTGTTACCATACGCCGGTTGAACCGGATCCTTCTCGGAAGGGCGACACCGACCCATGCTCAAGCACCTGGTTCAGAAGATCATCGGCACCAAGAACGAGCGGGAACTCAACCGCCTCCGGCCCCGGGTGGAAACCATCAACGTTCTCGAGCCCGAGATGCAGCGCCTCCGCGACGCGGACTTCAAGGCCAGGACGGCCGCCCTCCGCGAGCGGGTCGCCCGGGCCGCGGCCGAGACCGATGGGGACGTCAAGACGGTCCTGGACGAGATCCTGCCCGAGGCGTTCGCCCTCTGCCGGGAGGTGGGCCGGCGCGTCCTCAGCATGCGGCACTTCGACGTGCAGCTCATCGGCGGGATGGTGCTGCACGAGGGGAAGATCGCCGAGATGGCCACGGGCGAGGGCAAGACCCTGGTGGCCACCCTGCCGGTCTACCTGAACGCCCTCACCGGCAAGGGGGTCCATCTCATCACCGTGAACGACTACCTGGCCAAGCGCGACACCCAGTGGATGGGTCCCATCTATTATGCCCTGGGGCTCTCGGTCGGTGTCCTCCAGCACGAGGCATCCTCCCTCTTTGACCCGACGGTGCGCGCCACCGACATGGGGATGGCGAACCTCCGACCCTGCTCGCGCCAGGACGCCTACCGGGCCGACGTCACCTACGGGACCAACAGCGAGTTCGGCTTCGACTACCTTCGCGACAACATGAAGTTTTCGGCCGCGGAGTTCGTCCAGCGCGAGCTGCATTACGCCATCGTGGACGAGGTGGACAACATCCTGATCGACGAGGCCCGGACCCCCCTCATCATCTCGGGCCCTTCGGAGGAGTCCACGGACAAGTACTACGTCATCGACC
>CAZNWB010000113.1:0-10811 GCA_964576535.1 uncultured bacterium | reverse complement strand
GGCAGTTCTTTCAGTAACCCGAGCTTCTTTCGCTCCTCCAGGACACTGTTCGGGTTGGCGTTGATCTGCCGGGTCACCTTGATCAGTTCTTCCACGAAGATGGCGACGGCGGCCTGATTCTTCTCCAGGAAGTCCTTCGTGGCGAAGAGCGCCTCGTCGCTTGCCTTCACCTGGCCCAGGGGCAGGATCAGGAACTTGTCGGGCGCCTCCTTCATGATGTAGTTCTTGTTCGTCGCATCCAGGATGGAGGCCTTGATCGTTCCTCTGAGCAGGCCCAGGGCGCGCACCTCGGACCCGGGGACGTAGCTCACGTTCTTGTACTTGATCCCCTGGTCCTTGGCCATGAGGCTCATGATCGCCTCGGTCCCCGACCCCCGTGCGTGCACCGCGATATCCTGCCCGTCCAGGTCCTTCCAGCTCTTGTAGAACTCCTTGTTGACGATCGGGAAGAACTGCAGCGCGAAGAGCTGGTAGAAGAAACGGATGGGGATGCTCACCTTCTGGAGCGCGGCATAGGGCGTTCCCTGGCCCACGTCGGCCTGTCCGTTGATCACGGCCTGTGTCGCGATCTCCTCGCTCTTGAAGGCGGTGACTTCGACGTCCACCCCGCGCGCCTTGGCCCGCTCCACGGCGATGAGGAGCGGCAGATCGTCCACGGAGATCACGTCGCCCAGCGCGTAGCGGATCTTCGTGCGGCTCTGCGCCAGGGCCTCAGCCGAAAGCAGCCCGACCAGTAGCAAGGCCAGAAGAACAACACTCAACGAGGTCTTGATCCTGACACGCATCTCCCCCTCCTTTCCCCAGGCCGGGGAACGTGAATCGCTGCCACGCTCGAGCGGCGCGTGAGATCAGCGCGCTCATTCGGCAGGAACCAACAGGTAGGAACCCGGGTTGACCCCGCATTCGGGTCGGGATCGTCCGATATGCGTCGGTGATTCACCCCCCGGCCCACAGCAAAGGGGGAACTTGATCAAGGCGCATTAACGGCGTCAGGGAGGCGGCTGTCCCCATCGAACGACCACGCTGCGAGGGCTCAACTCGGAAAGGATGCCGCAGAATGTCCGGTCGTCACCCCCACTGTCAAGGGAAAAGTCCAGTCCGGTCCTACTCCGGCTCGACGATGGTGTCATAGTGGAGCGATCGCTCATCGAACCTGGACAGAAGCTTTCGGGCCTCCGGAATGACCACCGCGACTTCGTACTCCTCGCCGGCGAACGCCCGGACCGCATCCAGGGATTCCCACAGCGTCAGGGTCGCGAACTCGACGCCGTCCGCGACGGTCCTGCGCAACAGGTAGGCTCCCTTGTAGCCCTTCACCCTGTGGATCCCGGGAAGGATCTTCGTCCGCAGGAGGTGTTCGTATGCGTCCGCGTTGGCAACAGTGGTCCAGCCTCGCCAAAGCCGACTCATCATGTCGTCAAGCCTCCCAAAGCAATAATCCGTGTTCCAAGGATTAGGACCGGACACCCCTCAACTAAACAGGGCCAACTCGCAGGCCTGGTCCGGCGTCATCGCCTGGCCTTCCTTCCAGACGATCGCAAATGTGTCCTCACCCAGTCCGGCGCGGATGGCTGCCAGATCCCGCTCGTAGGCCTCACGGCTGCGCGGCGGCCGGGGTGCGCCGAGCGCCTCGCGCATAACCCCGGCAACCGCATACAGGCGCGTTGCGCGGGTGAGGTCGCCCTGCGTCACCGCGAGACCCGCCACAGCCTCCAGGCACTCCGCGACCCCCCGCCTGCCCCCCGTTTTCCGGTAGAGGCTCAGGCTTTCCCCATACAGGGATGATGCCCGAGCCGAGTCGCCATTGTCCTGGGCCTGGCGTCCCAGCACGTGCAGGGCGTAAGGCAGCACCCACATGTTGCCAATCTCCCGGGAGGCGGACAACCCTTCTTCCGCCAGCGTCGTTGCCAGCGCCGACTGGCCCTGACCACGCAGGACCCCGCCCAGGTGACTGAGCGTCTCGGCAATGATCACTTTGTTCCCGACCTCCCGCCCCAGGGCCAGACTTTCCTCCAGCAGCACTTGCGCGCGATCGTTCTCTCCAAGATCATACGCCAGGAGGCCCTGGTGGGCGAGAGCCCAGCTGATGAGCTGCTTGTCGTTCAGCTCCCGGAGGACGGCGAGAGCTTCCTCCAGAATCGAAGTCGCCTGCGCATGATCGCCCCGCTGCAGGTGTGCCCACGCCAGCCACACCTGCACGTAGGCGAAGCCGCGCCGGTCACCGATCTCGCGTCGCAGCGCGAGACTTTCCCCGTAGAGAGCGATCGCCGCCGCGTACTCACTCTGGTGCAGCGCCACTGCTCCCAGGTTGTTCAGCGCCACGGCGATGCCCCGCTTCTCTCCCAGTTCCCGGTTGCGCCCCAGCGCCTCCTCGGAGAGGGACCGAGCCGTCGCGTAGTCACCGATCTGGGACGCCAGCCATCCCAGAGTGTTCAGGGCGGCCGCCGTGCCCTTCCGGTCGCCAAGCTCTCGCCAGATGGACAGGCTCTCCTCCAGGAAAGGACGGGCCTGCGAGAAATCACTGATCTCAAGGATGATCGTTCCGAGGCCATGCAGTCCCTTTGCCCGGGCGCTCGTACGGGCCCCAGCCCCCGGCAGCGCCAGCAGGCGCTCCAGCCGCTCGCGCCCCTCGCGCATGCGACTGCGAACCAACCAAAATCGCCAGAGGGTCGCACCCAACCGCAGTCCGATTTCCACGTCTCCATACTCTTCCGCCGACGAGAGGGCGGCCCGCAGGTTGTCGTGCTCACTCTCCAGCCGGTCCAGCCATAGGCTCTGCCTGGGACCGGTCAGCTCTGCCTCCGCCTGCTCTGCCAGCCCCAGGCAATAGCGCAGATGGGCGCGTCTCGCCGATTCCCACTCCCCTGCCGCTTTCAGGCATTCCAGCCCGTACTCCCGGATGGTCTCCAGCATGACGAACCGTGGCTCTGTCCCCGGACCCTCCTCCTGTCGCAGCAGGCTCTTGTCCACCAAGGCCGTCACCGCGTCCAGGGCATCCGCTCCAGGGGCCCCCACCCCACCAGACACCTGTTCGACGGCCTCCAGGGTACAGCCACCGGTGAACACGGCGATCCGCCGGAAGAAGGCCTTCTCATCATCGGTCAGGAGATCGTAGCTCCAGCCAATCGCCTGCCGCAGGGTCTGATGGCGTGCCGGCAGATCGCGCGCGCCGCCCTTGAGGAAATCGAGCCGGCTCCCCAGCCGGTCCAGTATCGCCTGCGGGGTCAGGATCTTGATCCGTGCCGCCGCCAGCTCGATGGCCAGGGGCAACCCGTCCAGGTGCGCACAGATCTGGGCCACTGCCGCGGCGTTCCCGCTGCTAAGCCCAAAGCTGGGTTTGACCGCGCGGGAGCGCCGGACGAAGAGCGCGATGGCCGGATACCGCTCCAGCGCCTCCGGAGCCAGTTGCCGCCCGGCCTCCGGCAGCTTCAGCGGGGCCACCGGGTACTCGCGTTCGCCGCTGAGGTGCAACACGACGCGGCTGGTGATGAGGACCTTGACCCCGGGACAGGCGGCGAGGAGGTCGGCCACCACCGGTGCCGCCGCAACGACCTGCTCGAAGTTGTCGAGCACGAGCAACGTCTGCTTGCGTTGCAAAGAGTCCTTCACGCTTTCGACAACCGGGCGGGTCGGGTTTTCCAGGATACCCAGCGTCATGGCGATGCTGGAGGCGAGCAGGCTCGAATCGGTGAGCGGGGCCAGGGCAACCAGGTACACGCCATCGGGAAAGTTGTCCTTGAGGCTTACGGCGATCTGTAGCGCCAGCCGCGTCTTGCCGGTGCCGCCTGGACCGCTGAGAGTGACGGCGCGCACCGTCTCGCCAAGGAGAAGCTGCCTGACGGCGCCCACCTCGACCTCTCGCCCGATGAGCTCGTCGGATTGGGCGGGCAGATTGTTCGGCGTGCCGGTCCGCGTCACGAGTGGGGGGAACTCTGCCGGAAGGCCCGGAATGATAATCTGGAAGAGATGCTCCGGCTGCCGTAAGTCCTTGAGCTGGTGCCGCCCCAGATCCCGCAGGCCCACCCCTTCGGGCAAGCTGTGCTGCACGAGCTCGCGCGTGGTTTGGGACAGGAGGACCTGCCCGCCGTGGCCGGTCGAGCAGATGCGCGAAGCCCGGTGCACGTCAAGGCCGATGTAGCTTCCCGCGCTGAAGGTGGGCTCGCCGGTGTGCAGCCCCATACGGACTCGGACCGCCTTGCCCCCGGGCCAGAGGTGCTGCGCCAGGCTGCGCTGCGCGGCCACCGCGGCCGCAACAGCATCCCGGGCGCGGTCGAAGGCGACAAAGAAGGCGTCGCCCGCGGTGTCGATCTCTCGCCCACCCCGCTCCTGGAATGCGGCACGCAGGAGGCGCCGCTGCTCCCGCAGCAGGTCGGCGTACTGCTCACCCAGCTCCTGCAGCAGCCGCGTGGAGCCCTCGATGTCGGTGAAGAGGAAGGTCACCGTCCCGGCTTGAGGATTGATGGGCTGGGCAGTCTCTCCACGCATTCCTGGACGTCCTTCCGAGCTTTCTGGAGGCACCGGACGTTGAGCCTAGTCGTAGAGGCGCACGCCGCCTTCCGGTGAAGGGAAGCTCTCGTCCCCGGCAAAGGCCCAGAGGTACGCTTTGGCGAGCACCCTGCCATTCGTTTCCCCGGAGAAGCCGTGATCGCAGTGAGGGACCCCTCGCGCGTGGACGGCGCTGGCCCTTCTGGCAAACGACCGTATGCTCATGGCGAGAGCAACCGCGGGAGAGTCGCCCTCCGCGTACGCCACGTACACCTCCCCCGCGTAGTGCCGTACCCCATGCAGGAAGAACCAGCCCACGCTGTCATAGGCCGAGACCAGAAGGATCCTTCGGATCTGTGCAAAGAGCGGCGCCACGGCTACCGCCACCGAACCCCCGGCCGAGAACCCAGCCAGATACACCTCGGGCTCCTTGGTCCCGCAGAGCGGCTCCGCGTTCGTCAGGCAGTGCTCCACCAGATGCGCCATGCCTTCTACAAAGATGCGATTCCAGCTCCCATCTCGATACGAGTAGGGCTCATCGGGGTACTTGCCCTGCGCGTCCGGCCAGGGCGGGCTGAAGGTCACCACCGTGGCGAGGCTCCTGGCCTGCAGGGTCTCGCCCAGTCGCACGTACCGATTCCAGGCCCCTTCCTTCGCCTCGCCCGCCCCCGGAGCCTGGATCATGAGCTTGCCCGACGTGGTTGGGAAGGCGATGAAGGGCACCTCGTAAGGAACCGTCTGCCCCTGGTACCCGGTTGTCGTGAGCTGGAGGGCACCTGTCTCCATCGCCGCGTTCACCACGCCATTACGTCCAAGGAACCATCAGCTGCACGGCTCACCGCACCGCTCCGGGCATTCTGAAGCATCTCGGGGATTCAATCAAGCGACCATCCCGCTCCAATGAAGAAAAAAACGAAAAGGCACTAAAATCGCAACGGCTGTCCCAGGCGAATGCGGCGGGGCTTGCCTGTGGCGGAAAAGTGGGCTATCAGTACTGCTATCAAGGAGGGAACCATGGGTCAAGTCATCGTGAGGAATCTTGACGAAAGGGTCATTGCCGCCCTGAAGGCAAAGGCCGAGCTCCACGGGCACTCGCTCGAACAGGAACTGCGAGCCATCCTGTCGGGGGTGGCGAAGCCCAACGCAGAGGAAAGGCTGGCCCTTGCCGACCGCATCCGCGCCATGACGCCCGGCAGACGGCAGACCGATTCGACTACTCTCATCCGGAAGGACCGTGACCGGTGACCCTCGTCGTCGATGTCAGCGTGGCGATCAAGTGGTTTGTGGAAGAAAGCCGGTCCGATGCCGCTAGAGCCGTTCTGGACTCTGGTGAGCCGCTCGTCGCACCGAACCTCGTGGTGCCGGAAGCCTGTAACGCAGCCTGGAAGAAGGTGAAGCGAGGAGAGATCTCGCAGGAGCAGGGAGCCGCAGTCGCCCGTGCCCTTCCGATGTCGTTCGACCGGCTGATACCTACGGCTGAGCTCGCGTCCCGAGCCTTCGCCCTGGGCCACCAGTTCGAGCATCCCGTGTACGACTGCTTCTACCTCGCTCTCGCAGAAACCGAATCAGCGACGCTTGTGACGGACGACACGCAGATTCTGGCCCTGGCCAGGAAAGCAGGCTTGAGCCGTTGGGTTCAGCCACTTGCCGACTTCGCGAAGAGGAAACGTTAAGCTGAATCCGGCGTCATCGCGGTGTGGCGACGACTTCCGAAACGGCCATCATGGTGGCTGGAAGCCTTGCTGGCGCCCTTGGACAAGACCATCACTTTTTGTGAGAGTTTTGTCCAAAGCCCCTTGAGGCTTCATACGTATGCGATGCTCCGGACTTTGCCTGAGATTGTCGGCGGCTACACAGATTTCGCGCCGGATTCAGGTTAAGCTATTAGCCGGCCACTTGGAGGCGACGGAGCCCTACGGCCCTTCTTGCAAGCCCCTCCGCCCCCCCATCGCCTCACTCGCCTACCGTATACGGACGAATAGCAAAATACCAAAGCCTGACCCCCAGCCACGGACGGTGTGAACCCTCAGCTCGGAAGCTTGTACCCCCCGTAGACGGCAATGGGACCCTCCTTCCAGAAGCAGTCCGGGAACGGGAAGCCGGCCTCGGCCAGCATGGCCAACTCGGCGGGGATCGAAAAGTACCGATCCTCCTTGGCCCAGGCGGCGAAGTGCCGCTTGGCCTCGGCCGGCAAGATCCCGGCGCTTCCCATGAACGCCTCCCAGCCGCGATAGTACTCCGCATCGGCCAGGGGGGAGGAATTCATCACGCAGTCACCGTTCAAGAAGATACCCGGTGCATGAAGACTCTGGAAGACATGGGCGTAGAGGCGTCTCTTCTGCTCCTCCTCCCGAATGTGATGCAGCGCCAACGACGCCACGAATGCATGCGCCTCAGGCAGGGTCTCGTAGAACGACCGCTGCACCAGGGCCACGCGGTCGCCATAGCGCCGGAGCCGCTGTTCGGCCACGGCCAGCATCTGGGGGTCCGTGTCCCAGATCTGGATGTGCGCCCGTGGGAATCGCTCCGCGACGGCCTGCGCCAGGGCCCCCGTGCCCCCACCCAGGTCCACCACCAGTCCCTTCTCTGGCATGGTCGTCGCCAGCCACCGGAGCTGCGTGGCCAGCATCGCCTCATATCCCGGGATGAAGGTCCGGATGACCCGATCGTATTCCGAGGCCCGCATCCCAAGGTGATCTTCAACCGAGTGCGCCATGATCACCCTCACCTCTTCAACCAAAGTTGGGGGACGCCCTGTTTAGGGGACGCCCTTAAGTAAGTAAACAACTCTGGCACAAGGTCGAAAACCTCTTACCGAAATCCCCTCGTACGTCGGATCAGGCCCCTCACCCTGTCCCTCTCCTCACCCAAAGGATACCCGGGGGGATTAAGGCACCGCTAGCCTCCTAGGGACAGGGACTCCCCGGGGCCAGACCACGACGGGCCGAAGCACGAAGGTCCTGGATACCCGTGCCTGCGGAGTGGCAGCGTTTCTCGGTTGCCTCTCCCTGGTGTCTTGTCCCGCCTTGGCGGGATTGGTGGTTGAACTGCATTGTCTGGGTTGAATATCACGACCGCCCCTGGAAAGACAAGGGTCTTCGCCGGGGAAAGCTTCCGGAAAGGGCGGGCTGAGACCTGGGAGAGCGACGGGATCAGGAGGCCGGTGTGAGCGACTGGGAGCGTGCCTGGTAGAGATCAGAGCACTGCTGGCAGAGACCCCGGGAGGGGCTCCAGTTGGGAAAGTCGGCGCAGATGCGGGCGACGAGTTCTGAGGGAAGTCGGTCGGGGTGCGGTTCGAACGAATGGGTGGGGAAGCCGCACAAGGGGCACCGTTCACCAGGGGTGAACGAGTGCCCGGGGTCGGGGGTCGGGGGTCGGGGGTCGGTTGGCAAATTCGAATTTCGAATTTCGAAACTCGAAATTTGGCGAGTGGGATTGATCACGAAGGATACGAGATCTGCGTGGGTGAGCGAGCATCCGCCGAAGAAGCGGGAGAAGGCCTCCTCGATTCGGTTGGCGAGCATGGGGAAGGTTTTGGTGAATTCCTGGCGGCGGCGGTCGCGGACCGAGGATGGTGTCCAATTCTTGTGCACCAGGCGGCCATCAATATATATATCCCACAGGACGCGGTAGCGGTCCTGGAGCAGACGTTCGTGCGTCGGCCCCGTTTCTCCCCTCGGCAGCCGGGGCTCGTAACCAAAGGCGGGGTCCAGCATGTCAGCAATGTGGAACAGCTCGTGCCGCAGGAAGGCGAGAAGGCGCTCCTCGTCCAGGAGCCTATGGGGATCCAGTCTGATCCCGACCGATCGCCCCTCCGTCTCCCCCGTCCCCTCCCCGCCGGGGGAAACGAAGAGGTCCGCGCCCTCATCCCGGCTTCCACGGGAGTGGACAACGATGCAGGCACGGGTACTGGTTGGGATCAACGGCTGCTCCTGAAGGGCTTGCCAGATCCCTCTGCCCAGATCCAGACGCTCGAACCAATCCGAGTGGAACTCGCGAAACGCCGCCTCCCGCTGCTCTGGGTCCTGAATCTCGTAGAGCCGGTTGCGCTGTCCGCGGAAGCCCAGTACCTGTCGGGTCTCGGCAGCCCGAAGGACGGCCTCCTCAAGGAAGCGGGGGTCCCACTCAACGGAGAACTCTTCCAATTTTGGATTTTGGATTTTGGATTTTCGATTGGCGGAAACAGCTGACATCTACAAACCCCGGGTTCCAGGTCGATATGGCTATTCCGCTCCTCCAGCGGAGCTTTGAGAGTCGATCTGGAGGAGTTCGTCGGCGGGGCCGCAGGCCATGGGAACGTCCCCTAGCGACGTCGAGCGCAGCCGCAGCAGCTCCGGCCCTGCCGGCACGCCAACACGGGCACATTCCTGGGTCACGAAGGCAACCAGGAGTTCTCCCATTCCTCCGTAGAAACCGCCCGGATCCCGGCGGGCCAGCAGCCGGCCAAAGGCGGGAGCCCACCGCCCCAGGTGATGCCGAAGGAAAAGCCGGGTAGCCCTCCGCGTCTCCTCCAGCATTGAGGCATCGTTCTGCACGAGGGCGTACGCTTCCTTGCGGGCCAGGAAAAGCATGAACTCGCACTCGCAGGAGGTGTGGTCAATGCGCTCGTGCTCTGACGGGCGAAGAACCAGTCCGAAGGACCGATAAAAACCGGCGAGGTCGCTCATTTCCTGCGGAGGCTGAAACAGCGAGTCCTCTCCGTACTCGGTTTCATACGGGGAGACGCCGCCGCGCGCTGTATGTCCAAACAGACCTCGGTGCGAAGCCTGGAGAGCCTCAAGCGAGGGGAGAACCTGGGAACCGGGGAACCGGCGAGCGAGGGTCGCGAGGTCCGTGGTCCAGGCGGAATCCAGTACGGCCAATGCATCGGCCAGGGCGTTGACTGCATTCGGGGACACGAGGCGCTCCATCGTCTCAGCCGTGGGTGGGCGGAAGCCAAGGGCCAGCGCCTCGTACAGGATGCTGCGACACAACGCCAGATCCACGTCGTCTGATTTCGGATTTTGGATTTTGAATTTTGGATTTGCTTCTAATTCCCGGCTAATGCTCGACATCACTGCTCCTCGATTTCGGATCTCGGATTTTGGATTTTCCCCCTCACCCTCCCCTCCCGCCGGGGGAGAGGGTGTGATGAGAATGTTAGATCGAGTTCGCGTGGAGGGCCGGGCGGACGTGGACCGGCTCTTCCACGGTGGTGCGGAACAACTCCTCACCGCTCTTCCCATAGGCGATCACGGTGTCGTTGTACAGGGTCACCTTCCGGCCGCGCAGGGTCCCCTCGTACACCTTCGGCCCCTCTCTCACCTCATACCGATAGATGATGTACCTCGAACGGCGGAAGAGCTGGAGCACCGCTGTCAACTCCCGGTCGGGATTCTCGTACCGCTCGATCGCCCCGTCCACCCCCGGCCCGAACATCTGCCGGAGGTAGTCGCGCGGCACCCAGCGGGGCGGGATGTAATAGCCGTTGGGCGCAGTCCCGAACTGCGGGTACAACGGCAGGGCCACCTTGGCCACGTGGACCAGGTAGTAAATCGGGTTGTAGCGGTCCTCCGCCCATGTCCCGTCTTTGTTCATCTTCACCAGGCCCTGGAGGCGGATCTGGCCGATGCAGGCCGTCATGCACCGGGTCTCCATGGGCTTGCCCTCACCCTCGGGGTCCTTCCCCTCGATGCGCGGGTAGCAGGCCACGCACTTCTCGGAGATCCGGGTGTTGCCCCGGTACATGGATTTCTTGTACGGGCAGGCCTCGACGCACTTCCGGTAGCCGCGGCACTCTTGCTGGTCAATCAGGACGATGCCGTCCTCCGGCCGCTTGTAGATGGCCTTGCGGGGGCAGGCCGCCAGGCAGGCCGGATAGGTGCAATGGTTGCAGATGCGGGCCAGGTAGAAGAACCAGGTTTTGTGTACGGGAAGCTGCTCGCCCGTCTTGTGCCATTCGAAGAACTTGCCTCGCTCTCCCACCGGATTGTCCTCGTAGATATTGGGCGAATTCCACTCCTCGTCGGTGGGGAGATACCCCAGGACCCGGGCACTATCCGGCGTCAGCATCCGCTCCGCCTCGAAGATGGTCCGGCCGTCAAACTGCCCGTAGGGTCCCTGCCGGTTGTCAGAGAGCTTTCCCGACCAGCTGGGGCCCTCCGGATTGGCCTGCTCCAGGAGCTCCAGCATCTTCATGTCCCAGAACATCGGATAGCCCCCGTACGGCTTGGTCTCGACGTTGGCCCACCACATGTGCTCCTGGCCCTTGCTGAAGGTCCAGGTGGACTTACAGGCCATGGTGCAGCTCTGGCAGGCGATGCAGCGGTTGATGTTGAAGACGAAGG
>CAZNWB010000112.1:0-11087 GCA_964576535.1 uncultured bacterium | reverse complement strand
GGGGTCATCTGCGACACCGTCCACGAGCTGCTGAAGTCCACGTGGCAGGTGTACCGCGAAATCTGGGGCGCCGGGGACGCCGGCCCGCCACCAGAGGCGGCGGCCGCCTACATCCGCCTGCGACCCGCCCTGGAGATCGGCTGGGAATCCCCGATCCTGCTTCGCGCCATCGTCGAGGGTGTGCCCGAGGCCGACCTTTTCCAGGGGTTCCAGACGACATGGCGCCAGCGGATCCTCGAGGCCCACCGTCTCAACCAGGCGGACCTCGCCGCGCGCTTCGACGCCGCCCGGGATGCGTGGATCCGGACAGACCTGCGGGGCTGGCTCGCGTCCAACCATCTCTATCCCGGGATCGCGGAACGCCTGCGGCTCATTGTGGCAAGCGATGTCCGGGTCTTCGTCATCACGACCAAAGAGGGACGATTCGCCCACCTCTTGCTGGAGCAGAATGGCGTGAAACTCCCGACTGCCCACGTCTTGGGCAAGGAACGCGTGCGCCCAAAGGCGGATCTCCTTCGCGTCTTGCGTGAGGAACAGGGCGTCGCGTACGGTGACATCTGGTTCGTCGAGGATCGCCTGAAGACCCTGCGATCGATAGCGCAACCAGTGGATCTCGAGGCCGTCAGCCTGTTCCTGGCCACCTGGGGTTACAACACGCCGGCCGAGCGGAAAGAGGCCAGGGCGGATGGGCGGATCGTCCCGCTGACGTTGGACCAATTCTGCGGAGAGTTTGCCGCCTGGCCACGGACCGGCGGTACCGTCCCGAGAGGAGCCACGAGATGAAGGTCGGCATCTACCTCACCAACCAGCACCCGCCGGGGACCGACATGGTCTCTGCCCTGGAAGAGCAGTTCGCCATGGTCCGGGGGGCCCGCGACCGGGGTTGGGATGCCGTCGCCACCGGGCAGCACTATCTCAGCGAGGGGATGGCTCAACTGCAGCTCGTGCCCTTTCTCTCGCGACTGGCCGGCGAGGCGGGCGGGATGACAGGGATTGCGGGCGTCCTCCTTCTCAGCCTGCACAATCCGGTGGAGGTGGCAGAGCACGTGGCGTCCCTGGACGTCATCTGGAAGGGGAACTTCGCCTTCGGGGTTGGGCTGGGCTATCGCGAGATCGAGTTCGACGCCTTCCGCGTGCCCCGGGGGCAGCGCATCCGCCGCTTCGAGGAGTGCCTGACGCTGGTCAAGCGCCTCTGGACCGAGGATGCGGTGAGCTTCGAGGGCGACGTGTGCAAGCTGGACAAGGTCAGCATGACCATCCGCCCCGTCCAGCGGCCCCACCCGCCCATCTGGTTCGCCGCCACGACCGACCGGGCGCTGGAGCGCGCGGCGCGGTTGGGAGACACCTGGTTCATCGGTCCCCACGCCACCTTCCCCACCCTGGTGCGGCAGCTCGCGGCGTACCGGGCCGCGCTGTCCCGCTGCGGGAAGCCTCTCCCTGCGGAACTCCCCATCCTGCGGGAGATCTTTTGCGCCCGGGACCGGGCAACGGCCCTGGAGATCGCCGGGCCACACCTTGCCAACAAGTACGGAGCGTACGCGCGCTGGGGCCAGGACGACGCCCTCCCCGCGACAGAGAGCTTCCAGCGTCCCTTCGAGGACCTGGTCCGGAACCGCTTCATCCTGGGGTCACCCGAGGAATGCTACGAGCAGCTTCGCCCGTACTGGGAGACGCTCGGCGTGACCACCTTCCTGTTTCGGACCCACTGGAGCGGCCTCCCTGCGAGCGCCGCGCTCCACAGCATGCGGCTGATCAGTGACGAGCTTCTGCCCGCGCTCCGCCGGGCCACCGCTGGGAAAGGCCGAGTCTGATGCGTGCCCTAGACACAAGTGCAGAGGCAGACGCTCTGCAGAGAGCGATCCAGCGACGGTTGGGCGGTCCGTCGCGTCTGCGGCTGGCTCTCGACATGAGCGTCGCTGCGCGCGCCCTGGCGCTGGCACGACTGCGGCAGCGGCATCCGGACTACTCGGAGCTTGAACTGAAAAAGGCGCTCCTGCGCCTGATGTTCGCAGCCGACAACCTTCCTCCACCACTGTGGTGACCACAGAGGATATCTTTCGCGGCGGCGATGGCCAAGAACATCCGGTAGGAACAGGCGCAGTAGCGACTGAGGTATTTCAGGATATCGAGTAGCAGTTTTCCTGGCGTTAGGCCGCGGAAGCGGCCTGGGGCTGGGAGATGATCCGCGCCAGTTCGCGATGTGAGGCCCCGAGAGTGAGAAGCGAGCGAACGAGAAGATCAAGGGAGACGGATGGGTCGCCAGTCTCCATCTTGGCCACTCGAGACTGGCTCGACTTCAACCGCTTGGCCAGTTCCGCCTGGGTCAGTCGGTTCTTGTTTCGCCATTGACGGAGCGCGCGGCTCAGGGCCAACCTGAGCTCCACATTGGCCGCCTCTTCCTCGGAGAGGCCCAAGAACTGCTGGACGGAGCCGACCTTCCAGTCCTTTGCTTCGAGCTTGGCTCGCTTGGTCTTCTGCATAACGACTCTCCCGGTCCTACTCGGTCGCTTCATCGTAGAGTCGCAACGGTCTGAGAGCAAAGATAATCTGCGTAATCTGCGGATAAATGGAGTCGGGTCCTCTGCGGTTTCGTTGATCGCGTTGATGGTGCTTCTCCGGTAACCTCTGCGGTTTCCTTCCTTCGGAGTTCTCCGATGCACTCCCCCGCGCTTCCTCTCACGGGTTGGATTTTCGATGTGTACCCGACATCTGGCGGGATGGTGGTGTGGATCGTGGACGCCGAGGGGAAGAGTCATCGCCTCGTGGACCCGTTCCGGCCCAGCTTCTATGTGGGCGGCCCGGTCGGGGCCCTTCGCAAGCTGGCCGCTGATCTCCACCGGATGCGGCTGGCCGTACCGGTGGGGATGACCCGCCGGCAGGAGTTCTGGACCGGCGAGTCCCGCGATGTCCTGGAATTCCTCCTGCTTGATCCCGAGCGGCAACCCGCCCTTCTGCGGCAGCTCGCCGTCCCCCGGCCGGGGATCACCCTGTACGACTGCGATCTCTCGCCGGCGCTGACGTACTGTCATGCGAGGGGGATTTTTCCCCTGGCCAAGGTCACGGTCTCGTGGGCAATGACCAATGACCCTTCGGGAATGACCAATGACCAATTCCCAATGACCAATGGGGGGACCTGCACGGCAAATTCGAAATTCGAAATTCGAAATTCGAAATTGCAATACCAGGTGGAGGGGTCGGCGTGGGACCTGGAGTATCCGGAGCCGCCGCTCACCTTGATGGCCCTGACCGGCCAGGGGGACGAGCAGGGGCGCGGCGCGCCCCTCGGGAAGCTGCGTTCCCTTACCGTCGCCTGCGAGGGATTCGATACCACGATCGAAGAGGGCGACCCCGAGACGGTTCTCGCCGAGCTGAACCGGCTGATCCGCCGCTTCGACCCCCACGTCATCATCACGGACTGGGGCGACGCCTTCCTGCTCCCGGCTCTCCTCGCCCTGGCGCGCCGCACCGACACCCCGCCGGAGTTCGACCGCGAGGTGGTGCGCCGCCGCGTCCGGAGCACGGGCCGCTCCTACTTCTCCTACGGCCGCGTCGTGTACCAGGCGCCGTCCTATCCCTTCTTCGGCCGCTGGCACCTGGACTCACGGAACTCCTTTATCCTGAAGGAGACGGAGCTAGCCGGGCTCATGGAGCTGAGCCGGCTCTCCAAGGTCCCGGTCCAGAAGATGGCCCGGACCTCGCCCGGCTCGGCCATCAGCATGATGCAGCTCGACCGGGCCCTTACCGACGGGATCCTCATCCCCTGGAAGAAGGGCGAGCCGGAGCGATGGAAGACCGCCTGGGACCTTCTGGTGGCGGACAAGGGCGGCCTGGTGTACCAGCCCATCACGGGCCTGTACGAGGGCGTGGCCGAGATTGATTTCGCCTCCATGTATCCGGCCATGATGGTCCACCACAACATCTCGCCCGAGACGGTGGACTGCGCCTGCTGTCCGGACAACGCCGCGCCCGAGATCGGCTACTCGACCTGCCGCCGGCGCGACGGCCTGGTCACCCGGACGCTCCGCCCGATCCTCGCGCGCCGCCAGGGTCTGAAGCGCCTGCGCAATGCCTCCACCGGCCCCGCCCGGGCGCGCTACGACCACCGCCAGAACGCCCTCAAGTGGATCCTGGTCACCTGCTTCGGCTACCTGGGGTACAAGAATGCCCGCTTCGGGCGGATCGAGGCCCACGAGACGGTGACCGCCTACGCCCGAGAGAAGCTGCTCACCGCCCGTGCCCTGGTTGAATCCCGCGACTTCCGGGTCCTGCACGCCATCGTGGACTCCATGTGGATTCAAAAACCGGGAGCGACCGAGGCCGAGATCCTGGACCTCTGCCGGGCCATCCAGGAGGCGGTGGGGATCGGCATCAACCTGGAGGGGATCTACAAGTGGGTGAGCTTCCTGCCCTCGCGAGTCAAGCCGGCGGTCTCCGTAGCCAACCGGTACCTGGGGGCCTTCCGCTCCGGCGAGGTGAAGCTGCGGGGGATCGACCTGCGGCGGTCCGACACGCCGCCGCTCGTCGCCGAGGCCCAGCAGCGCATGGTGGAGGTCCTGGCGCGGGCGGACGACCTCGCCGGCTTCGCCGCGCGGATCCCGGAGGTGCTGGAGGTCTTCGTGGAGTACGCCTGGCGGCTGCGCGAGGGGCAGGTGCGCCTCACGGACCTCACCATCATGCGCACCGTCTCCAAGGAGGCGAACGAGTACAAGACCAACAGCCACGTCGGCCTGGCCAGCCGCCAGATGGCCAACCGGGGCGTGGCCGTCCATCCGGGGGAGCGGGTACGCTACGTGATCACCGACGCGGATGCAGGGAATGCCGAGGCGCGGGTTCGGGCCATCCCCTTCCTGGCGCCCGACACTCCCTACGACACCGGAAAATATCTCGAGCTGCTCTGCCGGGCCGCCGAGACGCTGCTGTGGCACCACGGGTACGACTGCCGGACACTGCAGGCGATCCTCGCCGAGCGAGGGGTAACCCTGAACGAAAAACGTTCGGCGGTTCGGTAGTTCGGTGGTTCGGTGGTTCCCGAACTGCCGAACGCTCTTTTTTGAGTTCCCAGCCCCTACTCCCTGCCTTAGCGGGGCTCGGTGAGGCGGCGTGGGTCCAGGACCTCGGCCGCTTCCGCCGGCGTGAGCAGTCCCTCGGCCACGACCACCTCGCGGATGGTCCGGCCTGTCGCCCAGGATTCCTTGGCCACGGCCGCGGCGCGCTCGTAGCCGATCCGGGGGCTCAGGGCCGTGGCCAGGGCCACCGTCTCCTCCGCGTAACGGCGGCATCGCTCCGCATCCACCTGGATCCCCGCCACGCAGCGTGTCGTGAAGGCGGTGATCCCCCGCGCCAGGATCGTCAGCGACTGGAACAGGCTGTGGGCGATGACGGGCATCATCACGTTGAGCTCGAGCTGCCCCGCCTGGCTCGCCATGGCAATTGTCAGGTCGTAGCCGATCACCTGGAAGCACACCATGTTCAAGGCCTCGGCCAGGACCGGATTCACCTTGCCCGGCATGATGGAGGAGCCGGGCTGGACCGCGGGCAGGATGATCTCGGCCAATCCGGTGCGCGGGCCCGAGGCCATCAGGCGCAGGTCGTTGGCGATCCGGGTGAGATCCAGGGCCAGCGTCCGCAGGGCACCGGACAGCGCCGCAAACGGCCGCATGCTCTGCATCGCGTCGAAGGGATCGGGTGCGGGAACCAGGGGCTCTCCCGTGATCCCCGCAAGGGCGGAGGTCACGAGGTGCCGGTAGTCCGGAAGGCTGTTCATCCCGGTCCCCACGGCCGTCCCGCCCAGGCCCAGGGCCCGCAGAAGCCCGCAGGCCTCGACGATGGCCGCGCGGTGGGCCGCAGTGGCCGTGGCATAGCCTCCGAATTCCTGCCCGACGCGGATCGGGGTTGCATCCTGGAGGTGGGTCCGTCCCGCCTTCACCACCTCGTCAAAAGCCTGAGCCCGGTCCCGAAGCGCCGCCTCCAGCCCCTCCAGCGCCTGGAGCAGCGGGCGGCTAAGCGCCAGGGCCGCCAGACGCATGGCCGTGGGAAAGACGTCGTTGGTGGATTGGGACATGTTCACGTGGTCATTGGGGTGCAGGCGCGAATACTTCCCTCGCGGCTCGCCCAGGATCTCCAGGGCGCGGTTGGCCAGGACCTCGTTGGCGTTCATGTTATGGGACGTGCCGGCGCCGGCCTGATACACATCCACCACGAACTGGTCGTGGAGGCGGCCGGCGATCACCTCGCGCGCGGCCGATCCGATGGCGTTGCCCATGCCGGGGTCCAGCCGGTCCACGGCCATGTTGGCCTGCGCCGCCGCCAGCTTCACCTGGGCCGTGGCCACGATGAAGGCGGGATGCGCCCGCAAGCCGCTGATGGGAAAATTCTCCACGGCCCGCAGCGTCTGAATGCCGTAATGAGCGTCTGCCGGGACGTCCCGCTCGCCCAGGGCATCGCGTTCCACTCGCGTCCGCATGGCCCCCTCCTCCTCTACTCCCGCGTCTCCGGAGGTCTCCAGAAACGCCAAGGGGGAAACCCGAATCGAGTCTCCCCCCTGGTCGCCCAGCCGATCAGAGATGCCGGCGGATTACTGAATCGGCGCCACCTGAACGATTTCTCCCCACCACTTGTCCTTCTGCGACGCCTCGACGTCGCCCTTGGTGGTCGTCTCGGCCGTACCGCGCCTTACGGAATACCCCATGTGGCTCCACGTGGAGAAGTGCGCCCCATTCATCCGGGTCTCCTCCAGGGCTGCCTGAGTGCGCGCTGAACAGGCCGACAAGGACAACAAGAGTGCTGCCGCCGCCAACATCCCCACCCACAAGTCTCTGCGCATGGGAACATCCTCCTTTCGAGAAGCATGTTACCCCGGCAGTTCTGGGGGTGTCAATACGTCTTGGGTTGTATGTTGGGCTGTAGGTCCGGGGCCGGCCAGCCGCTCCGCCAGCCGCGAGCAGCGGCGCAACGTGGCATCGTTTCTCACCGCGATCGCCAGGGCCTTCTTCGTTCCCACGAGCACCAACAGCCGCTTCGCCCGGGTGATCGCGGTGTAGAGGAGGTTGCGCTGCAGCATGGGATAGTGCGTGGTATGCACCGGCAGGATGACGGCGGGATACTCGCTTCCCTGGCTCTTGTGGA
Organism: uncultured bacterium; assembly: GCA_964576535.1. Lineage (GTDB taxonomy): Bacteria > Methylomirabilota > Methylomirabilia > Methylomirabilales > 2-02-FULL-66-22 > 2-02-FULL-66-22. The sequence continues at coordinate 3,962 of CAZNWB010000112.1, read as the reverse complement.
CGGTGGCCGCGTAGGCCAGCGTCAGCTCGTCCAATTCGCTGAAATCGTACGTCAGCGTGCGATCATCCACCCGGACAAGCACCTCCTGGTCCTCCGGTTTTACCTGGACGATGCGGCCGATGTCGCCATTATACACCTCCTTGTCGTAGTTATTCCGGATCTGCATCACCCGGTCGCCGGTCCGGAAGACCCGCCCCCCGCGCATGACCTCCAGGCGGTCTGGTCTGGGCGGATTCAACGTCGCCTGAAGGGCGGCATTCAGCTCTGCCGCCCCGATCACCCCGCGGTGCATGGGGGTGAGCACCTGGATGTCCCCCACGGGGTCCATCCCGTAGCGCGCCGGCAGCCGCCGGACGGCCAGGTCCACGATGAGTTGCTGCAGGCGCTCCGGGTCCTCCTCCGGCAGGAAGTGGAAGTCGCTCTGCTCACCCCGGGGCGGGCGGGAGAGGTCCGGGAGCTCGCCCCGGTTTACCCGGTGCGCGTTCCGGACGATGCGGCTCTGCTCCGCCTGGCGGAAGACCTCGGTCAGGCGCACGGCCTGCAGCCGGCCGGCATCCAAGATGTCCCTGAGGACGGTCCCGGGTCCGACGGACGGCAGTTGATCCGCGTCACCCACCAGGACCAGCGTGGCGACCAGGGGGACCGCCCGGAGGAGGCTGTTCATGAGGACGATGTCGATCATGGACGCCTCGTCCACGATGACCAGATCCGTCTCCAGGGGCCGCTTCGCGTTCCGCTGGAATGCCGCTGAAGCGGGACTCCACTCCAGCAGGCGGTGGATCGTCGCCGCCTCGCGCCCCGCGGTCTCGGCCATCCGCTTGGCGGCCCGTCCCGTGGGCGAGGCGAGGTGGATCCGCAGGCCCTTCGTCTCCAGGATCCGAATGATGCAGCGAAGGATGGTGGTCTTGCCGGTCCCGGGCCCGCCCGTGATGACCAGGGCCTTCTGGCAGAGGGCCATGCGGATGGCCTCTCGCTGCTGGGGGGCGAGGTCCAACCCGGTGACCCCCTCGACCCACGCCAGTGCCTTTTCCGTGTCAAGGGTGACGGGAACCCGGGGCGCCCGGAGAAGATCGGTGAGCCTCCGCGCCACCTGCTCCTCCGCCACGTGGAGGGCCTTGAGGTAAATGCCCCGGCTCCCGCCCGGCAGCTCCTCCACCGCCACCTGATCTTCCCGGACGAGGTCGGCTATGGCCCCCGGCAGCAGCGCTCGGGGAATCTCCAACGTCGTCTCGGCCTGGCGCAGGAGGTCCTCCTCCGGCGCGAACACATGGCCCTCGTCGGCCAGGGTGTTGAGCACGTGGATGACGCCCGCCTGGGCGCGCAAGGGTGAGTCCTTGGGCACCCCCAAGTTCTGGGCAATGCGGTCGGCAGTCTTGAACCCGATCCCGTAAATGTCCCGGGCCAGACGATAGGGATTGGCCCGGACGGTGGCGATGGCCGCCTGACCGTACGCCTTGAAGATCTTTACCGCATAGGCCGAGGAGACCCCGTGGCCCTGCAGGAACAGCATCACCTCCTGGATCTCCTTCTGCTCCGCCCAGGCGTCGGTGATCCGCCGCAGGCGAAGCGGGCCAATCCCCTGCACCGTCCGGAGCCGCTCCGGCTCCTCCTCGATCACCCGCAGGGTGTCGAGTCCGAAGGCGTCCACCAGCCGCTTGGCAAAGACGGGGCCGATGCCCTTGATCAGGCCGGAGCCGAGGTAGCGCTGGATGCCGGTGAGGGTGGCGGGGGCGACCGTTTCGTAGCGTTCGACCAGGAACTGGTCACCGTACTTCTTGTGATGGGTCCAACTTCCGTGCAGCCGGAGGGTTTCGCCAGGGGTGAGTGAGGGAAGGTTTCCGACGATGGTGGCCAGGTCGCGCCGCCCCGGGACGTCCAGGCGCGCCACCACGTACTGGGTTTCCTCGTTGACGTAGGTGATCCGCTCGACGATTCCCTGGAGGGTTGTGTACGGCCGTTGCATCCTAGCTACACAGGCCTCGTCACACTGCGCTGGGGCGGCCCGATCGCCGATCCATGCCGAGCGGGGTCACCGACACCACGGGCCCGCGGAGAGGCCAGCCGGCCTCCGGAGGCCGGCTGGATGCTTGTGGTCAGGCCTCAGCCCGAAGGGGTGCGAGTTCTGTGCCGGATCCTGAGGTAGCTGCGGAGACCCTTTGCCCAGCCCCCGCCATCCTGACCGCCCACGGCCTGATGCTCGGGGGCATGCCTCCGAAGATAGTACTCGGGGTTGTTCAGGAAGCCCTCGAACTCTACGCCGGCCTCTCTGATCGCGTATTGAATGTAGAGATCGGCGTAGTATTCAAGCTCTTCGTCCGACAGGCGTGGTAACGACCTCTCGTTCTTGGATTGGGCCATGCCCCTCCTTTCTACCCCAACGCGCCGGGGAGGGCGGTCCAAACTCGGCGAAATATAACATCCTGGCCGAGCCCGCACAATGCAATTCCCCACTTCGGCTCCTTCTGCACGTTCCCCGGAACCACCGAACTACCGAACCGCCGAACCACCGAACGCTTCTGGCTGTTGTGAGTATTGCCCCCGTCCGCATGCAAGGATATACTCTGGTCTCCCGGGCAAGGAAGAAGTTCCATGGCTCATTTGGTCGTCGCAGATCCCAAAGGACAGATCCTCGACCATCCCTCCCTGGGGATGGCCGGCCGATCCGGAGCCGACGCGGTCGAGGTGCCGGCCGAGGACCTGATCCGGGTCCCCGAGGGGACCAGATTTTTCACGATGCCGGGAAGCCGGCCGATTGCCTGGGACGGGCGCCGGCGCGGCTTCCGGCCGCTCCAGCGTGTCCGGATCGGCCGGCGAAGTTTGTCCTGCGCCACGGTGGCGGCGTTTCTGCCCCCGGGGTACACCCGGACGCTCCTTCCGGCCGCATCCTATCCCGCGCCGCAACCGCCCCTTCCCCTCTGGCCATACACGGCCGTGGGTTGGGATGGAGAGGCATTCGTCGCCGCCTCCATCCGCACCGATCCCATGGACCACTCTGCCGCCCATCACTACGACGATCGGGAAGTCGTGCCGCTGATCGAGGAACGGTTGAATAGATCCCCCGCCAACCCGATCCTGCGCCAGCTCGTGCGGTGCGCGACCCAGTACCACTGCCTGGCCGCCAAGAACCTGTTTCTCGGCCGGTGGGAGGCGCCGCTGCCGGTGGCCAATGCGTGCAACTCGGCGTGTGTCGGGTGCATCTCCTGGCAGCCGTCCACCGCCGCCCCCGCCTCACACGAGCGCATCCGGTACGCCCCTACCGCGCAGGACATTCTGGAGGTGGCCCTGCCGTTCCTCACCGGCGTGCCCGAGGCCATCGCCAGCTTCGGCCAGGGGTGCGAAGGGGAACCGCTCCTCCAGGCGGATGTCATCCTGGAGGCCCTTCGCCTGATCCGGGCCGCGACCGATCGTGGCACCCTCAACTGCAACACCAACGGCAGCCTGCCCGATCGGGTCGAGCAGCTGGCCCAGGCCGGCCTGGACAGCATCCGGATCAGCCTGAACAGCGTCCTGGGACCGGCCTACACCGCCTACTACCAGCCGCGCTACTACCGCTGGGAGGACGTGCGGGAATCCACCCGGCGCGCCAAGGCCCTGGGCCTGTACACCACCATCAACTACCTGGTCTTCCCCGGCGTCACCGATCGCGAGGAGGAGCTGGACGCGCTGCTCGATCTGATCCGCGAGACCGGCCTGGACATGATCCAGATGCGGAACCTGAGCATCGATCCGGAGCTGTACCTCCGGACCGTTCCGCCCCCCCGGGGCAAGTGCGTCAGTATCCGGATGGTCCTGCGGGCGATCCGCCGGGAGTTCCCGCGGGTGGAGATCGGCTACTTCAACCGACCCAAGGAGCTGTTCGACACCCGGCTCTGTGAATCCCTCGTCTTCTGATATGGCAAGGCCCACTGGCAATCACAGAGTACACAGACCCCCCTCCCACTCCCTCCCCCTCAGAGGGGGGA
>CAZNWB010000111.1:0-11162 GCA_964576535.1 uncultured bacterium | reverse complement strand
GGTGTGGATCTCGGCTGAGATCCGACACGTCATAACTTAACTGAGTAATACTAGGATGGGCAGGAATGACTTGAGGGGATCTCGCCCGAATAAGGCATAGACAAATGCCTGGTCTTCGCCGAGTTCGCTCGCCCGCCCTTGTTCGACCAGATCTTGTGCGTGCTCGAACCACGCGACTCCCCGAAGCGGATGATCTAACTGGAAAAACATCAGCGCAGAATCGGATTGAAATGGCCGCGTAAGGTCAGCTCTGTCGATTTCGTCGCTAATCGCTCGGTACCATTCCTTGTCAAATATCGTAGCCAAAAGCTTAGTCTTCGACAATTCATCATGTATTGATTGCAATCGTCGATGGAGGTCTCTTCTGTATTCTTCTGGCGTCAGTATTTCTGATCGAGTCATATTAGTTATATTTGAGTTACCGAATGACTTCCACCTTGACTATCACTCCTTCGCTCCAAGAAAGTCGCGGCCGAGGACGGTCTGTATGAGCACGACGATGGCGAAGGTCATGGCCAGCATGAAGAGGCCCAGGACGGCGATGGCGCCGAACTGCCCCTCCTCTTTGAGGTCGAAGATCACCACGGACATCACCTTGGTGTTGGGCGTGAAGAGAATGATCGAGGCCGACAGCTCCCGGATGACGCCAATGAAGATGAAACACCACGTGGCGATGATCCCGCTCAGGGCCAGCGGGGCCGTGATCTCGCGGAGGACCCGCAGCCGCCCCGCCCCCAGGATCCGCCCCGCCTCCTCCAGCTCGGGGTGGATTCCCCGGAAGGTGGCGTCGGACTGGGAATAGCCCACGGGCATCTCCTTGGTGAGATAGGCGACGAACAGGATCCAGAGCGTGCCGTAGAGCATGAGCGGGGGCCGGGTATAGGCGATGAAGAGGCCCACGGCGAGGACGACGCCGGGGATCACGACGGGGGCGATCGCGAGAAAACCCAGGACCTGGTGGCCGACAATGATCTTCCGGTTCGTGATGTAGGCCAAGAGCGCGACGAGCCCGGCTCCCACGCACGCCGTCATGATTCCGAGTTCGAGCGTATTGACGATGGCCAGCTTAGTGGAGCTGTACTCGAAGAAGGTGAACCAGAAGTTTGCCAGGGTAAAGTTCTCCCAGGTCAAGGGCTGGGCCCATGCCCGGGAGAGCGCCGCCTTGGCCAGGATGCCATAGGGCAAGAAGATGGAGCACGCCATGACGGCCAGGCAGCCCAGCAGGGCTGGGTAGCGCCAGAATCCGAGGGGGATCTCCCGCCGCTGTCCGCCCTTGCCGCCCACAGAGGCATAGCCGCGCCGCCCGAGGAGTTTTTTCTGCAGCAGCAGGAGCAGGGCAGTGGCCAGCAGGAGCGGGATGGAGAAGGCCGCGGCCATCTCTGTCTTTGGCGGGTACTGAAAGAGGGCCCAGATCTGGGTGGTGATGGTGTGGAATCCTGCGGGAAGCGCCAGGATGGCCGGCGACCCGAAGAGGGCCAGCGCCTGAAGGACCGCCAGGATGAAGCCGCTCAGGACGGCCGGGGCCACCAAGGGAATGGTGATCGTGAGCGCGACCTGAAGACGGCCGGCGCCCAGGATGGCCGCCGCCTCTTCCAGATCGGAGGCGATCAGGTCCAGGGTGTTGGCGATCATGATAAAGACGTAGGGGAAGGTGTAGATGCCCACGACGAAGACCAGCCCCGGCATACTGAAGATGTTGACCAGGGGGTCCTCGGCGCCGGTGAGATTCCTGTAGAGCTTGTTGAGGAAGCCGGCATTGGGCCCCGCCAGCATGACCCAGGCGAACGCCCCGAGGAAGGGCGGCGTGACGAACGAGGCCAGCATGAGGCCCCGGATGAGCCGTTTTCCCGGGAGGTCCGTTCGCGCCGAGAGCCAGGCCATCGGGATGCCGATGGCCAGTGAGGCCAGCCCGACCCAGAACGCCAGGATCACGGTGTTCCAGAGCGCCTTCTGGAAATGCGGGTCCGTGAACACCTTTCGGTAGTGGCTGAAGGTGATGCCGGCCTCGCTGCTCACGCTCACGTAGGCCAGCCAGCCGAGGGGCCAGAGGATCAGGAAGGCCAGGGCCAGCGCGGTTATGACCCAGACGGGAAGGGATCGGTCCATTCCCTCGAGGCGCGAGGGGAGGACGAGTGTACGCTCAGCCATGAAAATCAGCCTTCAGCGGTAGGGAGGGGGCTCGTCCCCCTCCGTCTCTGGGAGCGGAGGGCCACAAGGGCCCTCCCTACGGGAATTGGAACACGGGGGATTTTCTTCCGTCGTGGCGAAACTCGTTTCATGACCGCTGATCGCTTGCGTGTCACGCGCCGAAGAACTCCACGAAGCGATTCTTGATCTCCTCGTTCCGCTTCTCCAGCTCCTCGGGATCTGCCGGCAGAAGTTTCAGTTCGCTCAGCTTCGGCTTGTCCGCCGGGTACTTCACCTCCGGGTGCCCGGTGTAGAGTCCCTCGGTATCGGCCAGGACCTGCTGCACTTCCTTGGTGAAGGTGAAATCGGTGAAGAGCTTGGCCGCGTTCGGATGCGGGGCGAAGCTGGTGATGGCCGTGGGCGAGACGATGAGGGGGACGCCCTCCTTCGGGTAGACGATCTGGATCGGATTGCCCTTCTTCTGGGTCTGGTAGAAGAAGTATTCGGACCCGTTTACCGCGATGGGTCGCTCCCCCGAGGCGACGACCTGCGGCGGATCGTTGGCCGACTGGACGATCATGAGTTTGTTCTGAGCCAACTGCTTGAAGTAGTCCCAGCCGTACTGGTTGACCAGCGCCAGCACGTGGGTCGCAATGATCCCGCTGTATCCGGGGTGGGCCGTCACCATCTTCCCCCGCCACTTCGGATCTTGCAGGTCCTTCCACGTCCTTGGGGCCTCCGCCGGCGGGATGATCTTCGGGTTGAAGGCTATGACCGACAGGGTGGACCGCAGGCCGTAGTGGTAGCCGTCCTTGTCCTTGAAGCCGGCCGGGAACTTCTCGACCCCCGCGGGTGAGTATTTCATGAGCAGATTCTTTTCCTTCAGAAGGACGAAGTGGCCCGCATCCGAGGTGTGCACGACATCGGCATTCTTGATGTTCGCCTGGACCTCCTGCATGAGTCGCTGTAGGACCCGCTGGGAGCCCGTCCGGTGGACTTCGACCTGGATCCCCGGATAGGCCGCCTCGAACAGCTTGGCGATCTTTTCGGTACTGGGCACCGCCAGCGAGGAGTACCACACCACCTTGCCCTCCTTCCTGGCGGCCTCCAGGCGGGCATCCTGCGCAGAGGTCAGGTCCGCGAAACCGACAGGCCAGGACATCGTCAGTGTAATCGTGAGAAGCCACCACCTTCGCATGCTCCTTCCACCTCCCCCTACATCTTTCACCGTGTTCTCTTCATGCCATAATCCCCGTAAGACCTTGAACATTCTTCAACACCTCGACCCAATCGAAAACGGACAACGGACAACCGACAACAGGCCATCTCCGTTCATTCTTCGATCTGACCGGTTGTCAGTTGTCGGTTCACCATTTTCCATGGGCACGGAGTTCGCTATGGGATGGAGACCGAGCGCCCCATCCCGCCGTCCACGAAGATCGAAACGCCGGTGATGAAGCCCGCGCGCTCCGAGGCCAGAAACACGACGGCGCTGGCGACCTCCTCCGGCAGGCCGAACCGGCCCAGAGGGATACTCTTGCTCGCCATCTCCGTCATCGCCTGCTCGAACGGAAGTCCGTGTTCCTTCCCGTACCGCGCCACCCGCTCTTCCCACCGCTCGGTCAGGATGGCCGCCGGACAGACGGCGTTGACCCGGATCCCGTGCGGGGCGACCTCGGCAGCTAGGGACTCGGTGAAATTGATCAGTGCCGCCTTGGCGGCATTCGACGCGATCTGTCCCAGGCGCGGGACGCGTCCGGACAGGGCCGCGATGTTGATGATCTGTCCACCCCCCCGCTCCCTCATGTGGGGCAGGACCGCCCGGCTCAGACGGGTCGCGGAAAAGAGGTTGAGATTGACGACCCGCTCCCACTCCTCGTCGCTGACGGCCTCGAAGGCCTTGGGGTACCCCCCGCCGACATTATTGACAAGGACGTCAATCCCGCCCCAGGTCCGGCAGGCACTTTCGACGAGGGTCTCCACCTGGGTCGGATCGGTGACGTCCGTCACCCAGTGGCGCGCCTCGCCGCCGAGCGTTCCCACCTCTTCCACCACCGCGGCCAGGACCTGTCCTGTCCGGCTGGCCAGGGCCAGCCGGCACCCTTCGCCGGCAAAGGCCAGGGCGATGGCCCGGCCGATTCCCCGGCTGGCCCCGGTGACGAGGACCACCTTCCCTTTTAGTCCCAGTTCCATGGACTACGACCTGAGAGACGTCATCAGTGGCGTGAGCTGTCGGAGGGCGGCCAGCCCACCCACCGCGTTGATGACTTCTTCGATCTTCTCTGCCGGCATGCGCAGGCCGGCGTTTCCTCGAAACTTCGCCTCCAGCTCTTCCCGGGTCATGGGGAAATCCGGCCCGCCCCGAGGATGATCCTGCCGATCCTCCACCACGCGCCCGTCCGTGAGCCTGATCCGGACGTGGCCCACGAACTGCCTCGGATAGTCAATCGTCGGATCCAGCTCGTAGTGCACCGTGGCGGCCAGGTCCAGGACGGTCCGGTCCTGGACGGCCTCGTCCGTGAACTCGGCCAGGCCTGCCCTCCCCTTGGCGAGCATCACCGCCACGAGGTACGGCAGGCTGAACTTGGCCGCGTAGCCGTTGGGTGGCCGGCGCTTTGCCGCCAGCGGCTCCCAGAGGCGCGGCACCGGTCCCTGGGCGGTCCGGCAGTGAATCTCGGCGATCTGGTCGGGCCGGATCGCGTGCTGCGCCCGGAGACGGAGGGCGCAGTCCATGTAGGGGTGCGCGATGGAGCCGCAGGGATACGGCTTGAACGTGAGATGTTCCACCTCCCACACCTTGCCCAGGCTTTCGAGGAGGGGATCCATCCGGCCTTGGTCGTAGCCGCCCGCGAAGGCCTGGTAGAAGCCCTGCTGCCCCTCAAAGACCTGCTCGGGGCCGGTGAATCCCGCCTGGGCGAGGAGGGCCGCGGTGACACCGGCGTGGGCGGCCCATCCGGGATGGAGCCGCTTGGTCCATGAGCCGTCGGCCAGATACTGGATGACCCCGCTGGCCTGGCTGCCGCAGATCCCGAAGGCGTGAACGAGCTGGTCCTCCGTGAGGCCGTAGAGTTTTCCCGCGGCCGCGGCCGCGGCAAAGCTTCCCGAGAGGGCCGTCGGATGAAAGTTCCGCGCGTGAAATTTTCCGGGAGCGGCAAGCCCCACGCGGCACATCACCTCCACGCCGGCGAGCACGGCCTCCAGGGCTGCTCTTCCCGAGGCGCCGACGGCCTCGCCCACGGCGAGGGCCGTGGTGACCGCCACGCATCCGGTATGGACGATCGCGTCCTCCCTGGTGTCATCGAAATCCAGCCCGTGGGCCAGGGTGCCGTTCGCCAGGACGGCGTTGGCGGCCGCGACCTTCGCCTTCCCCCCGATCAGGGAACTCTCCGGCGGTCCCCCGAGGCGCTCGCTGGTGCAAATGACCGCGCGACCGAAGTCCATGGTCGAGGAGGCGAGACAGCTCCCGAGGGTGTCCAGGGCGAGGAGGGTCGTTCGAGAGACGACGGCCGGAGGGAGATCCTCCAGCGCGAGGCCGGTGACGAAGCGGGCGACGCGTCGGGCGACGGAGAGTTGAGTCACGGCTTCCTGTATCGCCCCACGGGGACAAGCTCGGCCACCACACCGCTCACGTCCCGAAACTTGACCGGAAGCTCGCCGGGCGGGCTAAGGATCTCGCAGCCGGTGGCCTTCAGTTCTTTGATGGAAGCCTCCAGATCCTCCACCTCGATCCCGAAGTGATGGATGCAGGGGCCTTTCCCGGAGAGCAGGGCCTCGGGTGATTCCCGATCGTACTGGATCAATGCCAGGTCAATGGTCCCATCGCTGAGGTGACGGGAGGTGTGGTCCCGAACCTGGCCCTCTTCGACGCTCCGGAAGCCGAACACCCGTTCGTAGAACCGGCCGGCCTTTTCCACATCCTTGACCTTCAGGGCAATGTGAACAATGCGGCCCATGGCTTGGCCTTTCCTTTCGCCTGGAGTTCCTGCCCCTGCTCCTGGATGGTCCGGCTGCCGCGGGTGGAAGTCATGCCTGCCATAGGCAGGGCGTGGGCAAGGACATGTCCTCGCGTGAAGGCCTATGTATCATCAGGCCCTCAGATACTCAACAAAAAAACTCCCCTATACGGTTCCACACGCCGCCTACTTGGAGAGGCCGAAAGCCGCCCCGGGCCCGATCACTTTCACTCCATGATCTTCACCAGGTCGGCCAAGAGAACCGCCTGCCCGTGGACCTCGACGGTGCCGGCCACGAACCGCTCGTCCACCCAGGGGGGCGGCGTGCCGGCCGGGGCCTCGGATTCACCCACCGACAGGATCTCGCCGACGGAGTCCACGATGAAACCCAGCGGTTCGCTCTGTCCAGCGGGCAGGGCGACGATCATGCGCCTGGTCCCCCCTGTGGCGGGATTGACGATGCCGAGCCGCTTGCGCAGGTCCACCACGGGGACCGTCTTTCCCCGCAGGTTGGCCAGCCCCTCGATGTGGCGGGCGGGGCGCGGGACCTTGGTGATTGGTGGCACCTCGACCACCTCGTACACCTGGTCCAACTGGATGGCCAGGTTGAGGTCGGCGACAGTGAAGCGGAGATAGCGTGGCATTAGCCGAGGAGGAGATCACCCAGCGTGAACAGGAAGAGCCCGATGCTGAGAGCCCCGTTCACGTTGAAGAAGGCGACGTTCAGTTTGGCCAGCCCGTGCCTGTAAAGCAGCCAGTGCTCGTACAGGAGAAGCGCCATCGCGAGAAAGAGACCGGCCAGGTACACCTTGCCCAAGCCAAGGAGTGGGACCATGAGCGCGAGGCAGAGGACGGTCAGCATGTGGCAGAGGCCCGCCGCAGCCATCCCTCTTTCTACGCCGAGGCGCGCCGGGATCGAGAACAGGCCCGAGCGCCGGTCGAATTCGATGTCCATCAAGGCGTACAGGATGTCGAAGCCTGCGACCCAGAAGAGGACCGCAGTCCCCAGGATCAGCGCGGGAAGGGCCACGCGGCCGGTGACGGCGATCCACGCTCCGATGGGCGCCAGGGCCAGCGACAGCCCAAGGATCAGGTGGGAGAAGTTGGTGAAGCGCTTCGTGTAGGAGTAGCCGGCGACGATCAGGATGGCAACCGGGGCCAGGGCAAAGCAGAGTGGGTTCAGCATCCAGGCCGCGACCAGCAACAGCGCAAAAGACACGCAGATAAAGGCCAGCGCCTCGCGCGCCGCGATCTTGCCCTGAGGCAGCGCCCGGTCCTGCGTGCGGGGATTCTTGGCATCCAGGTGCCGGTCGGCGAACCGGTTCATCCCCATAGCTCCGCTGCGCGCCCCCACCATGGCCACGAGGATCCACAGGATTGTGTTCCGGTGAGGGATCCCTCCGGCCGCCAGCACCGCCCCCATGAACGCAAACGGCAGCGCAAACACCGTATGCGAGAACCGGATCATTTCTAGGTACGTTCGCATCTTCTGGAACATAGTCCGTTTTTCGTCTTGCGAGGACTCGGAGCGTTCTTCTCGGTTCTTCGGAGGCGTATACACCCAGACTGTACCGAGCGCAAGGACAAAGGAGACGAAAGACAAGTCATCAATATAGAGAGGCCCCCAGCACCTTTGCTCCCCCTATCACCCTCTCCGGTGGTCCTACGCACCCTTCGTTAACGACCTCCCCATTCCTGATCCTGCCATCGTGGAGCGGGAAGGCGGATGACTTGGTCTGTCCCGCCAGGCGCCACGCTTGCTCAGGACCGGGCAATGCCGCTTGACACGCCAGTCCGCCGCTGGTAGCGTCCCCGCCAATGTCAGGTTCCCCCTGGGTTCTGTCCCTGGCACGGCCGTCTCGGCGGTCACGGGTTCGCTGTTGTTCGCCGCTCCCGGCCGCGGCCCGTTTCCAACTTCCTATCTGGTCTATCTGGTATCTGGTTGGTTCCCCCTGGGTTCTGTCCCTGGCACGGCCGTCTCGGCGGTCACGGGTTCGCTGTTGTTCGCCGCTCCCGGCCGCGGCCCGTTTCCAACTTCCTATCTGGTTATGCCGACACAACGAAGGCTCGTAGACTGACCGGGTTCGCGCCACAGGTCGGTCTTGAGGATGGGCTAGCAAGGCTGCGCGACTGGTACTTGAGTCTGGGTGTCTCTGCGGACACTCTTCTCGATCAGGAAGTCGTGCGGAATTGGGATCCGCTGGATAGTGCCAAAGCCTAAGACTGCGACCGGGAAGCCGCGCAGGATGGGACGGGTAGCAGCATACGCCTGGTTTGCAATGCACGAGAAGGTTGTAGAGATAAGGAAGAAGAGAGAGGGAGCATGGACCCCAGGCTAGAACTCGTGCGGGGCCGCCACGTTTACTTGCGTGAAATGCATGAATCCGACGCTCCCCACATCGTGGAGTGGCGCAACCGCCCGGATACGAGGGAGTGGTTACCTCAGTGGGAGCCCCTCACGGTCGATGCTCACTTGAGCTGGTTCGCAAGACGGGTTGATGCCGGAGATCTCCTACTGGTCTTCGTAACCTTGGCCGGCCAGCCCGTAGGCTCGGCGTCCCTCCAGGGGTTCGACCGCTCCGGAGAGTCGGCGGAGTGGGGACGGTTGGTCGCGGCCCGAATCGGCGGTCACCCGCATGGGATTCTCGAGGGTTGCTACCTTCTGCATCGCCTGTGCTTCGAAGCCTTGAAGATGCTCCGCCTGTACGCCGTCACAGGAACCGAGAACCAACGCTCATGGCGGCTCTGCCAGTTCCTCGGCTGGCGACAAGAAGGCGTCTTGCGGAAGCACTACCTCAGGCCCGACGGCACGCGACTTGACGTCAGGGCCATGGGTTGCTTCACCGACGAATTCGCTGCCGCTCGTCCCGCTATCGAGGCCAAGCTGTATGACTTGGAAGCACCTATTCCGGTGATCCCACCCACCAACGCTGCCCGGTTGCGGGAGCACCTTCGGGTGGACCAGCGTGGGCACTGAGTCAGCCTGCAGCGTCCTTGATACCGAGGAGTGCGGCCGTCAGTACACGCTGACGCCCGGAGGGATCGCCCGCGGTGTCTAGCCTTCTGGGCAGTCTCATCGATCGGCCGCTGTTTGTGCTCACGGCAGACCAGGATTGGGCGCCGGAATGGGCGATCGCGGCGTTCCTCGACGTCGTGCGACGCTTCCAGGTTCCGCTGCACATCTTTCGCACCAGTCCGTCTCCTCTCCTGGACGGGGCGGCGGCCCGCGGGGAAATCGACCAGGGCTGGCATCCCAACTTTCTTCCCGGTTCGACACAGGGCGACACGATCGAGGCCGTCATCGGCTATTGCCAGTCGCATTTTCCCGGGGCGCGGACGGTCCGGTCGCATTGTTTTGCCGAGAACTCGCTTCAATGGAGCGCCCTGGCCAGGGTCGGCATCGTCGCCGACTCCCAGGGACTGACGGCGTGCCAGGCAGAGCTGACGCCGTACGTGCACTGGACGGGCATCGTTCGCTTCCCGGTATTCTTCGAAGATGACGCCTTCTTCGCGATGAAGCCGGACGCGCTCGATCTCCAGGCGATCGTGCCGACGCTGTTCAGCCCGGGTCTGAAGATCCTCAACTTCCATCCGACCTTCGTGGCGTGCAACACGCCCAACCGCGCACACTACGACGCACACCGCTCGCGCGTCTTCGGGACCGTCGCGCCTGATCCGGCCGTCCGCTGGACCGGCCGCGGCACGGCCCACGTTTTCGAGGAGCTGCTGGGCCGCGTCAGGGATTCGGGTCACCCGTTTTCGCGCCTGCACGCGCTCGTCGACACGGCGCGCGAGACGCTGGCCGAGAGGCCCGAGCAGTCCGCGTGGCCGGCCTTCTTCGGTCGCCGGTCGTCGTCGCCCGTCTGACACCGATGCCGATTGCCGCCGACGTCGTGCTGGGCTCCAACGTGACGATTCACCATCCGTCGCTCGTGAATGGCCCCTCGCCGTCGCGCGGGTGTAGCACCCGCGGGCCGCGCCCCGTTTCCAACTTCCTATCCGGTGTTTCATCCCCATGGCCCCGCTGCGCGCCCCCACCATGGCCACGAGGATCCACAGGATTGTGTTCCGGTGAGGGATCCCTCCGGCCGCCAGCACCGCCCCCATGAACGCAAACGGCAGCGCAAACACCGTATGCGAAAACCGGATCATCTCCAGGTACGTCCTGAGTGTCTGGAGCACCGCGTGCTGAGTTCCTCCTGAAGCAGTCAGCCATCAGCCATCAGCGGTCAGCCCTGGGACACGCATCTCTACTCGTGACATCATTCCTGCCCAATGCTGCCCGCTGCCAGCTGCCAGCTATTTCCTCCCCACGTGAATCGCAACGATCCCACCGGTGAGTAGCCGGTACGAGACTTGATGAAACCCGGACTCTTGCATCCAGACGGTGAGGCCGTCCGGCGAGGGAAAGTCGGTGACCGAAGCCGGGAGATACGAGTAGGCCGATGGGTGTCCAGAGATGAGCCGGCCGACCCACGGGAGCACCCGATGAAAATACCAGAGATACACCCCTCGGAACAAGCGGCCTGGCGGCGTGGTGAACTCCAGGACGATGGCCCGGCCCCCGGGCTTCAGGACCCGATGCATCTCGCGCAGGCTTCGCAGGCGATCCGGGACGTTGCGCAGTCCGAAGGCCACGGTTGCCGCATCGAAGGATCCGTCGGGGAAGGGCAGCGCCTCGGCCGGGGCTACCTGGAGGGAGATTCGACTGGCGAGATTGGCTCGCTCGACCTTGGCGAGGCCGAGGGAGATCATCGGTCGGCTGAAGTCCACGCCGACGATGCGGGCTTCGGGGAACTGCCGGGCAGCCTCCAGCGCCATGTCGGCCGTCCCGGTGCAGATGTCGAGGAGCCGGCCGTTCAGTGGCAGCGACGTTGCCCGGATAGCCTCGCGCCGCCAGTAGCGATCCCGCCCGGCGCTGAGCAAGCGGTTGAGGAAATCATACCGGGGGGCGATGGCCGAGAACATCCTCTCGACCATGGTGCCCGGGTCCTCTGCGATCTCTGGCTCGATCTCATTCACGATGTTCGGGAATCACCGCATCGCCGGATTCACTTTGCAACCACCCCGTGCACCGGCAAT
>CAZNWB010000110.1:1823-11263 GCA_964576535.1 uncultured bacterium | reverse complement strand
CTAGGCGCGGCCGCGACCGCCACAGGGACGACGCTTTACGCCTGGGCCCTCCTGCCCAACCACGCCCACCTTCTTCTCCGGAGTGGCCCCCACGGGCTTCCCCCCTTCATGCGGCGCTTCCTCACCGGGTATGCCGGGGACTTCAACCGGCGGCACAAGCGGCAGGGGCACCTGTTCCAGAACCGGTACAAGTCCATCGTGGTGGAGGAGGATGCCTACTTCGAGGAACTCGTGCGCTACATCCACCTGAACCCCCTCCGGGCGAGGTGCGTCCGGGACCTCTCTCATCTCGCCCGCTACCCCTGGTGCGGCCACGCGGGCCTCCTTGGGCGCCAGCCGTACCCATGGCAGGATTGCCGCGCGGTCCTCGCCTGGTTCGGGCGGTCCGAAAAGGCGGCCCGCCGCGCCTACCGGGCCTACCTGCAGGCAGGCCTTCCTCAGGGCCGCCGCCCCGAGCTCGTGGGAGGCGGCCTGGTTCGCTCCCTGGGGGGCTGGGCCGAGGTTCGGCCATCCGCCAGCGCAAAGCGCCGGTCCTCGCGGATCCCCGGATCCTGGGCACAGGGGACTTCGTGGAGCAGATGCTCCAGGCGGGAGATGCCCGCCTACGGGCCCAGCGGGGGTGGGCTCGGCAGCGGGAGGAGGCCCAGAGATACATCGCCCGCCACTGCCGCCGCGCGGGCCTTGACCCCGCCGAGCTAGGCCGCGGGGGGCGGCGCCAGCCGGCCGCCACCGTCCGGGCCAAGCTGGCGGTGGCGCTGGTGACCGAGCTGGGGGTCTCGTTAGCGGAGTCGGCGCGCCACCTCGGCATCTCCACCTCGGGGATTGCCAAGATCCTCAGCCGCCGGGGGAAAAACTAAGTCCACTTAGTCAACAACGTCCCCTATCCTGGACAGGCCGGATTCTCGAACAACGCAAACTGGGCCGCCAGGGTCGTGGCCGTGGCACCGAGGCTGAAGCGTCCGCACATTGGTGCTTCCTACTACCAACCAGGGGCTTCCGTAGTGGGGGACGTTGTCAAATAGATCAACTTGCCCGATCCGCCACCCAGGCCCGGTGGAAAGCGGGACGACTAGGGGACGTTGCCACTGTATTCACTTTTTGTTCCGCTCCCCGTCGCGATGCCCCGCGGTCCCCGCCCGGTGGCAGGTGGTGTGGCAGAAGTTGGCGTAATTGGTGACGTCCCCAAGACAAGAGGGGAGTGGGGCGGCTCGGGCGGCTCTGGCTTGGAACCGGGCCAGGGTCAATTGGAATGAGGGGAAGGTGCCCGGGCCCGCAGCCAGCTCCAGCCCTGCCAGGCCGCAGACAGGACAGCCCATTCCTCGGCGGGATGAGGTCTGGGCAGCATCCGGTCCTCATCCAAGGCTCGCGCTCGATCCCGCTCCCAATTGCGAATCACGTACTCGGCGTAATAGGGCTCGATCATTTCAGCGCCTCCCTTCGTGCCTTCCGCTGGCTGCCTTCCATCCGCCGCCCGCGTCCGCGCTGATCATGGCCCCGGCCCCGTGCTAGCGCAGGTGCCGGGGACGGGCGAGCGCCCTGGCCTTGGGCCAGACGGTTGCAATCACGGCCGTCAGGACGAGGGACCAGGGGAAGAGCAGGATCGCGGCGATGACCACTTCGTGGGGACCTGGCATGATACTCACCTCGCTACAGGCTGCGTGTCGGATCGGAGCCCCGAGGGGTCTCGCGTCGTGCAAGCGTGTGATGACCTCGGGGTCGGGACCGTTCACTCCGTCGTGCTTTCTCCCCCGGCCTTCGGAAGAGGCAAGCGGGATGCCAGGGGCCCCCTGGCGTCCAATCGATGGGGCGCGCGGAATCGTGGCGCGGAACCCATTGAAATTGCAGGAGGCTCGCGACCAACGGCGGAGGGATAAATCGGGGGCAGTTTCAGTATCCGCATCTCACGTGGATCACTTCGCATCCAATCGTATCCACGGAGTGGAGCCAAAAGGATTCGAGCCACGAGGCGCATGTGGACGGGCACTCGCACCCGTGGAGGGGGGACGTTGCCTGCGGAGACTCCTTGGGCTAGTTTGTCGGCTCCCATGCCGCGCCCTCGCCGCCCTGTTCGGCCTGTCCCGCCGTTACCAGAGTGAGGAATCGCCTTGACACGTCCCGGCGTGAAAGGGTAGCGTCCTGCCCGGTTGGCGGTAGTTTCCCTGCGGGAGGACCGGGGGGCAGGGATGCCGGCGCGAACTTGCCTACGACATAGCGGCCCTTTGGGGACAGCACCTCCCCGAGGGCCATTTTCGTTCTGGACCGAATTCGTGATAGGCGAGAACTGAAATAAATGAACCACGTCCTGCTTCACATCAAGCGGTCGTCTCTGCAAGTCCCGTGGTTAGCAGGCAGAGGGGTTGTACGAACTACAGGAGCGCAGCCAGATGAGCGTCTCCTCCCGGCTCAACCGCCCTTCATCCGCATCCCGGGCGAGTAGGAGGGCCGTCTGGAGGGCCTCCTCCGCCTCTGGCGACAAGGAGTAGTCCACCTGGTGCGCCCAGCGGCGGAGGTTCGCCCCATGGGCGTCAATGGACGGCGCCAGCGGCGCAGGGGTATTCTCCAGGGTGTCCCACAGACGCTGGTTCAGTTGGTGCTGTACCTCGAGGAAGCGCTCTGCCGGAGGCTTGTTCAGCAGGTATCGGAGGACGATCTGGTCCTCCGGATCGTACACAAAGGCGATGTGATACGCGGCATGAATGCTCTCGTAGAGCACGACGCCGGCCGCGAGGGCCTCGGGGGCGCCGAACGTTCCTAGGTTGAGCATTGCCCAGAAGGAACCGAAACCGGCAAGATCCCGCATGTCAGCTGTGGAGATCCTGCCAGTCGCCCCAGTCGCCAGCTTCTTCCGGAGATGATACGTGTCGATTCTCAGCCCATCTTCGAGGGTCTCTGTCTTCTCGGGCTGGCCAAACCGCCCCTTGACCTCGGCCCGCTGCTTCGGGAGGTAGAGCGCGGGCTCCTCGGTGCCGGTACGGGCAATGAGCGTGGCGGCGCATCCCGTGCCGCCGACCAGAATCGTCACCCCGATCATCAGAACCAGCCAGGCTGACTCTCGTCCCGAGTGCGTGCTCATCGGATCCTCCGTGCGCCCGTGAGGCCAAGGCGCCAATGCGGCTACTGCTCGGCAAGATGTATGCCGAAGCGGGGCCTCACCGGGCTCGGCAGCAAGGAGCCTGCAAGCTCGCGGAAAATGGCCTTAGGCGGGGAGAGGATCGGGACTGACGGGAACGGCGCGGTTGCGGAGGCTGGTCAGCCGGCTAGCCAGACAGCCGGTCAGCCGCCCGGCGAGGTGGCCAGTCAGATAAGGGACTGGGTCGGTCAATGGCAGGCTCTTAGTAATCCGGGACGTTGCAACTGTATTAACCTTGTGGCGTGGTGCAACTCCCCCTGCCCTGCGGTTCCGGTGGCGATGTTCGGCGTGTTCCGCCGTTGAGAGAGGGAGAATCGCCTTGACACACCTCGTAGCTCCGAGATAGCGTGTAGCCCGATTGATCGGGGTTTCCCTGCGGGAGCACCGGGGGGCAGGGACGCCGGGTCCAGTTTGGCGACGCAAGACGCGGCCCTTTGGGGGCAGCAACTCCCCGAGGGCCGTTTCCGTTCTGGACCAACTGAGCGCTAAGTGAAAAGTCAATAAAACAACTACGTGCCCTTTTTCTTTAATGACGGAGGTCACCGTGCTCGCGATCTGGGTGAAGGCACGCATCAAGCCGGAGGAGTGGCAGCGCTTTCTGCAGGCGATCGAGGTGGACGCGCGCGGCTCGGAGCGGGACGAGCCTGGTTGTCTGCGCTTCAACGTGCTCCAGGACGCGCAGGACGAGAACGTGTACTACTTCTATGAGGTCTACAAGGACCAGGCAGCGCTGAACGCCCATCGTACGACGCCGCACTTTGCCGCCTGGCGGGAGGCCGACGACACACTGGACGGGCCCATCGAGGTGACGCGGTGCCAGACCATTTTCCCGGCGGACCGAGCGTACTGGGGCAAGCCATAGCCTGGCTGGTGACGGTGTGATTTGGCCGGAGCCCTATCTCGTGGAGCTGCCCCGGGCAGCGATTCAGTAATGCGAGACGCTGCCAAGTAGATCGACTAGTGCTTTGGTCCCCTCGTGCCCCGCGGCCACCGCCTGGATGTGCCTCTGCTCTTCGTCCGGAAGCTCCGCCCGGCGTCGTCCACTACGTCAGGCTGAGCGGAATCGAAAGTCCTCGTCTCGCCCCAGGCCATCTGCGCCGCCGAGCAAGGGGAGGTGCCAGGCACCAGACCGGCCAAGAAAGGGTGACTGGACCAGGGGGATGGGTTATCTCAAAGGAGTGAAGGTGGGTCAGGAGCGAGCCGGCGTAGCTTTCGGCACGTTCCGTTTGGGATTAGCGTCGGTGGCGGTCGGCCAGCTTGCGTCCCACGGTGGCCGCGGCGGCGCCCACGAGGTTCACACCGACCAATGACCAGGGGATGAGGAGCAACAGGCCAATGACAACTGCGTGAAAAATGGTCATCTTCGCTTCCTTCTCCTTTGATTGACGACCTGCACTGCCCGCCGGGCACGGCGGCGGCCAACGTCCTGTGTGTTGAGATGCTCGCCCCCGCCATTCAGATTCGACTGGCCCCCGTAATGCCGGATGTTGCAAGCTTATTAATTAACCTGTAATCACGCTCCAGCTCGCCAAGCCTCGCCGCCCCCGCCTGGATACCCATCCGCTCTTCGTCCGGACCCTTCGGCGGGTGTCCTCCACTCTCGGACGGGTCCTTCGATCCCCGCCATCTCACTTCTTGCCCTTCGGTTTTTTCTCTCGCGCTCCCCAGGCCAGGTGCAGGTACCAGCCGTTGGTCTTGACGAGAAACCAGTCTTTCTGTGACCGCGACACCTCGATTGGCTTCCCATCCACCACGATGCGAGCCGGGAACAGCACCTGCCTGTCGTTATCTTCGTAGACGTCCGACTCGCCCAGCGGAACCAGCTCGATCTCCACGATCATCCGAGAGGCTTTGGCGGCAGGTGGCTTTGGTCGGTGCATATCTCCTCCCGACTGTGCCATGGTTGTTGGCCGCGCTTGCGCAGTATGTCGTCCACCCAGGGGCTGCCAGGTTGCGGGCCCTGGGATCATCGCTCTACCCGGATCGAAGGTCTCCCTCTCCGGCGAGGGAGGCCCTCGGGCGCTTCGCCGATCCCCTCGCTGTGCCCTGGGGCCGAGGGGAACCGTCGTGCGGACCGGGAAGATGAGCCACGCGAGTCTTGCAAGGGCCCGGCGCGGTTCAGGGCTGGTTGAGAACGCCGAACCCGGTGATGATGAGGTCGGCCGCCGCGAGGTTGGTGGCCAGGGGGACGTTTCGGACGTTGCAGACCCGCATCAGCGCTCGGATGTCCGGATCGTGAGGCATCGAGGCCAGGGGATCCACGAAGAAGAAGACGACATCGATCTCCTTGTTGGCGACCATGGCGGCGATTTGCGTGTCTCCCCCCTCACCTCCGCTCAGGACCGTCTCCACCGACAGGCCGACCTTTTCCACGAGCATCCGTCCGGTGTGCCGCGTGGCAACCAGCCTGAACTTGGAAAGCACCTCTCGGTTGAACTGCGCCCAGGATACGAGGTCCACCTTCTGGTGATCGTGGGCAATCAGAGCCAGGGTCTTCATGGAATTTTCCCTCCTGTGACGTTTCGATAGAATGACGCACGCATGTTACAGGAATATGACGAACAGGACAACTCCCTTCGCTCGGCCCCGGACTGGAGGGGGCGGGCGGGTGGCGAGGCGGTGTGAGAGAAGGTGAACGGGGGCCTTGACATGTGCGGGGTCGTTATCTAGGGTTCCATCCGCTGGAACTTCGACCCACGACCCAAGGAGGCGCCCGTCTCCCGCAGCGAGGTCCCGGCACGGCAGGGGCCAGCCACGCGCCAGGAGCGGCTCTCGGGCCTCGACCGCCATGCCCGCCGAGGTGGCGGCCACCCGCCCAAGGACGGAGGAGCCATGAGCGATCAGGACTTCCGGCAGCTGGTAAAGAAGGGTATAGCCGCGGCGGACCAGGGCAATACCCTGGACGCGCTCCTCCATCTCGAGACCGCCGCCCGCCTCGGGTCCACTCCGACCCTCGCTTCCTACCTCGGGTACTGCGTGGCCCGGGAGCGGCGGAAGTTCAAAGAGGGCACAGGTCTCTGCCGCCAGGCACTGCTGAGGGAACCGGAGCAGGCGGTGCACTACCTCAACCTCGGCCGCGTCTTTCTCGCCGCCGAGGAGAAGCGGCTGGCCATCACCACCTTTCAGCGGGGACTCAAGCGGGGGAGACACCGCCTCATCCTCGAGGAATTGAAGAAGCTCGGCATGCGCAAGCCGCCCGTCGTCCCCTTTCTCTCCCGCAGTCATCCCCTGAACAGGTACCTCGGCATGGTCTTCACCCACCTCCAGATGCGCTGACCGGTCGCGCCCGACCTCTTCCACCTTGTCATCATCCGCGGGATCGGTGGGCACGCCATGTTCCGGGGTGACATGGACCGGGCGCCCATGATGACCTGCGACGTTCCCCAGCACCGGTCAGTGGAAAAACCTGTGGCCAAAGAGCGTCCGGTCATCTACGTATGGCGTGTCCGAAGGATTTCCTCGGATATCACCAAGGGTGGATTTTGAGGGGAAGCCGAGTGGACTTCCTCTCCCCAGATGAGGAGGGTTGACCGTGAAGGCCTGGGCCTGGGCTGGGCAGTACCTCATCGCGTTGGTGTTGGCCGTGATGCTCGGAGCCATTCTGGGCGGTATGCAGCTCTTCCGAGAGACCGGCATGGGGACCACGGGGCTGACGGCGTCCAACCTGGTCCGATTCTTGGCCTATGGGAGTGCCGTCGTGTTGTTCTGGCTCCTCGGGCGCACGGCAGCCAGGCAGATCCCCGAGGATGGGAAGGGGCTCTCCTTTGCGCGGCAGGTCGTGGAACCGCTGGTCACCTTGATCGTCGTCATCGTCGGCCACGGGGTGCTCCTGCTGCTGGTTGGCCCGTTCCTCGGGGAGACCGGCCGGACCGTTTACAACTGGATCTTCGTCCTCGGGAGCGTGGGTGCGGCCCTCTGGATGGTCTTGGCGGGCTACCGCAGCTCCGCGTGGTGGATCGAGGAGCTTGAGGGGGTGCGACGCCCCGGGACTTCCATCCCTTCCGGGGTCCTGTCCACCTGCCCGCAGTGTGGGGCAGCCGTTCGCGCCGGCATGAAGTTCTGCAGTCAGTGCGGTCAGGGGCTGGCTGCAGCTGCACCCCGTTGCCGTCAGTGTGGCCACTCCCTCGCGCCGGGAGAGAAGTTCTGTGGCGCCTGTGGCCAGGCGGCGGGGTAGGGGCCCCGAGTGCCCTCGGGTTCAGGCTTCGGAGAGGTGGGACAAGGCTGAAAAAAAAGCGTTCGGTCGTTCGTGAGTTCGGTGGTTCGGTTGTTCCTCGGAAGTCAATAGTGAGCCTGCTTCCTGCCAGCCGCCCGCTGCCCCCTGCCTGCTGCGCTGTTTGGGCGAAGAGTTCGTCCCCCTGGCTCGGCCTTTTCAACGACCCCACTATTCCAGGCGGAACCCGTCGAAGTACAGCACGAAACTTCTTTCGGGCCTCACGATGAACATCCCGATGCCGTCTATGGCGGCGAGGTCCATCTGGCGCCCCGCGGGCGCTCCCTTCACCTGCCCGAGAGGCACGCGGATCTGAGTGATGCCCGGCTGGATGACGAATTCCCTGTTGTACCGGTCACGGTACTCCTGGTTGTGCGACCGGTCATGGATCCTCAGCGTCAGTCGGACCGGCTCCGACAATTCCGAGTACACCTCGAACGCCAGTGCGCGCTGGCCCGACCAGTCCGGAAACGGGCCCTGGATGCCCCACCCCGAGTATTCGGCCGGCTCGAAGGTGATCCGCGCCACCCGGTTTCCCCCGGGTTTTCGAAAGCCTCCCGGAGCCTGGACGACGTCGAATCGGACGGCCCCCGCGGAACATAGGCGTCTCGTCCAGCGGGACTCAAAGTCCTCGATCAACGGAAACCGGACGTAGCGGGTGGCGATGGCCGCGCCTGTGAGGGCTGGGGGCACGAACACCAGGACCAGGATCCCCGCCGCGAGCGCACGCAGGGTCCACCGAAGCCCGCGGGTCGCAGACCCGCCCTGGAGGGTCCAGTGGGCCAGGAGGAAAGACGCCGCTCCCGCCCCATCCCGCAATACATCCAGCGCCTCGGCGTCCCGCCCTTCAACCGCCTGGAGCCCCTCGAGGGCGGCCCCGAGAACGACGGCCCCGGTCCAGGCCAGAAGGTAGCGCTTCTTCCGGTCTCCCTTGAGTGTGGACAGCAGGACGAGTGACGCGATTCCAAAGACCGGCGCGTGCGCGGCGTTCTCGAGCTCTTGGGTCAGCCGCGCTTCATCGCGGAGTGTCACGCTGCCCAGGACGGCCAAGGCAATCACCAGCAAGACAATCTTCGTTTGGGTCGCCATGTTCGGCCCGCTGTGTATAGTAGCGTGGGCAACCTAGCAATGGCGGCAGGGGGCGTCAAGCCGAATGTCGTCGGGCTGGTATGCAGGGACGTGCACAAGCCGCCGCAGCCGTGGGGGCGCACCCTGCCTCTGAGGCCGCCCAATCATCCGAGACGGACGGGCCGGGCCGGTTCATCGGGCGAAACGACTTGCAATGGGTGAGGAGTCTGCTACGGTCACCCGGATGAAACCGCGGGTACCGAAGGCGCAGGCCCCAGGGCAGCCCGGCCCTCAGGGCCACGGACTATCCGGTGTGGAGCTACGAGGCTCCATGCCGTGGCGGCTGTTGGTCGTCGAGGGCGATCCGCGCGAGCGGGAGCTGCTGACGGCGTACCTGGGCATGGCAGGGTACGTGGTTCAGGGCGCGGAGACGGGCACCCTGGCCCTGAAGCTGGCCGTCGCGCAGCCGCCCGATCTTGTCCTCCTCGACCTCCATCTTGCCGACATGGATGGGTTTGAGGTCTGCCGCCTGCTTTGCCAGGAGCCCAAGACCCAGGACATCCCCGTGGTCATCGTCACCGAGAGCGAGGAACCCACCCTGGATCGCCAAGCCTACGCCGCGGGCGCCCATGCCTGCATCCCCAAGCCGGTGCGCCGGCCGGCCCTCGTCGCCACCATCGAGGCGGTCTTGGCCGGCGCCCGTCGCAAGAAGGCGACGGCGGCGACCCGGGATGAGGGGGCGGAGCAGGCAAAGCCGACGCACGGCGTGCGAAAATTTGAGCGGTTCCCCGTGTCGCTGCCGGCGGTCGGCTGGACGGCTCAATTTCCCGGGAAAGTGATCGAGGGGATGGTCCGTGTCATCGGTGCCGGGGGGTTCATGGCCGAGCTTTCAGTCCAGATGGTTCCAGGGAGCACCGTGGATCTCGTCCTGGATACACAGCGGGGGGCCGTTGAAGTGAAGGGCCGGGTGGTTTGGACCTCCGCCGGCGGGGGCACGGTGCGTCACGGCTTCGCCTTCCCTCAGCCCAAAGC
>CAZNWB010000110.1:0-1723 GCA_964576535.1 uncultured bacterium | reverse complement strand
CGGACGCCGGCGATGTCTTCCAACACCTGGATGGTTGCGATCTGATCCTGGTCCCCCAGGCCCTTGGCCAGGGCGGCGGTCTGGAGCTCTGCCACCGCCTTAAGGGCGGAGAGCGGGACGCCCAGGCTGTGGCCGGTGGCCAGCGCCAATCGCACGTCCTTGTGGGACAGCTTCAATGGGAACCGGGCGGCGAAATCGCCCGCCAGCACGCGCGGGGCCGCCCGCTCGATGAGGGGCGCGCGCTCTGCCAGGACCTCGGCCACCAGGGTGGGATCCAGGCCGGCCTTGGTGGCGAGAATCAACCCCTCGTTCATGGCGGTCACGATCAAGGCGGCGACGAGATTGGCCGAGAGCTTCAGGACCGATCCATGGCCCATGGGTCCCGCGTGGAGGACCTTCTTCCCCATGGCGCCGAGCAGCGCCTTCGCCGCGGCGAAATCCTCCGCCGTCCCGCCAGCCATGATCGTCAGTGTTCCCTGCTCGGCCGCGCTTACGCCACCCATCACCGGCGCCTCGAGGTAGCGGAGGCCAAGGGCTCGCGCCCGAGCCGCCATCGCCTGGCTGGTCCCCGGGTCCACCGTGCTCATGTCAATCACCAGGACACCGGGCCGGCAACCAGCCATCGCTCCCTCAGGCCCCTCCAGGACCGCGGCGAGGGCCGCCGGGTCGGCCACCATGGTGATGACGGCGTCGGCATCCCTGGCGGCCTCGCACGGCGAGGCGAGGATCGTCGCTCCCAGGGGGCGCAGGGCCTCGGCCTTGGCCGCCGTCCGGTTGTAGGCACGAAGGGCGTATCCGGCCTTCAGGACATTCCTGGCCATCCGCCCCCCCATGATACCGAGGCCAATGAATCCGACTACCTGTGCCATCTCCTCTCCCTCCTCTTTGCCCTCCGCGTTGTGCGCTCCCGGAACCTTCTATCAGGGGATCTGCGGCCTTGTCCAGTGCCCGGCGTCCCGAGACGGACAGTGCATTCCTTGCAACCCCCGGGAAGGGTTGGAAGATCTCCCCGATTCTTCATTGACACGCCCTGGGGTTCGATGCTATCAATCAGACAATCTAACAAGATCGTTTTTCTCCTCCAGCCACGCTTGGTCGCGTCCACGAATGGGCTCCACTTTCCGGGACGGAGGTTTCCCGCTTCAAAGCACTCCTCGTTCCTCACTCGGATCCCTCCCCCGACCGAACACAGGCGCCCTGGTTGTCTGGAGCGGCTGCTGCTCGGAACGTGTTCGACGGGCAGGAATGGACCTCGATGCAGACGTCCGAGCACGAGAACATTCAGCTCCCAAGCGTAAACCGTCGGACCTTCCTCAATATCGGAAGCGCCGCTGCCGCGGTCTCGGTTCTGGGCGGACTGGAGGGGATCCTGGCGTCCCGGACTGCCCCGGCCTACGCCCAGGGGACAAGGCTCCACCTGCTCCATTGGGTTGACTTCGTTCCCGAGGGGGACGTGGAGCTGAAGCGCCAGATCACCGAGTACAGCAAGCAGATGAAGGTGGAGGTCACCTTCGAGACGATCAATGCGAATGACCTCCAGACGCGCATCACCGGGGCCATCTGGGCTGGGACAGGCGCGGATATCATCTTGATGCTGCATAACTGGCCCCACCTGTATCAGGCTGCCCTGGCAGACGTCTCGGATCTCTGCGAATGGAAGCGAAAGGATCAGGGTGACTACTACGGCCAGTCCGAGGCCGCGGCCCGGGATGGAGGGCGCTGG
>CAZNWB010000109.1:6993-11321 GCA_964576535.1 uncultured bacterium | reverse complement strand
TCACGCGGATTCCGTACGTTCCGACGCTGGAGGGGCAGTACATCATCAAGAACCTGGTGTTGATCAGCGCGGGGATCGTCGTGGGGGCCACCGTGCGTGGAGGCCGAATCGTGGCGGACTCCAAGGGACGGGTTTGATTCGTTGCCTCAGGCCGCCTGACCAGCCGCTGCAGCCGGCGAGCGATGCGGGCGCGCTAGACGAACTTACTGGGGGACGTTGTCAAATACGTCAACTTCCGCTAAGGCGCCTCCATACGCCGGCTGCCCCCGCCTGGATGCCTTCCGCTCTTCGTCCGGAACCTTCGGTCCCGCACTTCGCCCGGGATCTTCGGTCCCGCTCTTCGAGCGGGATCTACGACCCCGCACTCCGTCCGGGATCTGCGGTCCCGCGCTTTGCGCGGGACCTTCGACCGGCGGGCTGCACCAGGTCAGGATCTGCAAGGCCAAGGGCCGCGGCGGGTCGGTGGCAGGCGGTGTGGAAGAAGTTGGTGTAGTTGGCAACGTTCCCAATTCCAATTAGGCACATCCACGAGGCGTGTGAAAGGAGTCCCCTCATGTTTGGCTTGGGGTTTCCCGAATTGATCGTCATCTGTGTCATTGCGTTGCTGGTCTTCGGCCCGAAAAAGATTCCTGGTGCGGGCAAGGCGATTGGGGAGGCAATTCGGGGCTTTCGGTCGAGTCTGGAAGGCAAGGATGAGAGCGCGATCCCTGCTGCCTCCCCGTCCTCTCCAACCGCATGTTCGGGGTGTGGGAAGGCCCTTGAGGCCAACGCGGCCTTCTGCGCGCACTGCGGGCGCTCCGTCTCGGACACCTCGCGCGCGCGCACCGCGTAGGGAGCCACCCCGCTGAGTCAAGCCGGCGCGGCTTTTCCGCCGCGCCCGTGTTCCTGCATACGGGGGCGCAAAAACCTCTCGCGGATTTCCACCCCAAGATCCCTCCATCTGAGATTCTGTCTGCCCGCTGATCTGAGTGCCAAAGTCACCTGGTTTGACGCCAGAACGGTCCCGTCCCGTTGACACGCCAACCCCCCTTCGACAGCCTCCAAGTTGACGCCTCGGCGCTGTTTGGTGTCCAGCCGTGCTAATATGTTCACGTCTGGACTTGGACTTTCCCATGATCAGCACAGCGGGCCGCCTGGGACGCTTGCGCCAGTAAGGACGCCAGGATGTTGGACACACTCACGCAGTTGGTTGGGACGTATGGGCCACTGATTGTCGGGCTGTTTGTCTTGTTGGAATCCGCAGGCTTGCCGCTCCCCGGGGAGACGGCCCTCCTCGTGGCAGCCGCCACGGCTGGGGCTCAACACCTGTCAATTGGGGTAGTGATTGCCGTGGCGGCGGGAGCGGCGATCGTCGGCGACGCGGGCGGCTACTGGCTCGGGCGCCGCGGCGGTCGTCCTTTCTTGCAGCACTACGGTGCCTGGCTCCGCCTCGACGCGACAAAGCTGGAGCGGCTCGAAGCGTTCTTCTCCCGGCACGGCCCCAAGGCGGTGTTCTTCGGGCGCTTCGTGGGCGTGCTGCGCACCTATACGGCGCTCTTTGCCGGCATCAGCCGCATGCCCTACGGCACGTTCACCGTCTTCAACGCCCTCGGCGGGATCACCTGGGCCATCCTGTTCGGTGGGGTGGGATACGCCTTTGGCCAGTACCTCGGCGTGGTGGAACGGGTGGCCCGGATGGTTGGCTGGGCGTTGCTCATCGGCCTGGGGCTCGTCGGGACCGGGGTGCTCGGCTGGCGCTGGATTGGATCGCATCAAGCCCTCTTGGTCACGTACCTGCAGGGGTTCCTCGCCGCTCCGCTGATCGCTCGGCTGCGGGCCCGCTACGGCCGGCAACTCCAGTGGCTCCTGGAACGGCTGAGGCCGGGGCAGTACCTCGGGCTCCACGTGACCCTGGGCTTCCTCACGGCCGCCGGGGGGTTGTGGCTCTTCGGCGGGATCGTCCAGGACATCCTTGCGGGGGATCCTCTGGTGTACTTTGACCAGGCGGTGGCGACCACGTTACAGAGCTGGGCGACGCCCCTCGCCACGCCGGTCTTCGTAGGGATTTCTCGGTTAGGCTCGCTGGGGGTCGGTGTCCTGGCTCTGGGGGTGTCGGTGTGCTACGGCTGGCGGCGGCAATGGCTGCAGCTCGGGGCTTGGCTCGTGGCCTTGGGTGGCGGTGAGGCGCTCAACCTGGTGCTGAAGCAACTCCTCGCGCGGCCCCGTCCTCCCGTTGTGCACCCTCTTGTCTCAGCGGCAGGCTACAGCTTCCCCAGCGGGCATGCCATGGCCTCGCTGATCGCCTACGGTATGCTGGCCTACTTTGCCATCCTGGCGCTGCGGACGTGGCGCGCCCGCACCGGCGCGGTGTGTGCCGCGGCCCTGCTGGTGCTGTTGATTGGCTTTAGCCGGCTGTACCTCGGGGTGCACTATTTCAGTGACGTCCTTGGGGGCTTTGCGGCCGGGGGGGTCTGGCTCAGCACCTGCATTACGGGGATGGAGCTGGTGCGGCGCGGCGAGATTGGGGGGCCCTGGCGAGAGCGGTGGGAGCGGTGGAGCCGACATCGGGCGCTGGGGTAACCTTGGGATCCGGGACGGATCCGGGACGTTGCAACCTTATTAACCTTATACTCTCCGGTTCTCCGCGCCCCGCGGCCCTCGCCTGGATGCCTTCCGCTCTTCGTCCGGAACCTTCGGTCCCGCGCAAAGCGCGGGATCTTCGACCCCGCACTTCGTCCGGGATCTACGACCGGCGTCCTCCATGTCACGCTTCGCGGAATCCAGCACTGCGCTGGTGGGAAGTCGCTACCTGGCGGAAGGCCGTGAGAAGTTGATTCAGTCGATGGCGTCCCCATCATGCGTGGCGACGCCCTGGGTTCCGTGACCGGAAAGGACAAGGGGAGAGTTACGCGGAGCGTCTCCGCGAGGATGGCCTTCGGGCAGCCTCAATGGAGGTCATGGCCGCCACATCGAAGAAGCGCTCACCACACGACTTGCAGCGTGTGTGCCGCAACTGCTTGACGAGTCTCCCACCCGAGAGCGCGCAATCTTCCACGACCTCGGTGAGGCTCCTACGCCCACACGTGGGGCATGGGAGAGATGCGAAGCGAATAGGCCTCCGATTGCGGGGCCTATTCGTCGGTCGAGCGCTTTGAGGAGATGAGGACATAGAATACCTCCCGTCCCGCGGCTGTGGCGATTTTCCCCTTCGTGTAGATCGCCAGACCATCATACGTAAGGCCCTTGATCACATAGAGCGACTCGCCCCGGCCTGATCGGGGATTCCGGGAGCGGAGCGTCTTGGTAAGGGCGGGCGCATTCACGATCGCCTCGAAGACCAGTTCATGAGTGAGGCCGTCCGCGTACATCTCGGCTTCGGCTTTCGCGGTAAAGATCACTCGTTGGGCCAGGACCAACCGTTTGATACGGACGAGAACATCTGTCACTTCAGCAGACTCTCACGAAGTGCTTCTCAGGGTTCTTCAGCCGATCCTCGGGAGATCGTTGCCCGCGCGGCCAAAGGACCTGCTCACCCGCCTGCCGTGTACCTCCCGATCTTGGGGGCTGTGGGGATGGCTTAGGATACACGAAGGCGTCTCAGTTGACCAGCCCTGGGGAGATCGGCCTCTTTGTCTTCTGGGTCCCCATTGAAGAGGGGACTACGTACATCCGGACGATCCATGCCGTACGCTCCCCCTCGCTACCACCCGCGGCCCCCGGCTGGATGCGCTTCCGCGCTTCGTCCGGGATCTTCGGTCCCGCGCGAAGCGCGGGATCTACGGTCCCGCTCTTCGAGCGGGATCTTCGACCGGCGTCCCGAGGTGCGCGCGCAGAAAAGCCAGGCCAAAGGAAATCCACGTCCCCCTTGACACGCCACTGGCCCTGCGGGTAGTGTTGGATCACTTCGGCTATTTCCCATATCGCTTGGGGGAGGCGGTGGGATACCTGGCCCTCTGGGGTGGTGGAAAGTCGAAGTAGGCGGGACGGGACCGGAGAATTGCCCGTAAGAACCACGAGTTCCGACCGCGCGGCCGACACACACCCTGCGTGTCACCAGGCTGTGCGGGCATGGGATCCGAAAACCTGAAACTCTTCGGGCCCTAACGGAGTATAATAATAAAGAGAAACCAAGATACACTGCCCGAGGGGGGCTGCCCTGCACCGGCTGGGAGAGGGGCGCCGACACCCGGGGCTTGCGGTCACCGACGGGGCCGCAGGAAATGGGAGGGGCCCGATACACCGCTCGGGCACGGCGCAGGAGGACTGACCATGAAGCAGATAACCTGGGCGATCGTGGTGGTAGGGTTGCTGTTGGCTGGCTCCACCCTCCCCGCCGAGGCGGCGGGAGG
>CAZNWB010000109.1:0-6893 GCA_964576535.1 uncultured bacterium | reverse complement strand
GGGTGGCACGGGGGCACGCGGGTCTTCATTGGGGGTGGCTTCGGGTGGTGGGGATGGCCGGGATGGTGGGGACCAGGCTGGTGGGGTCCTTCCTATCCCTACTATGCCGCTCCGCCCGTGGTGGTTCAGCAGGCGCCCACGCAATATATCCAGCAGGATCCCTCGCCTCCGTCCGCCCCGCAGTACTGGTACTACTGCCAGAATCCCCAGGGTTACTATCCGTACGTGAAGGACTGCTCCGTCGGGTGGATGCAGGTGGTTCCGCAGCCGCCCCCGCCAGGCCAGTAGCCGTCAGGAATGCCGAGGCGAGACAGTTCCCCCTGGTAAGTCGGCCACTTATCGGGGGGTTTTCTTTTCGCTTGGGTCACCATTGTCCTGGGGGACGTTGCTCGAAAAGTCTGATTTCTCTCCAATGACACCATGCCGCGCGGTCCCTGCCTGGATGCGCTTCCGCTCTTCGCGCGGGATCTTCGGTCCCGCGCGAAGCGCGGGATCTTCGACCGGCGTCCTGCAACATGTGATGGTGCGCGGGATCGAGCGGCGAGCCCTCGCGCCCGTGCTCGGCAGCTCGCCCCAAGCGATCTACGCCGCCGCCCAGCGAGGGCAGCAAGCCTTTACCCGGTGGTACGCAGTGTGGAAGAAGTTGACGCAATTGACAACGTCCCGCATTACTCCTGGTCGATCGGGGAGCGGGATCCGGACGGGTGCAAAGTAAAATGCGGCTCTCGAGTTTGACGCCGGCTGCTTTTGCTGCCGCGGTCTTGGCCTTGACCGCGCCCGCCCTTGCGCGGGGTCATTGCGGTCACCCATGCGATGCTGTCGCCGATGCTCCGGAAGGAGAACCGGGGGGGGAGGCGGCTCCCGGGGAGACGAAGGAGGAGCTTGACATCAAGCAACTGACAGCGCGGCTGCGGGCGACCAAGGCGATCGGGTTTTTCACAAAGCTGGCCCTGAAGAATCAGATTGACGATCTATTGGACAAGTTCCGCGAATACCACGGGCGTATTGGCGAGGCATCGCTTGAGCCTTTACGGGAACAGTTCAACCTTCTGTTCTTAAAGATAATTTCCCTCTTGCAGGACAATGACCCGGACCTGTTCCGGATTCTGGCCGGGGCCCGCGAAACACTATGGAATAAACTCGCCGACCCCACGGCGTTCGCTCAATTATGACCGCGGAACCACAGGAGAGCCCTATGGGTATGACCAAGAATTCAGCCTTTGTGCTCCCCTTGCTCATCGTTGCAGCGCTCCTCGTGCCTGCCGCTGATGCCCAAGACACAGCGAAGGACCTCGCCGTCGTCATCACCCTTCAGGGCAAGCCGTGCGGGACGGTGGTGAGCTATGAAAAACTCGGCGAGAACGACTACCTCGCCCGCTGCTCCTCGGGCGACGTGTACCGCATCTATGTCAACGAGCAAGGGCGCGTAGTCGTCACCAAGCGATAGCGGTTGAGGATGGATTGAGATGTAGTGGGGGACGTATTTGGGGACGTTGCATCCGGGCGATCTCTGTGAGCCGCCCCCCTTCGCCATGCCGCACGGCCCCCGCCTGGATGCCCTTCCGCTCTTCGTCCAGAACCTTCGATCCCGCTCTTCGCCCGGGATCTTCGGTCCCGCACTTTGTCCGGGATCTTCGACCGGCGTCCTGAACCACTTGATGGTGCGCGGGATCGAGGGTCGTCCCCTCGGCCCAGGCCATCTCCACCCCTCGGCCACAAAACCCTTCCCCCGGGGGCTGGCCCAGTATAGAATCGATAATCCCCGTTGGGGGAAGTGATGGGTGGTGTGGAGAAGAGCCCCGGGCGCACGTGCATGTCCAGCACGCCAGCGGTGAAGCAAAGTTCTGGCTGGACCCTCGGTTGGAGCTGGCGCAGAACTACGGATTGACCAGGCGTCAGATCCGCACAGCCCTCAGGATTATCCAGGAGCATCAGGATGAAATCCGCGCAGCGTGGGCGAAACACTTCGGCGGTTGAGGTGACCAATATCTCGCCGCAGGGGTTCTGGTTGCTGATTGGTGAGCAAGAGCGATTCGTCTCGTTCCAGGCGTTCCCGTGGTTTCGCGAGGCGACGATCGCTGCCCTGACGCGCGTCGAGCTCCCGAGCGCGCACCATCTGTACTGGCCAGAACTTGACATCGATCTGGCCGTGGATTCGCTGGACCATCCCGAGCGATATCCGCTCGTCAGCCGGGCCCAGCCCAACAAACGACTGAAGCCGACTGCGGCCGCCGTCCGTGAAGGACGCCCCGCGTATACGGCCCGACGCAGAGGCCGCCGCCCCAGATAGAATGCTGCAAGCTTGTCAACCAAGACAGGGCATTTTAACCGTAAGATTGGGGACGTTAAGATTGGTAAGATTGGGGACGGGGCCAAATAGAGCGACTAAGAACGGGGCCGGGAGTCGGATTCGCGCTTGCGCTCCTGGTACTCGTCCACGGTACTGCCGATCCATTCGGCGCCGTCGGTCCAGACCTCTTTCTTCCAGATCGGCACGATCTCCTTGAGCCGCTCGATGGCGTAGGCACACGCCTCCAGCGCCTCGTGCCGGTGGGGCGAGGCGATGGCGATGGCCACGCTCGCCTCGCCGATCGTGAGCCTCCCGATGCGATGGACGATGGCGATCCGGTCCACCGGCCAGCGCTTCCGGATCTCGTCCCCGATCTGGCGCATGGTGGCGGTCGCCATCTCGGGGTAGGCATCGTATTCCAGATACTTGACCTGCCGGCCGCGGGCGAACTCGCGCACGATCCCCAGGAAACTGGCCACGGCCCCCGACGTATTCTGCCCCACGGCCGTCACCAGGGCATCCAGCGAGAGCGGCCTCTCGGTGATCTCGTACAGGTCCACGCCGCCGCTCACCGGCGGGATCAGCGCGACCTCGTCCCCCTCAGCCAGCACTGTGGTCCCTTCGGCGTATTCCCGATTCACG
The DNA here is from genome assembly GCA_964576535.1 of uncultured bacterium. Classification (GTDB taxonomy): domain Bacteria; phylum Methylomirabilota; class Methylomirabilia; order Methylomirabilales; family 2-02-FULL-66-22; genus 2-02-FULL-66-22. Next base: position 3,961 of record CAZNWB010000109.1, on the reverse strand, counting down.
GCGAGCCGAAGCGAGGGGATCAATCCCCGGAGGCGCGGGTAGTCCCCGGCAAACCGATCCAGCATCCCCGCCGCGGTGGTCCCCTCAGGCAGATCCAGCGGGATCTCGCGCTGGCCCACGATGTCCCTGACCGAGGCGAAGAGCCGCACCCGGATCTTCACCGCCCCTCCCCACCGTGACACACAATCGGCAACGACAGGGGCCTGGGCATCGGGTACTGCCGGTCCACGTCCTCGTGTCGCCACAGCCCCACCGCCTCGCGCTGGATGATCAGCGTGTGGCGCAACCGTTTGGCCTCCTCACAAAGGCGAGCATGCTCCGCCACTTTCTCCGCCATCTCGAGCCTGAGCGGCTCCCTGTTTCTCAAGGATGGATCAAGGGATTGCCCGGCCAGGCAAAGGACGCCCCGGCGAATTCCCTCGAGCTTCTGGTGCGCTTGCTCCAGACGCTCCCCTGCCCGCCCCAAGGTCTCGGCTTTCTCTTTTCGGATTTCTGACTCAACCTGCTCGAAGGCTGGCTCTTTCATGTCAGACAAATCCAGTAACGCAGCGAAGATGGCTCCGGCCAAGGATGGGCGGAAACGAGAGCCCTCTCCGGATGATTTAAGGACCGCTCAGTGGTTAATCCTGTAAATGCAATGGGTTACGAAGGAATTGGACGCGAAGCTACCACGAATGAGACATCTTGTCAACAGCCATCCGTGGCCGCAACCTCCCGTTTTTCTGTGACTTTTCGCCCCGGCTGGGCGATTGGATCTTGACGTCCCCATGCCTTTCGTGTTACTAAACGCATGAAGGAAGACGGCTATCTCCTCGTCTTTCAAGGTAAAGCGACGATGGAGCCTTCTAGACCGCCTGGAATCATTCCTGATCGCCCACCTTGGCCATGTTCTATGACATGGCATAGGATATTTCCCGCGCGATGATTGATCCCTTCCCTGTCGAGTTGCCGATCGCGCCGCGTTGTCCCTCGAACTCCGTTCCTCGGCACCGCATCGACCTGACGTCGAGGGACATGACCCCGCGCATGCGTGCCTGGAATTGAATGAGCGTTGATGCGACGGCGCACAGGTCGTGCCCCGGTCACGCCCGCAGTGTGACTCGGGGCGGTCCCTCTTGTGCGTAAATCGGTCGGAGGCTCGATGACGATCAAGGTTCTCGGCGCATCCGCCAAGGACAAGGGTCGGCTGCTGGACGAGCTTGTCAGGCGCCTCCTGGATGAGCTGGCGTACGACGATTTCCGTGTCCGCATCACCGGGGCGGGAACCGACAGTGAGGTGAAGGCCAGGCACCGTGCCACGCAGGCGCCTATCCTGTGTCGGGCCCGCGCCCTGCCGCGGGAGATCGGCCCGGACGAGCTCAAGCGCTTCTTCGTCGCCTATTCCCGAGCCAAGAAGAAGGATCGGCGCCTGGTAGGCCTGTTCCTGGCCTTTCCGGGGTTGAGCCGGCCCGCGCGGGACTGGTACGCCCGCATGGAAGAAAAGGGGAAAGGGGAGTTCCACGTCTTTCCCCCCGAGAAGATCCTGGCCCTCCTCCGCCGGGCGCGCATCATCGGGCCCCTGGAGGTGGTGGAACCGGCCATCAAGTCCCGCATCCGGACCGATGTGGGCCCGCGCTTCCTCGTCTATCACGAAGGCCACATGTACTGGATCCAGATGACCCTCACGGGGCGGAAGCCGACGGGATACGCGGTCCTGGCATCGCATGGCGACCTGGTGTCGCGCGTGATCGCCCGGGAACTGAAGCGGCTCGATCCCGCCCTGCAGGGAAAGCGGCTGGTGGACGTCTATCTCCGCGACAAGGTGTTCCTGACCCTCCTCGATTTGATTCCCCGCAACCTGGAGGCCATCACCAAGGAGGTGCGAGAGCCCCTGACGGACGTGCGAGGGGTGATGCAGGACCTGGTGCGAGAGAACGTGGTGGTCATAGAACCCGGCCGGCAGCCCCGATGGAAGAACAACCGGTACAGCCTTCGGGCCGATCTGGCCCTGTTCCTCTCCCTGGCCCGCCAGCACCTGGAGAGCCCGAACAAGTTCCGCTTCCTGGGTTCGGCCTTCGCCGGCCGCCTCCTGGCCACGGACGTTCCCGGCTACCTGGAGGCCCGGTGGAAGTTCCGCGGACCCGAACAGGACCGGGCCGGGCTGTACCGATATCTCTCCGTCTCCCCCAGCGCACTGAACCACGCCCTGTTCACCCAGACCGATCGCTATGCCGCCACGGAGGGCGAGACCCGGGCGAGCTTTGCGGAGCGTGAGCGGGGTCGCGGACCCCAGATGTCCCGTCTCCTGGCGGACCTGCTGGTGCGCTCCTCCAATGACGTGGATCACTCGCAGTTCCAGGAACTGCTGGCGGCGAAGGGGATCAAGGCGCATCTGTTCCGCCCCTCGGCCAAGGGGGCCACCGTCCAAGACCTGGCCTTCAGCCTCCAGGCCGATACCCTGCTCTCTTTGGGCCGCCCTTCGGGGGCGGCGCGGGCGGGTCAGCCTGCCCGGGGCGAGCCGGAGCATTACATCGAGCTGGGGGCGGCGCTCCTGCACATGGAGGAGTACGAGCAGGCCGTGGGCCAGCTTGACCGGGGGATCAAGGACCTGCGGGACCCGAGCCGCCTGCTCACCGCCTGGAACCATCGCGGCATCTGCTTGCTGCACCTGAGGAAGTTCAGCGACGCCACCACCTGCTTCAACGAGGCCCTGCGCTACAACGGCAACTCCAAGGTGTCCTGGTACCACAAGGCGGTCTGCCTGAAGGAACTGGGAGACCTGAACGGCGCCCAGCGCTGCTGCAAGCGTGCCCTGGAGATCGACCCGAACTACGCCGAGGCCAAGGAGTTGATGCAGGTCCTCTGACCCCCCATGCCCCCCGAACTGATCTGCGCCACCTGTCACGGGGTGGCCCCCGCCGATACCCTCCACTGGCGCTGTACCTGTGGCGGCCTGTTTGACCTGCGGCTCAAGGCGACATTCCCCCGCGAGGCCATCCGCAATCGTCCCCCGAGCCTCTGGCGTTACCGCGAGGCGCTGCCGCTTTCCCCCGAGTGTGAGGTGGTGACCTTGGGGGAGGCGGTCACGCCCCTGCTGCCCTGGCCGGCCATTCCGGGATCCCACCTGAAGCTGGAGTTTCTCCTTCCCACCGGCTCGTTCAAGGACCGGGGGGCCTGCGTGATGCTCAGCCACATGAAACGGCTGGGCGTCCGGGCGGGCGTGGAAGACTCCTCGGGCAATGCGGCCGCAGCCGTCGCGGCCTACGCCGCCTGCGCCGGCATCGCCTGCCGGATCTTCGTCCCGGCGTCGGCCTCGAGCGGCAAGCTCGCCCAGATCGCCACCTATGGCGCCGAGGTCGTTCCGGTCCCCGGCACGCGGGAGGATGTGGCCGCCGCCGCGAGGAAGGAAGCGGCGCACAGCTACTACGCCAGCCACGTCTTCAACCCGTACTTTTTCCAGGGGACCAAGACCTTCGCCTACGAGGCCTGGGAGCAGCTGGGGTTCCGCGCACCGGATCAGGTGATCCTCCCGGTGGGGCATGGGACCCTCTACCTGGGCGCGTATCTCGGCTTTCGGGATTTGCTGGAGGCGGGAGAGATCCCGCGCCTCCCCCGGCTGATCGGCATCCAGGCGGAGCCCTGCGCGCCCCTCGCCGCCGCATGGAGCGGTCGGCCGGCCGCCCTGCCGGGGACCACCATTGCCGAGGGGATCCGGATCGCCGCACCCGATCGCGCCCAGGCCATCCTGGAGGCGTGCCGCCAGAGCGACGGCGATCTCCTCACCGTCTCCGAGACGGAGATCGTGTCGGCGCTCTTCACCCTGGGCCGCGCCGGCCTGTACGTTGAGCCGACGGCGGCCGTGGCGCCGGCCGGCGCGTTGAAGCTGGCCGCGGCCGGGCGCCTTCCCGCCGGGGGCACCACCGTCATCCCCCTGACCGGCTCCGGCCTCAAGGCGGGCTCCACCATCGCCGAACTGCTGAAG
>CAZNWB010000108.1:287-11342 GCA_964576535.1 uncultured bacterium | reverse complement strand
CTCTCGGAGTCTCGGATTCGTACGGACCTTGAGGTCCTCGTGGGGCCGCGGGATCCGTATACCACCTTGCGGGCGTTGAACGCCGCCGCGGATTACGTCGTCAGCGAACTCCGGAAGGCGGGACTGGCGGTCGCGGATGAGACGTTTCAGGCCGAAGGCGAGGTCTTCCGCAATATCGTCGGGACCCATGTGGGGACCGTGGCCCCCCAGGAGCAGGTGCTGGTCGTGGCCCACTACGACACCAAGCCGGGGACCCCGGGCGCCGACGACAACGCCAGCGCCGTGGCCGCGATGCTCGAGATCGCACGCCTGCTTGCCCGGGGACGCTTCGAACGGACGCTCCAGTTCGTGGGCTTCACCCTGGAAGAGTACGGGTACCAGGGGAGCCGCCGCTTCGCCCGCCAGGCCCGGCGCGAGGGGCGGGAGATCGTCGGTGTCCTGGACCTGGAGATGGTGGGCTTTACCAGTCCGCGGCAGCGTCTTCCGCACGGTGTGCGCGGCCGGAGGACGGGGGATTTCATCGGGGTGGTGGGCAACAAGCGGTCCAGGACCCTCGTGGAGGCGTTCGTGACGTCGGCCCGTCGCGCCGTTCCCGCCCTGCCGGTGGAGACGCTGGTAGTCGCATGGAACGGGTACCTCCTGCCCATCGTCCGCCTGAGCGACCACGCCCCGTTCTGGGATGTCGGGTTTCCCGCCGTCATGATCACGGACACGGCCTTCCTGAGGAATCCCCACTATCACCAGCCCAGCGACACGCTGGACACCCTGGACCTCCCGTTCCTCACCCAAGTCGCCACCGCCACGGCCGCCGCCGCCGCCGACCTGGCCCGCCTGGTTACGCCAGCGTCCCACCCGGCGTAATCACACCGGCGACCCAGCGGTGTCTCGGATCCCCGTCTACCCGCACATGGGTAGGGGACGGGAAGGGGACGTAGTTCACTTGTTTCACTTGTTTGGCCAGGGCTCACACCTGTCTTCGAAACGGTGCCGACAGGGGGGCTCTGTGGCGCACTCGGCTGCGCTACTCCATTACCAGGGATCTTACCCATAGGCAGGAGTACAGGGGACGGCCAGCGGGAATGCAACCGGGCCTGCTGCTGACTGCGGCGGAGCGGTCCGATCCGGAAGGGGCAGGACGGAAGCAGTTCCCTGCGGAGTAAGGACAGCGAGGATGCATCGTCCCCTATGTCATGGGGATGGGCGCGAGGGCGGCTGGCCTAGCCGGCCTAGTCGTCGTCGCGATCGTCGTCCCGGTCGCCCGGCGGTTTGGGGAGCTTGGCCTGGAGGAATTTCCCGTTGAAGTAGAGGAGGGCGTAGGCCTCGCTGGTGAGGGCTTTGCCCTTCGGGCAGTGGAAGCCCCGGCACCCCTCGTGCTTCACCCGTTCGAGGAATTCCTTCAGCGCGCTGCGCGCTTTCCCTGGGTCGCCGGCTTCCAGGCGGCGCTTGGCCTTCAGGAGGTCCTGCAGCAGCTTCTTGGCCTCCTTGGCCTCTCTCACCCACCCCTGCTGGCGGCTATCGTGGACGAGGGAAATGAGGTAGTTCAGGAACTCCAGGGGGACGAAGGTCTGGGGTGGCGCCTTGGGCCCGATAGTCTTCGTGGAAAAGATGAGGCTGTCTCTTAATTGCCTAGCTCTTTCAGGAGTGGAAAACTCGTCCGGGACATTATCCCAATCGATGTCCGGTTGGATCTCGACAGAGCGAATCCCGGGGAGTCCATAGGAGGTCAATTGAAAGCCCTCGAAGATGCGCCCCGGGAGAATGAGAGAAGAATCCTCTATGCCTCCCCAACTAGCAAATCCACGAGGAGGATTCTCGGTGAAGCCCAGACTAGATAGCCAGCCTTTTGGGCCTGAAATCCCCACAGGCACCATCGGGATCCGCTGAAATGCATCTTCCGAACTGTGGCGCAAGTACCTCGGGCCATTGAGGAGCCCCTCACGGCTCAATAGAGCATCGGTCGGACCTCGGCTGATTTCGATATCGATATGCCAAATCGATCCATCGTTGGCAACGGGACTAAAGACCCGATACCGGTAAGTAAGAATGCCGGTCTGGTCATCCTTGCTGACTTTCGTTCCTAAGGTAACCCCTTGCAAAGGCGAAGGAACTGGACCACCCCATACAGGAGTCCCCTGGCACAACACTACCACAAGGCATACGAGGATTCTTCGAGCTTTCCGCATGATTTTTCCCTCACTACTGATCCCACTCACAGTGGTAGTTAGCTTCCGGAACCATCGTGGCCCTGTCCCGTCCAAAACAGATATCCGCAATGACTCGTCTAGGGATACTCACGCGCTCGCTAGGCGGACAGTCTGTAAGCGCACTGGCCCCCTCCGGGATCAGTCCCCTGCACGCCGTCCGGCCGATGTCCACACTCGTCCCTGTCCGGTGCCAGAAGTGGCCCCCTCTGTCCGGGGAGGTCAGGGGAGGGCACGTGTCAGCCGGATTCCAGGTGCCGCAGATATCAAAAAGCCCGCCCCAGCGGAGACTCAGGTCATTAATTCTCAAGATGCTACAGTTTCCAGGTTCATCACAGGTGAGATCCGCGAAGTCAAGCGCGACGAGCTGAATGTTCCTCACTGTACTGGGTGTGCCCCAGTGGTTGTCGGGGTGCGTGGCCGTCTGGCCGACCAGGCGGAAGAAGTTGGCCTGGATCGCGGCGAGGTTCTGCAGGCTGGGAACTTCCACCATGACATCTTTTCTGGCGTCCGGGAACCCAGTCGCCTGGGCGGTGATCTTCTCATTCCCGTTCACCTCGGAAGGATGATACGTCACAGGCACCTCGCAGGACCCCATCCCCTGGGCGTCAAAGGTTCTCACCGTGCAGTGGGACCTTTTGGGGCCATTGGGCCGGTCGAAGCTCCCCCAGGCCCGCTCCGGCCGTGGCTCGGCGTGCCCGCGGGCATGGCCTCCGGCTTCCGGCGTGCCCGAGGCAGGGCCCAGCACCTCGAAGGTGACCTCCACGCTCGCCGGCGGTGCGCCACTCTCGGGCGGGCAGCTCTTTACCCGGGCCGTGACGGTGGCCCTGGATAGGACGCTCCTGAGGAACGCGGGGATCGTGCTCACGGCAGGAAGCTCCGGGCGGATGGACGTGGGATCCACCTCGAGTTCGAGCCCCTTGGCGCACTCCTCCTCAAACGTTACCCTGAGATCACCGACTCCGCCGGCGCCATGCCGCCAGGGGTAATCCACGTTGAGCCACAGGACGTAGCTGGCACTGCGGAAGTCTGGCCCCAGGACGGTAGGGGGAATCGGATCCGGGATTAGCTCCAGCGTGCCCCCGCCCTGGGCCGCGAGGGCGCGCGCCTCCTCGGTGAAGTCCCAGGTGACCCATAAGGTACAGTTAGGCGCCGGGCTACAGAAGACCACCTCGATGGCCGTGGGCGCCTTGCCGTTCAGGCGGAAGCCCGAGTAATCCCCCCGCGTAACGCTCGCATAGGCCCGCAGCCGGGCATTCCCGACCTGCTTCCCAGCTGGAGGCCGCGGGATGAAGTAGGTCACCCGGGAGTCGGCGGAGCCTGAGAAGGATCCCCAGAGTGTGTCCTCGAAGAAGACTCCCAGGGTCGGGAACGAGGGATTGTATGATGGCGTGCACGAGGTGACTATCCCTCCCCACGGGTCCGTCGACGCCCTACACGCGACGACGTATAGCCCCAGTCGGGGATACCCGGCAAACGTGACCTGGTCGAGCCCATCGAGCGCGACGGCGACGGCAGCCGGGGCGATCGGCACGCTGATCCCATTCAACACCACCTCGTCCTGCTGGGCCAGCACCTCGTCACGGCGGGTCGAGGAACCCACCCGCATGGTGTCTCCGAACCAGTAAGGCGTCCTGGCGTTCCAGACGCCGGTCTGGGTCGAGGTTCCCTTGCGGAGGGCGGAGTAATGGGGTTGCCCGGCAGGCCGCAGGAAATCCTCGTCGGTGCCAGTGTAAAAGGGCGGGGCGCCGTGGGAGCCGTGGGGACCGGGGAGCGGCGGCGGGGGCACTGCGACGACGACAAGCTGAAGGGGGGACTGGATGCTGTCCCCCGCCTCGTCGCGGGCATACCCCGCGACGTAGTACTCGCCGCTTTCGGCCACGGGAATCTCCTGCTGATAGATGGTGCGGGGGCCGTAGATCGGTTGGCCCACGGGCGAGAGGGTCGTCGGGTGACTGCCCAATAGCAGGCCACTCTCGATGACATCGCACGGGGGATCGATCTGCCAGGTAACCGGGATCGCCTCTCCGAAGACAGAGGGTCGCACTGCGATCAAGACAACGCTGCCCGCGCAGGAGGCCTCTGCGCCAGGGATACCACCTACCCAGAGTGCCACCACCAGCGCCGGTGTGCAGAGTAGCCTCCTAAGCATGCCCCCTCCCATCCAAGACACCTCTCCCATTCTCCCGTGCAGCCACCAGGAGGCGGCGCGCGAATCGAGTACTAGCAATCGCAGAATTGATTGTCAACGAGGAAGAATCTTTGACCTGTCCAAGGAAAGCGCACGGCTCGACCGCTGCTGAGAAAAACTTCTCAAAAGGTGGCAGGGCATGTGCTTCTCCAGGAAACTCATTGGGTTGCTCTCACATGGTGGCTCCGTGGATATCGGGGCGAGTGATCTCCACGCCCATTACATCCAGGCCGTCCATCTGGTATAGTCCCTTCCTCGTAACCGCTCTCTCCCGGAAAGCAGCGTCGTGTTCGTGAAGGATTCGGCGACGGAGTCCGTCACGCTCCTTCACCCAGCCGCGCCATGAGACTCCAAGGAATCATCTTCGATCTGGATGGGACGCTGGGCGACACGCTCCCAGCCTGCTTCGTGGCATTCCGCCGGGCCATGAAGGATTTTTCGGCGCGGGCGTATACGGACGACGAGATCGCGGGGCTCTTTGGCCCCAGTGAGGAGGGGATCATCCAGCGGCTGGTTCCGGACCGGTGGGAAGCCTGTCTCCGGGCCTACCTCGCCGCGTATCGAGAATCCCTCCCGGAACATGCCCGGCCCATCCCTGGGATGAAGGATGCCCTCCTCCGGCTGAGGACGCGGGGAATGAAGCTGGCGATCGTCACGGGGAAGGGCCCCCACAGCGCCGACCTGACCCTGAAGCATCTCGACCTGGCGGAGTCATTTGATGCGATGGAAGCTGGCTCGCCCGAGGGGAGCGTGAAGCCCGCGGCCATCCGGCGGGTCCTGGCCCGATGGGGGACCGCGCCCCACCTGGTGGCCTACGTCGGGGATGCACCGTCAGACATGGAGGCCGCCAGGGAGGCCGGCGTCATCCCCCTGGGGGCCGCCTGGCTTCCGACGACGAATGACCAGGCCCTGAGGGCCGTTCTGCCCGCAGCAACATTTCCCACCCTTCAGCACTTCATCCGCTGGATCGAGGCGAACGCGGGAGAGGCTCGCCGCTGAGCCCGGAATCCCGTCGGGTCAGTCGCCCTCTGGGACATGGACCGGGGACGCTGGGTGAGCGTGGTCATGGGTGTGCCAGAGGTCCCCGTGGGCGTGCCGGTGGGAGTGGACAAGGTTCGCGGAGAGCAGGAGCCGCCGGTCCCGCAGGATCTCCTCGACGGCGCCGGAGGCCAGGATCCGGCGGTCCTCCCCGAGGATGAGCACCCGGGTCGCGATGTCCCCCACGATGTGCAGGTCGTTGGTGGCGGTGAGGACCGTTCGCTCCTGCCTCCCCGCCTCGCAGATGAGGTCCACGAGGGCCTGGCTGCTGCGGGGATCCAGTCCGGCCGTCGGCTCGTCCAGCAAGAGGACCTGGGGGTTCATGACCAGGACGGAGGTGAGGGCCACCTTCTTCTTCTCCCCTTCGGAAAGGGCAAAGGAGGGTCGCCGGGCGAGATCCCGCAGGCCGAAGGTCCGCATGGCCTCCAAAACCTGCTGGCGGACGGCTTCCGACGACCCATTCCACTGCAGGGGGCCGAAGGCGATCTCGTCCTCGACGGTCGGGTTGAAGAGCTGCGCGTCGGTGTTCTGGAAAACGATACCGACCTCCTTCCGGAAGTAGATCCCGAAGGGATCCCGGGACAGGAGCGCCTCCGTGATCTCCCGCCCGAAGGCACGGTAGGATCCCCGCTGCGGGAAGAGTAGACCGGCCAGCAGTCTCAGCAGCGTCGTCTTGCCACAGCCGTTCGGGCCGAGGATGGCGACCCGCTCGCCGGGGACGACGGCGAGGGACACGCCCGACAGGGCCGGGATGTCCTTCCCGTAGGCGTAGTGGACGTCGGTGAGCTCGAAGAGCGGCGGCATGACTGTCCTTGACCCCACGCGCCCTCAGGCGAACTGGACGGCGATGCAGAACAGCGCGACCGTCGCCAGGAGGGCCCACTCGGGACTGCGGAATCGGGCGTCCGGCAGGAAGCGCGCCTCGCCCCGGAAGCCCCGGGCGGTCATGGCGTTGGCAACCTCCTCCATCAGGTGCAGGCCGCGCTCCCACGCGTTGGCGATGCGAGATCCGACCCACGCCTGCTCGGCGGCTCGGGGCGTCCGGCAGACCGAGCGACTCTTCTTCCCCAGGTGGACTTCCTCGGAGTGCCGATGGAAGACGTGGAGGTACCGGACCGTCATCCCGGCGATCTGGAGGAAGGTCGCGGGGAGCCGGAGGGACCTGAGGGCGCGCAGCAGATCCACCCAGCGCGTCGCCAGGGTCAGCCACAGGACCGCCGCCACCGACGAGAGCACCCGGAGGAGGAAGGTGGCCGCCGTGAGCAGCCCCTCCCGGCTGATGCCGATCACCTTGGGGAGGAGGTAGGGGCCGTACCGCCACTCCTCCGTCCGGAGGACCAGCGGCAGAACCACCTCACCCTGCGTCACGACGTTCAGCGTTGCGGGGGCCGCCATCAGGGCGGAAAAGGCGAGGGCCAGGAGGAATCCCGCCCGCAGGAACTCCGCCGGCCGGATGCGCGACAGGCCGAGGGCTATGAGGGGAAGCACGGCGTGCGCCAGCAGGCCCGGGATGGACCGCACCAGGCTGACGCTGATCAGGAAGACCAGGGCGGCCAGCAGCCGGGCCCTGGCGTCCACGCCCTGGAGGATGCCCGGACGGCGGGCGATCTCCTCGCGGAAGAGGCTGGCGGAGAAGAAGGCGGCGATCTGCCGGAGGGTCTGGTCGGCGGACGTCCGTCCCGGCGGGGGCAGACCGCGCGCCGCGACGATCTCGGCGAAGGCCTGTTCCCGGCTGATGTCGCTCATGCCCGAGGCGTCGGCCGGCTACCGGTCACCCAGCGGGACAGAAGGTATCCCCCCCCGCCGCAGACGGCGATTCCCAAGAACGCCGAGAGGACGTACGACAGGCTCAGGCGGGACAGCGGCGCGTTCTCCTGACCCGGGAGGGCATAATCAGGAAGCGGAGCCCTCCAGAGATTCGCCGTCCTCTCCATTCCGGGCGGCGCGTAGCCGATCATCTGCTTGATCTCGTCCACGCCCCACTCCCCCCAGGCGGCCCCCGCATTCATGATCCGGGGAAGATACAACCCGACGGGGGAGAGAAGCGCCAGGATGGCCAGGGCGATCCAGAGCTTCCGGTATTCCCTCATCGCGCGCCTTCCGCCGTCGCGCCCCGCAGGATCCACGCGGACTGCGAGCGTTGAAGATACTGGACCACCAGGCCGGTGATCAGTCCCTCTGCCACCCCGAACACCAGCATATGCGGGAAGAGCATGGCGGGAACAGCCACCGACAAGGGGTAGGGGGCGTACAACGCCCGCCCGTCGGGGCCGGCGTGCAGGAGCGGCTGGATCCCGAACATGACGGCGGTGGTGAGGGCGGCACAGCTCAAGCCGACCCATCCGCCGATTCCGGCTGCGATGGCCTTTCCCCGATCCGATGGGAAGAGGGCGGAGACGAGGCGATATGCGCCGTATCCGGCAAATGGCATCACGAAGGCGATGTTCAAGCAGTTGGCGCCGATGGCCGTCACCCCGCCGTCTCCGAAGAGGAGCGCCTGGATCACGAGGGCGATCGTGACGGAGAGCATGGCGCCCCACGGGCCCACGGCGATGGCGATCAGGACGCCACCCACGGCGTGCCCCGTGGTGGCCCCGGGTAGCGGGACATTGAACATCATCACCAGGAAGCTGAAGGCCGCGGAGATTGCCAGCAGCGGCGCCCGGCGGGCCGACAGGGCATCCCGCACCCGGCGGGACGCTATGGCCCAGAGCGGGGCGCAGGCCGCATACGCGGCGAGGTAGGTCGGAGGCCCGAGGTATCCGTCGGGGATGTGCACGGGCGTATCCTCCGTTGCTGTCCGGGGATCGCGGAGTCGGATCCGTGCCCGCTCACCGACATCTCGCGGCGACCCCGGAGAGAGTCAGATGCCACGAACTATATAATCGTGCTACGAACGGACAAAAGAAAACCCAGGCAGAATCACGCCAGGGCCCGCCCCTCGGCTGTCGCCGAGAAGGTTCCGTGTTTCACCCCCCTGGTCCCGATGAGCCGATCGGCAATCGCCTTGAGGTCTTTGGCCTTGCCCCGGAGGACCAGGACCTCCAAGCAATGGTGGGGGTCCAGGTGGACGTGCAGCGCAGAGATGATCGACCGGTAATGGGCGTGCTGCAGGTCGGTCAGCCTGTCGGACAGGTCGGGCACGTCATGGCTGTAGACCAGCGTGATCGTGCCGACCGCCTGCTCCGTCCCCAGTTCCCATTGCTCTCGAACCAGATTATCGCGGATCAGGTCCCGGATGGCCTCGGACCGGTTCGTGTACCCCTTCCGGCCGATGACTCGGTCGAACTTGGCCAGCAGCGATTCATCCAGGGAGACGCCAAATCGGGTCACACCGGCCATACGTCCACGCTCCGTCGCTGCTGAAAGATAGCACACCTTTCGTGATCGTGTCACCTTTTTTCCGGTTGTCCGATCGGGCAGATCTTCGGTTGCTCCTCCCTCTGGCATGCTGGAGAGGGAGAGATTGTCCCGGCGCCCGGATTGGTGTACAAGGGCGGTTGTTCAGCCTGCCTCAAGCGAAGGCGTTCAGTCTCAGGACTGGGGGCCTCGGTTGGAAGCCGAAGGATCCGAACACCGTCCCGTTCCCGGCGAGATGGGGTGATGCGGCGCACGGATGCGGTCTGGCTGGGAGCCATCTGCGTGTGCGAGATGGCTACGATGCTGGTCTTCCTGAATTACACGGCGATCCTGCCGATCCTCCAGGCCGAGTGGCGAATGTCGCATGGCCAGGCGGGCCTCATCTTCTCGGCGTACCAGGCCTGCTACCTCCTGGCCGTCCTGGTCCTGGCGAGCCTGACCGATCGGATGGACACGCGGACCATCTATCTCGGCTCTGCGGTGTGGGCCGGGCTGGCGGGAGTGGCGTTCGCCTTCTTTGCGGATGGGTTCCGTTCCGCAACAGTTCTCCGCGCCCTGGGAGGCATCGGTCTGGCCGGGACGTACGTTCCCGGGATGCGGCTGGTGGCAGAGCGGTTCGCAACGGAGCGGCGGGGCCTTGCCATCGCCTGTTACGCCAGTGCCTTCGGCTTGGGATCCGCGATCTCCTTGGCACTCACCGGCCACCTGGCCCTTCTCACCGGCTGGCGAATCGCAATGGGGGTCACGGCCGCGGGGCCGCTCCTGGCTGCCGCCTTGGCCGCCGCCGTCCTGTCGCCAGCCCCTCCGCCTCCGCGGGTCCGCTCTGGGCGCGGCCCGCGCCTGTTGGACGCTCGCGTCTTCAAGAACAGGCCGGCCCTCTGGATGATCGGGGCGTATTCTGCACACAACTGGGAACTGTTCGGCATGCGCGCCTGGCTGCCCCCCTTCCTGGCCGGTGTCCTGATCCGCCGGGGATCCAGTGTAATCGAGGCAAGCAGCCTGGCCGCCACGCTGGCGTCGGGAGTCCTGCTGGTGGGCGCGGCGTCGAACGTCGTCGGCGGTTGGGCGTCGGATCGCTGGGGACGCGTGCGGATTATCGTGGTGTCGCAGGCGCTGAGTGCGGCCTGCTCCCTCACGATCGGGTGGTTATTCACCGCCCCGCTCTGGGCCATCCTCACCGTGGCGGCGGTGTACGGGATCTTCGTGACCTCGGAATCCGGGGCCCTGTCCACCGGCGTCACCGAACTGGCCGAGCCGTCGGCGCTGGGGGCCACGCTGGCGGTGCAGTCCTGCGTCGGGTTCCTGGCGGCCGCCGTGGCGCCCGCGGCCGTCGGCTTTCTCCTGGACCGGCTTCAGTCCGCCTTTCCCTGGCAGTGGGGACCGGCCTTCGGCGTCCTGGCCCTTGGTGTCCTGATGGGACCGGTGAGCATGGCGGCGCTGCGCCGGGTCCAGGAGACCGCGCCCGGAAAGCACATGTGAACCGCCAAGACGCCAAGGCCCGGCGAAGAATTTAACCACAGATTTCACAGATTTCGCAGATGTCAAAAGCCTCCTGGGAAAATCTGCGCAATCTGCGGATGCATGGGTGGTTCGGCCTCTCTGCTGTCGGCGGTCGGCTTGCGGATGGGTGGCGCGGGTCAGGTCGTGGCCAAGGCCTTCTTGAGGTCCATGCTCATCCGCCGAGCGTCAATCGTGGCAGCGGCATAGTCATGACCCACCTCCCGAATCAGGACCTCGCCATGAAAATGAATGCCGTGACCTGGTTCACTCGGGGCGGAAGCTAAGAGGCGGTGGAAGTACTCCCCGTCGCGGCGGGCAAACCAGCGACAATCGTTGCGGCGCGAACCCCACTCATTCTATTCCTTCTGTCCGGTCCTAACGGCGCGGGTCACTGGCGCGCGGTAGCCCGTCCCGTGGACCCTCTAATTCGAGCCTTCTTCATTCTGTCCGTGATCCTCAAGAGTATCTTATCCACTTGTCTAGGCGTCAGCAGTGTGTTGAAACGCTGTACTACATCGTCCCTGATCCATTGGCAGCGTCGGACTAGGGTGAGATACTCGTGGTCAGCCGGGTTTGCTTCGATTCTGGCGATCTTCCTGATGGATGGAGTTGCCTTGCCAACCGCACCTTTTGCTCTGCTATCGTAGATGAAGAACAGGTCTGGCCGGTGGAAGTGAAGGTACTTGCTCGCCAGAGCCCGTTTCTCTAGGCCGGTCATGTCGGTGAACAGGTCCATCAGACGCTTGTGAACGGCGACGACTTGGC
>CAZNWB010000108.1:0-277 GCA_964576535.1 uncultured bacterium | reverse complement strand
CAGGATAGCCATTCGTCTAAGGCGGATTTCCTGATCTTCTCTACAACGGTCGTTTCATAGAAGTCGTCAGAGGAGTCTTTGGCGTTCTTCCGCCGCTCGATGGCGGCCGCATATGATCTTCCGATGAGCCACACCTTGGCGATGATTGCCTCTCCGCGATCATGTTTGGGATGATGCTCGCAGAGCGAGTAGAGCACTTGGTTTCCCAAGTCCCAAAGGGATGGCGTCAGGGCGTAATTAACGTCATCTCTGGTGATCGGAGTTTTCATCTCTTGTT
>CAZNWB010000107.1:0-11344 GCA_964576535.1 uncultured bacterium | reverse complement strand
GAGGATGGATCAGCGCTTGGCCTTCAGGGCACGTTCGGTCTCGGCCGCACCCCGGCGCGCCTGGGTGTGGGTGGGATCGAGGGCGAGGACCCGCCGGTACTCCCGCAGCGCCCGCTCGTTATCCCCGCGGGTCTGGAACAACTGCGCTAGGGTCAGGGCGTCCTCGATGACCTTGCTCTGCTCGGGGGTAAGCTGAGGGCGAGGTGCCGGGGATTTGCCGGCAGGTGGTCGCACGGAGACATTGGTGTCGGCGCCCGGGGCTGGTGCCGCGGGGGGCGGGGGAGCCGGCTGCTCCACAGGTGTCGAGGGCGGCGGAGGAGCGGAAGGGCGGAAGACCAAGACATACCCTCCGAGGGCGGCACCCAGCGCCAGGCCTCCCGCCGCCACCAGGGGCAGCCATCGCCTGGAGGTCGGCGGGGGGATCGTGCGACCCGGCGGGGTGACCGTTCCTGGGGAGGGCGGGACCTCACCCGGGCCCCTCTCCGTCTCGGTCGTCCCGGCGGTCCGTCCCGCTCCCTGCGACACCGGGAGAGCATCGCCTGCCGGCAGCGTCGGCCCGTCGGCGGAGGGCCTCGCCGTCGGCGGGGCCGCCTCCAACGACCGGAAGGTGCGCTGCCGCATCTGTTCGAGCCGGGCACGCTCGCGATACTCCCGGGCGCGCTGGTGCTCCGGCATCTCCCTGAGCACCGCATCCAAGGCGGCCGTGGCTCCGTCGAGATCGTTGCGCTCGAAGGCGGCGACGCCCCGCGCCACCATCGCATCCAGCCGCTCGACGGTCCTGGCCAGGGTCCGCAGTCGGTCCGTTTCGCGCTCCAGCGTTTGGAGGGTCGCCTCCAGGCCGCCACCGCCGGCGACGGCATCGCTCGCCGCGAGCGTCTCCTCCCCCAGCGCCGCGGCGCCGACGGAGCTGACCAGCATCCGCTGGAGCCGGGCAACCTCGGCAAAGCTCCGGTCCACCGCCTCGCGCAGATCGGCGGTGCTGTCGGCCGGCAGCGGGTCCGGCACCAGCGCCAGGTCCGCCCGCAGGGCCTCCAGGCTCTGGTACCGCGCCTCCGGGTCCTTGGCCAGCATGCGGTGCACGGCCCCGACGAGGGCCGGCGGGAGGGTCGGCGCCAGCTCGCGGAGGGACCGCGGCTCCAGCGAGCGCAGCTTCTCCAGGATCTCGAAGTAGTCGTCGCCCGGGAAGGGCTTCTGCCAGGACAAGAGCTCGTAGAAGACCACGCCCAGGGAGAAGATGTCGGAGCGGGCGTCGCTCCGCTGCCCCCGCGCCTGTTCGGGGGACATGTAGCTCGGGGTGCCCATCAGCATCCCCGTCCGGGTCAGTTCGGAGCTGGCCAGTCGCGCAATGCCGAAATCCAGGATCTTCACCTGGCCGGTGTCGAGGAGGAAGATGTTGCCGGGCTTGATGTCGCGGTGGATGACGCCGTGCTGGTGGGCAAAGGCGAGCCCCTCGCACATCTGGAGCATGAGGGTCAGCCGGCGGCGCAGGGGCAGGGGGGGGACGCGGCTGATGGAGCGGGAGAGGGGCTCTCCCGCCAGGAGCTCCATCACGATGAAGATCCGGCCCTGGTCCTCGCCCAGCTCGTAGATGGTGATGATGTTGGCGTGATTCAGGCGGGCGGCCGACTGGGCCTCGCGCAGAAACCGGATCCGGGACTCTTCCCCCGTATCCGTCCCCTCGGCCATGACCTTGATGGCCACCATCCGGTCCAGGAGGGGGTCGTGGGCCTTGTAGACGCTCCCCATCCCGCCGCGGCCGATGGCCTCGACGATCCGGTACTTGCCGATGCGCTCGGGTACGCCGCTCACCGGGGAAACTCCTGGAGGGCGGGGGGCGCGACCGGTCTGCCGCCCGGATGCGAAGGGCCCGTGTCTCCCCCGGGCTGCGGGGGGCGAGGACCCCCTCGCCTGCCCCGACGCCTACTGACGGAGGAGCTCTTCGACGCGGGCCTGCGCCTGGCTGGCGAACTGGCCCCCGCTCCCCACCAGTTCCGCGCTGGCGACGCTGTTCATGAACTCTTCCACGGCCCGCGTGAACTGTCGGCGCCGCTGCAGCTCCTGACCGAGCCGCAGGAAATACTCCTGGCGATTTCCGTAGTGGTTGGAGATGAGCCGGACGATCCGGCCGACCGCCTTCTCCGTGCCCCGGTTGAGCACCTCGGTGGGGATGGGGACTTTCTTCGGGACGGACTGGACGCCGGCGGCCTCCACCCCCTCGGAGTAGTCGTGGCGGAAGGTCTCCTCCTCGTCGATCTTCTCGGCCAGCAGGATGTCGCCCCGCTCCACGCCCACCAGCCGGACGGACACGCTCACGTAGCCGACGGCCGTGACCGTCCCGACCTTGTAGGTGACGAGTTGCTGGATGGGCTCCAGGATGGTCTCGGGCGGGGGTCGGTCGGAGGCCTTCTTGAGTCCCTGCTGGACGGCCGCCAGGTGGAACTGATAGGCCGGGTTCGGGACGGTGCGGGTCCCCACCTGGACCGAAATCGTCTTGCTTCCTGCGGCCTCGTTCTGGTCCACCTGGTACTGGAGAACGCGCCCGACCAGGATGACGTCAATGCCCGCGATCTTCCCGATCTCCTTGGCTGTCTCGACGTCCAGCACCCCGGCCTGGCCGATGGAGATCTCCTTGAGGACGGACTGGAGGGCCTCCCGCTCGATGACCTTGAAGTCGCGGCGCCCGAGCTTGAACAGATTGCTGACGATGCTTCCCGAGAGGATGGATCCCGAATCGGGCGCGGCCTTGGGCGCCTCGAGATCCAGGACGGCGATCTTGAGCGCCGCCCGCTCCTTCAGCTTCTCGCGGGTCTGCTCGACCTTGTTGGCTGTGTCGCGATACAGGGGATCCACCTGCTGCAGCGACTGGAACCACAGGAAGGTGTTGCCCCACTGTTTCTGATTCTCGAACTCCATGGCCCGGTCGTAGAGCCTCGCGGTGAGATCCCGGGTCAGGGAGCGGAGTTGGCCGTCCACGCTGGAGGCCGGGCCGAAGGCCTGCATCGCCTGGCTCAGCGCGGCGTACACCTTTCCCCAGTCGTCATTCTCGGCCCAGCGGAGGGCCTCCCCGTAGAGCCGCCGGCGCCCCTCGCGGGCCATCCGGTCCATGCTGTCCCGCAGCCCGGTGTCGCCGGGCCAGTACTTCGCGGCGGTTCGCAGGAAGCCATAGGCCGCCTCGACCTGTCCGGCCGCCTCGAACTCGCCGGCCCGCCCGAGGTAATAGCTCGGGACATCCTTTCGTCTTGCGGCCTGGAGGCGGCCCCGGATGACCTCGTTCCCGGCGTCGCGGCCCAGGGCCTCCTCAAAGTACCGCGCCGCCTCCCGCCAGTCCTCCGCCCTCTCCGCCTGGGTGGCGAGGCGGACGCTCTTTTCGACGGCCTTGAGGTTGATCTCATCCCGCAGACGGAGGGCCGTCGCGTTTCCCGGGTTGATGCCGAGCACGCGGGTGACAGCCCCGTCCGCCTGCGCCCACTCCTCGCCCCCGGCGAAGGCCCGCGCCTCGGCCAGGAGCTGCTCCTCCTGGCGGAGCAGGGCCCCGCGCCGCTCCCGCAGGGCGGTCTGGAACTCCAGGGAGGGGCCGTGCTGGGGGTCATACTGCAGGGCCCGCTCCACCCCAGCCAGGCCCCGGTCCACTTCGACAAGCTGACCCATCCCGCCGGCAAGCGCCTTGGTGCTCCGGAGCTGCTGCTCCGCCGCGCCCTCGCGCGCCTGGGCCAGGGCGCCCCGGTACTCCCGGTTCTCGGGCTCCAGCTTTATGGCATGCTCGAAGGCGCGAATGGCCTCGTCCCACTTCTGCTGCCGGGTCAGGGTCTGCCCCAGCTCGAACTCGGCGCTGCCGGCGGCGCATCCGGCCAGTACCACCGCCACCAGTAGGATCAGGCCGCTCCGGCCAGCTCCACGCGTTCTCATCGCCACGGTCCTTTCCTCATCCTCACCGCTTCTTCCCGGGTTGCTCGTTCAGCATCCCCTTCACGGTCTCCTTCCCCTTCTCCTCCAGCGCACTGGCCGCTTTCTGCATTCGCCTGGCGTCGTTGAGCGCCTGGCGGTATCTGGCGTTGCCGGGATCCAGGACCAGGGCCCGGTCGAATGCCTGGACAGCCTCTTCGTAATTCTTGAGCTGCATGAGGACGAGCCCGACGCCGTTCTGGCCGCGGGCCGACTCGGGGTTGGTCTTGATCACGAACTGGAACTCCCGGAGAGCGCGGGGCAGCTGCCCGTCGGCGAGGAAGGTCTCGGCCCGACTCAAGAGATCCTGCTCGATCTCCTTGAAGGCCTTCCACACCTGGGGCTCGGCCGGGTCAATCTCCATGGCCTTGGCCAGGAGCGCCTGGGCGCCGCGGTACTCGGATTGGCTGGCCATGGTGAGCGCCTTGTCCAAGAGCGGCTTGATCTGCTCCCACCGGCTGGGTGGCTCCGGGGGAGGGGGCACGGCGGCTGGGGCACTGAGCGGCGGAGGCTCTGCGTTGGTTGAGGGGCCCGCGACGTCCCCGGTCGTGGGCGCGGCCGACGTGGGGAGGGAGGCCGGGTTCTCCACGCGTGGCCCTCCGCCCGTGGCAGCTTCCGGCCCGGCAGAGGTCGGGGTGGCTGGCGGGGGAGATGTCCCCTGGCGGGGTTCGTCGCCCGCGGCGAATTGCTGCAGCCCCTGGAGGAGCGACGGGCTGGCGCCGGCGCGACGAAGCTCCTCCAAGGCCTCGGGCGTCAGCTTGAAGTCGAGCCCGAGCTCGCGCACCACGGCGAGGAGACGGCGCTCGTGAACCTTCTTCTGGACGAGCTTGAGGACCTCGGGTTTGCTGAGTGGCGCCCCGGTGGCAGGGTGCGGCTGCAGGAGCAGCATCCCCGCGAGGACCCAGCCCCAGGTCAGGGCGCGGCCAAGCCGCAGGCTGCGAGCACGCGGCCGGTCGTCCCGGTCGCCCCGGCCGGCTGCCGCCATCCAGGTTCCGCGTGGAGACGCCACGCAAGCCCCTCCTGAGGGAAGTTAGGGCGGTATCTAGGTGTCTGGTCTCGGGCCTGTCAAGTCAAGAAGGGACGTCTGTCACCCCTGCAACCCCGTCACGCGAAATGCCGGCAGGGCGCCTTCGTGTTTCGTGGTGATGGTCGTCGGCTCCGCCTGGACGACCTTCCAGACCCGTGAATGCACCGCCGGGCTGATCAACACCTCCCCGGCCTTGGCGCCATCGCAGTAGCGGGAGGCGCGGTTCACCGCGTCGCCGATGACCGTGAAGTCCCGGCGGTCCGTGGAGCCGATGAAGCCATGCACCACCTCGCCGCAGTGCACGCCGATCCCGATGCCGAAGGTGACCTGCCCTTGACTGTTCCGCGCCGCGTTCAGCGTTCCCATGGCCCCCTGCATCTCCACGGCGGCCTGCACCGCCTTTTCCGCGTGCTTGGGGTCCGGTTCGGGACTCCCGAAGACGGCCAGGATGGAGTCGCCGGCGTACTTGTCCACCGTTCCGTCGTACTTGAAGATCACCGGGGTGAGCTGGGCCAGGTACGCGTTCAGCATATCGACGACGGCATCGGGCTCCATGCCCTGGGTGAGCCGGGTGAAGCCCCGGATGTCAGAGCAGAGGATCGTCACCTCCCCGCGCTGGGCGGCCAGCCGCGGACGCCCGTGCTGGCCCATGAGGCGCTCGGCGACCTTCGGGGAGAACTGGCGCAACAGGGTGGATTTGGCCTCCGACTCGCGGCGCAACCTTTCCTGCAACTGATGATTGGCGAGCGCCATGGCCGCGAACTGCGCCACGGCCAGCATGAGTCGCCAGTCGCCGTCGGAGAAGGTCGACTCGCGCTCCGGGTTATCCACGCAGATGACCCCCAGGGGCTCTCCCTGCCACAGCAGGGGGGCGTACATGCCGGTCTCGATCCGGTTCTG
The DNA here is from genome assembly GCA_964576535.1 of uncultured bacterium. GTDB lineage: Bacteria > Methylomirabilota > Methylomirabilia > Methylomirabilales > 2-02-FULL-66-22 > 2-02-FULL-66-22. Next base: position 5,475 of record CAZNWB010000107.1, on the reverse strand, counting down.
CAGGATGGTGGCACCCACCTCGGCCCCCTCGCGGCGTCGCCAGATGAACCCCTTGCCTTCCGCCATGGCGCGGCGCGCCAACGTCTCGCTCACGGCCGGCTGGCCGGGGGAGACGTAGGCCTTCAGGAGAAGGGAGTCTGTCCCGTGATCCCGCAAGAGGACTGCCCCGCGGGCGGCGTCCGGGATGACCTCCACCAGGCGTTCCACAATTGATTGCAACAGCCGGTCCAGTCCCTTCTCGGCCACGAGATGGAAGGGCAGCTCATACAGCAGGGCCAGCCGTCGCGCCATCTCCGGGCTGGGGGTCTCGACGGCCACGAACGGGGCAATGCTGGCGTCCAGCGCCGCCGCGATCTCGAGGGGAGGGCGGGTTGAAGGAGACGGGGCCAGGCGCGAGGGGCGGTCGGCGGCCGCCTCGATCGGGATGTGGACCCGCAGGGTCGTGTCGCCGACCCGCACCATGTCCCCCGGGTGGAGCTGCCGTTGCCCCTTGCTCTTGATATTCTCCTCGCCGATCAGCGTACCCCGGAGACTATTCAGATCCTCGATCCAGTATTTCCCCCCTTCCACCCAGATCCGCACGTGGGGGCGGGAGACGGCATGGTCGGGCCTGAGGTCCAGGTCCACGCTCATGGCCTGGCCGGGCCGGCCGACGATGACCTGGGTCGTATCGCGCTCGAAGACCTGCTCTGACCCCTGGTAGGAATAATGAATGCGCATCGTCCCCCGCCGTCTTCAGACCATTCCGGTGACCCGGGCCCGGGGTAGCCGCGCCACCGTCATTCGAGATGAGCTGCCGGGGTCGGAATTGTCCCCCGACTGGTCGGGCCTGGACCGCTTCTGGCCCGCGGAATCACGAAGAGTTAGAGGGTTCGTGGCAGAGCCGAGTAGCATGGTCGGACACCCGTGCGGGCGGACCAGCGATAGTCTACCAGAGAGAGATGGCGGGGAGGGAAGCGCCGCTTGCCGCAGTCCCGGGCAACCTGCCCTCGACGGATCCGCGGTCGAGCCGTCACAGGGTAGGCCGTCGGTCCCCGTGACCTCGGGCTGATGCGGCCGGGCATCTGGCCGCTCCTCCCGCCCAGGCGCGTGCCGCGGCGGGCCGCGAGCCGCCGGGGGACCGCACGACCGGGTCCGCGGATCTTCCCTGGTCCGAGAGGCGAAGCGATTGCATCACATGCCAGGACCCGTGTCAAGCGATTCCACCCGCCCCGCCACCCGCCCGATCACCCGGGCAGGATCCACCAGGCGAGGGCAGCGATGGCTGCGGAGAGCGGGACGGTGAGGATCCAGGCCCAGAGGATCCGGACGGCCACGCCCCAACGCACGGCGGAGAGGCGTCGGGTGGAGCCGACCCCCATGATGGAGCCAGCGATCGTCTGGGTGGTACTGACCGGGATGCCGCCGATCGCCGTCCCGATCAGCAGCAGGGCGCCGGCCGCCTCCGCGCAGAAACCGCCCACGGGCTGCAGCTTGGTGATCCGCATCCCCATGGTCTTGACGATGCGCCACCCACCCGCCAGGGTGCCAAGGCCGATGGCCGCGTGAGCCGCCAGAATCACCCAGAAGGGAACGTAGAACTCCGATCCCAGGTAGCCGGACGAATACAATAAGATGGCGATGATGCCCATGGTCTTTTGCGCATCGTTGGTGCCGTGGCCGAGGCTGTACGCGGCGGCGGAGAGCAACTGGAGACGACGGAACAGCCCATCCACCCGCCCGGGTGGCGTTTGGTAGAAGATCCAGGCGACGCCGACCATCAGGCTGAAGCCGACCGCGAACCCGAGGACAGGGGCCAGGACGATGAAGACCAGGATCTTGATCAAGCCGGGGGCAACCAGGACGCCCATGCCGCCCTTCACCACGGCCGCCCCCGCGAATCCCCCGATCAGGGCGTGAGAGGAGCTGGTGGGAAGGGCGAGGTACCACGTGATGAGGTTCCAGATGATAGCTCCTGTCAGCCCCGCCAGGATCACCCAGTGATCCACAACCGCAGGGTCCACGATGCCCTTGCCGATCGTCCTGGCGACACTCACGCCGAAGCCAAAGGCAGCCACGAAATTGAAGAAGGCCGCCCAAGCGACCGCCTGCATGGGGGTGAGCACACGGGTGGAGACGACGGTGGCGATGGAGTTGGCGGCGTCGTGGAAGCCGTTGATGTAGTCGAAGAGCAGGGCGACGGCAATGATGAACCCGACGAGGAGGAGAGAGGCCGGCATGCGCTTACCCTCGTTTCGGAACGACTGCCTGGACGACGGTCACCGTCAAACGTCCTGGCGACGGAACCAGGCTCGGCTCATGCTCTTGCTCGTGAGCCGGAAAGAAAAACGGCCGTGCCGTAACGGGCGGCAACGGCGGGAAACCTATGCGAACCCGGCGGACGTTCGTTCCGGAGGACACGACTCGGGTCACGCGTGTCCTCTGATCACCGTGCGATACCCAGGGGTCAGGGTCGCCGGCTAGGAATTGACAGAGGCATCGCCGGGTTTGAAACCACGGAAGAGTAATACAAGGTGGGCTGAATTGCGACGAAAAACCGGCACCAGACGCGGGGCCCGGGTAACACAGATTCCCGCATACCCCTGACGGCCCCTAAGGCCAAGCCGGAGTCGCTCCCCCCTGGAAAGGACGCTCCCCGAAGAATGACGCGTCCGCCGGAGGGAGTACCAGTCTTGGATTCGCAGTTGTGAACGGTGCAAAAGTGGCAGACTGTGCAAGGAATACGCAATGTGGCTCAGCGCAGTCAGGGCCTCTCGGGCTGACAGTGGCAGGCTATGAATAGAAGATGGTCTTGCAACTTGCGAAGTCTGCTCGCAGTCGCCGTTTGTCCGGCCGGTCTCGGATTGGGGGCATACACGGAGGTCTGATTCCCTGGGCTGGAAGGGGAGCCGTGGACTCCCGTTTGCCGAGTGGCACGGTGGATGCTACTCATCCAGAGGTGGCCGATTATACGGCTTCATGGTGGAGCCTGTAGGGGAACGAGGTGTGCGGGGACGGTGCGTGGGGGACTACGGAGTTCCGGGAGAGCCAGACTGGGGAGGGAGCGCTCCTGGCACCCGTCCTTCACGCCGGCCGAGCAGGCCAGTCCCCGCGCCATCCCCTTCCGGGATGGGACCACGGTCATCCGGTCGGCCGACCCGGGGGCAAGGGCCGCCCCGACACGGTACCCTTTGGTTCATCCACGCGAGGTCTGGACGCGGCATGGAATACCTGCTAGCCCTCCTCACGACGTTGGCGTTGTCGCTGCCCGACATGACAGGCCAGCCTATTCCGGACCTGACCCGCTTACCTTCCTTCGAGGTGGTGGACCACTTGGAGGAGGCCGTTTTCGCCCACACGGGCCAGCAGGCAGGCGCGATCCTGACGACAGCCGCGTACCTTCCCCGGGAGAACGTCATCCTCGTTACCACCGGGCTGCTCAAGGACCTCCCGGAGCTTGAGGCCGTCCTCGTTCACGAGCTGATCCACTGGTGGCAGGTCAGCAGCCACGGGGCCAATCCGCAGGGGGGGCAGACCTGGGAAGAGGAGGCCCGCGCCTACGAGAACCTCTGGCGTCGGGAGCATGGTCTCCGCCTGCGGCGATCGGGAATCTCACCCACGACGACTCGTGGCGCCGATGGGGTGCGAGAGGGATGAGGGTGGCGAATGCCGAGAAAGAAGCAGAGGCTGCAGGCGCGCTGCCGAGGTGTTGAGGACGGCCCAGAAGACAACACAGGAGGAACGACCCCATGGATCAGGTTGTAGATCGAGCCACAGACGAACTCGACGCAGCTCGGAAATTTCTGGCCCTCTGCATCGGCTGGCTGCCCCAAGGGCTTCTGCGGGACATGATCCGACAGGTGGCCCTGGATGGCCGGGATCCCGTTGCGGCCTGGGAAAGCATCGAGCAGCGTCTCCGGTGATCCGTCTGGTACCGGGTGGATGATCTTCCGGTCTTGACGTTTTCCTCCAGCCTCCCCTTATTCCCACCAGCTTCCAAGCTCATCTCTCCATCTGATCTGCGACAGCGTCAACAGATCCTTGACAAGCCTCTCATGGTTGTTGTATTTTCTTAACAACACATGGAGGTGAGAGGCCATGAGCAAGAGCCCATTTGGCGCCTTCTTCAAGGAATTGCGGATCGGCCGGAAGGTGACCCTCCGCCAGTTCTGCGAGGCACACGGGTACGACCCGGGCAACATCAGTAAGCTGGAGCGGGGACTCCTACCCCCGCCCGAATCTGAGGCCAAGCTCGCTGAATACGCGAAAGCCCTCAAGATCCGTCGAGGGAGTGACACCTGGTATGAATTCTTCGACCTAGCGCGAGCCTCCAGGGGGAAGCTTCCGCCGGACATTCTAAGCAAACGGGACGTGGTCGCCCGCCTGCCGCTGCTGTTCCGGACCCTCCGGGGGCAGAAGGTGTCTGAGCAGAAGCTGAACGAGCTGATCGAGATGATCCGGCGGGCGTAGGGATGACCGGGCGTCTTCACCCGCCATTCCTGTCGTACGATGCTCTCCGCCGGCGGGCTGAGGATTTCCACCGTACGCATCATCCGCAGGGAACGATCCCGATCCCCATCGAGGAGATCGTCGAGTTTCGCTATCGGATCGACATCATCCCGGTCCCGGGTCTTCAGGAGGCCTTCGAGGTTGATGGGTTCATCTCCAGCGACCTAAGGTCCATCACGGTGGACGCCTTTGTTTACGAGCGCCGGCCGGCACGCTACCGATTCACGCTGGCCCATGAACTGGCCCATGCGGTGCTTCACCGGCGTATCTACCAAGGCCATCGGTTTCGCCGGGTGGAGGACTGGAAGCGCTTCCAGCGGGAGATGGATGAGGAGGACAGGGGATGGCTGGAGTGGCAGGCATATACGTTCGCAGGGCTGATTCTGGTTCCTGCGGAGCCACTTCGCACCGAATATCAAAAAGCCATGAGAGCAGCGGGACGTGCCGGCCTGTCGCTGGAGAAGGCGGGGGATGTTGCCCGCTCCTACGTTGCAGATTGGCTGGCACGGCGATTCGGGGTCTCGGGCCAAGTGATAGAGAAGCGGCTCGACAAAGACGACCTCTGGCCTCAGAAACGTCCTCCTGAGAGAAGGTGAGATAAGTGGGGTGTGGTGACCCGGCTGGGAGTCGAACCCAGAACACCCGGCTTTTTTCGGATCGGGATTAGCACAGGGAAGGCCCGGTCAGGACTGGCCCACCGGAGGCGGACATCCGCTTTGATCTGGCCCCCGGCATTTGCAAACAAGCCCCCAAGGCTTCCAGTCGCGGCGAATTGTGTCCTGGCTGCACCGGTAGGTCCACCTGGCTCCGAAGACCTACGGCATGGATCGCTGTCGTCCATCACCCGGGGGGACGGGCGCAGGCAGGACCTGGCGTAAAGCCACTAAAGCCGCACCGTACCCCTACCCGATATAAGCTCTATGACGAGCATGTCGCTACCCTAAGGAAAGAGGGGTTGATCAATGGCTAAGAACTTCAAGCTACTTC